>NZ_JBNGGG010000028.1:0-157489 GCF_049974585.1 Streptomyces sp. UG1 | reverse complement strand
CTCGTCCGGCACCATGCGCTCGACTATCACCACATGGTGCAGACTACTCAATGATCCAAATGAGACGACGTCTTAGGGTCCCAGCGCACCAAGGCATCACGGTGTTGCCGCTCGGTACCGACGTGGTCGGCGAGGTCGGTCAGGGTACGGGCGGTGTGGCTGGCGACGGTGCCGGCTGCCGGGCCGCTGACGCGGGAGTAGCTGGGCTGGGGGCCGTCGTCGCGCAGCAGGGCGTCTTCGGCGGCGAGCAGGGCGCGGGTGAGGGCTCCTTCGGCGAGGTCGACGCAGTGGTGGGGTTGCTTGAGGCTGAGGGCTTGGTGGGCGAGGGCGCGCATCATCCAGGCGGCGTGACCGCGCGGGTCGGCTTCGCAGGCGAGTTGGTAGCCGACTTGGTAGTAGCGCTGGGCGGCGCCTTCTTGGCCGAGGTCGTGGCGCTTCCACCCAGCGAGGTATGCGAGTTCGGCGACGGCACCGAAGGCCGCTTGCCGTAAGGTTGTCAGGCCATGGCCGCCGCCGAGGCGTTCGTCGGCCGCACTGAAGGCTGCGGTGATCTGCCGTACGACGTCCACGTCCTCGACCCCGACCAGGGAGCTGCCGGTGCGGGCCTGCAGCATGCGTGCCGTGGCCTCGTGGTCGTACAAGAGCGGCATAGCTCTACGCCTGCTGTGGTGGACGATTTCACTGACCTCGACCACTCCTGGGCCGCGGAGCGCACCGCCCGTGGCGCGGCGAGCCTGCTGGTTCAGCCTTATCCCCGTGCCGGGCTGCAGGCTGAACACGTGGCCGAAGCCCGAGTGTGGGCCGAGTGGCTGCTCGCCGTGCGGCCTGGTGCACCCGCTGCTCCGAGCGGAACCGAAGCAGCCTGACGCGAAGCCGTGGCAGAACAGTCGATGCCCCCGCCGCGCCGTATGGCGAGGGCATCCGACCGGGTTCAGCGGTGCCGACCACGTTCTTCGGGCGTCATGTTCGCTGGTGTGGCCGGAGGACGTGGAGCGGCGGATGTGGACGCCGTGCCGCTGATGGTGCTTTGCCTGCGTGCTGCCTGTGCGCGCCTGTTCGGTTGAGCGGTGATGCGCCAGTTGAGGACTTCGGCGGGATGCTCGGCACTGTCGAGTTCCTGTCGGGTGCCGACCTCGGACAGGAGGCGCCGGGGGGTGTGGCCGACGGTCTCGGCGTGGGCGACGGTCGTGGTCAGGGCTGGCCATGCGGGATCGGAGAGGACGCGGTCGGCGTGGTCGGGGAGGACTGCGCGTAGGTCCTGCTCGAAGCGGTTGGCTGTTGTGGCGCGCGGTGCGCGACGGGCGAGATCCGCCAAGACTGGCCGGGCGGCCTGCTGGTAACCGGTCTGCAGCTGGCGGAAGGCTTCTTCGGCTGCTGCCACCTACTGCTCGTGACCGCGCTGCTCATGCCACTTGGCGGCGGCGCGCGCCAGGTGGAGCGCGGCGAAGATCAGGGCGATGGCCGGTCCGCCCGGATCGCCGAGCGGTGGGCGCGATTGAACGCCCTTGTGGTGGCTCGCAGTTCGGCCCGATGCCCACCGTTGGTGGCGCGGGCACGGTCCCCGTCGGCGAGGTCGTCACGGACACCCTCCTCACGCACCTCCGGACACGCCCCTCCAAGGAGTGGCTGTTCACGATGGAGGCGGCCGAGCGCGAGGGCCGCAAGCCCGTCGAGCTGCCGCACATGGTGACCCACGACCTGCGCCACTTCTACGCCTCCGCGGTCATCACACTGCGGATCTACGCCCACCTGTGGCCGGGCGAAGAAGACCGCACCCGGACCGTCATGGACGCCGTGCTCGGCGGCCTGCGGACCGGGTGCGGACCGGAAGACCAAGCGACCAAGGAAATCGCAGGTCAAACGGCATGATCCAAGATCAAGCCTTCTTCGTCTCCCAGAAGATCTTGTCGATCTGGGCGATGTAGTCGAGGGCCTTCTGGCCGGTCGCCGGGTCGGTGGAGCCCTTGGCGGCCGAGAGGGCCTTCAGGGCGTCGTTGACGAGCTGGTGCAGTTCCGGGTACTTCTCGAAGTGCGGGGGCTTGAAGTAGTCGCTCCAGAGCACCGAGACGTGGTGCTTCGCGAGCTCGGCACGCTGTTCCTTGATGACGGTGGCACGCGCCTGGAAGTGCGGGTCGTCGTTGGCGGCCATCTTTTCCTGGATGGCCTTCACCGACTCCGCCTCGATGCGGGCCTGGGCCGGGTCGTACACACCGCAGGGCAGGTCGCAGTGTGCGCTGACCTTGACCTTGGGGGCAAACAGGCGGGAAAGCATGGAGCATTCCTTCCTCGTGATCGTCTTCTCAGGTGGGACATTACTCCCTGCAAGACGGGTTTTCGCGAGTGCCCCCATGGGCTTAGGACAAAAGTCCGGGGTGAGACTGAGACTGGTGGAGGACCCTACCGGGGAGGTGCCGGGGATGCCGGAGTTGTCGCAGGAGACCGAGCGCGGGCGGACGGACCGGCCCTTCGGGTGGGCCGAGGTGACCGGCCCGTCGATGGTGCCCACGCTGTATCACGGCGATCTGCTCGTGGTGTGGCACCGGGGCCGGATCCGGCCCGGGGACGTGGTCGTGCTGCGGCATCCGTTCCAGCAGGACCTGCTGGTCGTCAAGCGCGCGGCCGAGCGGCGTGAGGGCGGGTGGTGGGTGCTCGGGGACAACGCCTACGCCGGTGGCGACAGCACCGATTACGGGGTGGTGCCGGATGAGCTGATCCTGGGCAAGGTCCGGCTGCGCTACCGGCCGCGCAAGCCGGATCAGCGCTCACCGTTCGCGCTGGCGCGCTGGGCGCTGTCGGCCCTGCGGATCGTGCCGGCCGACCGGTCGGCCTCCAGGCGCTTGCGGGCCCGGTAGGCGGCCACGTTCGCGCGGGTCGCACAGCGGTCCGAGCAGTAGCGCCGGGAGCGGTTGGTGGAGGTGTCCAGGTAGGCGTTGCGGCACGGGGCCGCCTCGCACAGGCCCAGGCGGTCCACGCCGTACTCGGTGAGGTGGAACGCCAGGCCCATCGCGGCGATGGCGGCGTAGCCCGCGGTCGCGTTCGACGGGTGGTCCGCCAGGTGCAGGTGCCACAGGGGGCGGCCGTCCTCGTCCCGGAAGTCGTGGCCGGAGATCTGCGGGCTCACCGGGAACTCCAGGAGCAGCGAGTTCAGGAGGTTCACCGCCAGCGTCTCGTCGCCCTGGTCCGCCGCCTCGAAGACCGCCCTCAGTCGCGCACGGACCGAGCGGAAGCGGGTGACGTCGGCGTCGGTGGCGCGGCGGGCCGCCTCCTGGCTGACGCCGAACAGGTCACGAACGGCCTCGACCGAGGTCAGCGAGTCCTTGCCCCGGGCCGGGTCCTCGCTGTTGACGAGTCGTACGGCATAGTCCGAGTAATAGGCCAGTTCCACTTGTAGTCCTTACGGAGGCGTTCTATCGTCGTGATGCGGTCGAGTAAGAGCTGATCGTGCTTCCAGGGTATTACGTGACGTGCGCAATGGAGGGCTCGATGACGGACGCATCCACCACCACGACCAGTGCCGACTGGGCCGCCTGGCAGAAGAGCTGGGACCGGCAGCAGGAGTGGTACATGCCCGACCGCGAGGAGCGCTTCCGGATCATGCTCGACATGGTCGAGGCCCTCGTCGGCCCCACCCCGCGCGTCCTCGACCTCGCCTGCGGCACGGGAAGCATCACGGCCCGGCGCTCCTCGCCATCGCCGAGGGCTCCTTCGCGGACGACGCGCGGGTCACCTTGGTCACGGGAGACCTCAAGGACCCCGACTGGCCGGCGAAGCTGCCGTACGACTCCTACGACGCCGTCCTGACCGCCACCGCCCTGCACTGGCTGCACCGTGAACCGTTCCTAAAGACTGAGTGGGAGTGAGTCCTGTTGCCAGAACCCATACTCAGCCGCGTGCCCCGAACGGTGTTGGGCACACTGGTCGGCCGCTTTCACTCCACACCCAGCGCCATCGGATCGTGTCCGTGGTCCGGGGATGCGGGGGCGGCGTTCCTCACGCCCTCGGGCGCCGTGTCGGGCCTGGGCGGTCCGATGCCCACACCTATCGCTCTGGTGGGTGTGGGGCGGTGCCGTCCGTCGCCGGATACGGTGCCCGAGGGCGCGCCTTCCGATAGCTACGCTCGCGGCGTCGTGCCGCGTGGTGGCCCGCTTGGTGCTGGTGAGGGGCTTCTGCCAGTGCTGCGCGCCCCATTTGGAGGTGTAGGCGGGATCGACCGCGACGATGGTGATCCCCAGCTCAGCAGCCATGCTGAGCAGCCGCGCCCGCAGCTTGGAGACGGGCATTGCGCTGATGAGCTTGCGGAACCGCTTTCGTCTGCCGTGCTTCTCGCGGGTCTTCTCCGTGGCGAAGTCGAGGTCTTCGATCGCGATGTGCAGTCCGTGCCGGGCGGCCCAGTGCAGCAGGCGGATCAAGGCGTGTCGCACCTGGGCATCTCGGTGGGGGGCGGGGCCGTCGAGCTCGAAGAAGAACCTGCGGGGTTCGCCGCACGGGTTACCGTGTGCGTCGAGGCGCCAGGCAGCCAGGTGGTCGGCGTTGGTGTCCACCCCGATCAGGCCACCGGCGCGGGCAGCATCCAACGGCACCGTCTGGACCGTGGGGATCGTCCATGACGCGGTCAGATACCAGCGCCCCCGGACGGTGTCTTCGTGGATGCGGTAGGCCACGGCCCGGTTGGCCGCCACGCGGTCGGCCCACTGCTCACCCCGGTGCGCGAACGACACGCGGCCGGTGAGGACATACCGGCCGTGCGGCGCGTTCGCCAGGTGCGCCAACGGCGCCGGGAGTCTGACCGAGACCTCGCCGCCGGGCGTGACGCGGATGGTCTCGTTGCCGAATCTCTTACCGGACTCACCGTCCGCGGCGAGGAACCGGCGCCCGGCCTGCCACTGGGCGCGCCACTGCTCCTCGGTGAGCTGTGCTTCCTCAAGGTGGTGGCGGGTGTTCAGCAGCCGTTTCCCGCCGCGCACCACGCGCACGACGCCGGCCTCCCGGTCCGCCCGCACCGCCTGAAGCCGGTCTTCGAGCACACACAGGCGGCGCCTCTTCGCATGCCACTCCCGCTCGCTGCGGTAGCCGCCCGGCGCCTGCTTAGTGCCTTTCTCACCCACAGGCACGGACAGCCGGTACTCGATCGTCTCGATCCCGGCTTGAAGGCTCTGGATATGCGCGAGCTGGCCACGCCGGGCGAGTGCCCACTGGTCGTGGGTGGCTTTCGTGATGCTGCCTGCCCAGCGGGAGGAAGACTCTTCGGTCAGGGCACGCTTGCGCTGCGCCCACCGTTCACGGTCGTGCTCCAGCCCTGCCGAACACCGCGCCTTCAGATCACGGGAGGCGAGCGAACCGAGCAGGTCGCCGACCAAGCTCAGCACCTTCTCGTCCCCGGCGGTCAGGCTCTTGAGGCGGGTACGGATCGCAACCCCCGAGGGGCTGGGCACGACGAACGGCGCCACCATCTCACGCAGTCCGCCCACCTCTTTCGCCCCCACCCCGGTGCCGCAGATAACCGTCACCACGCCCAACGACCAACACTGGCGAAGGTCACGCATTCGATGCAAGAACTCCAGTTCCCGTCCAGGAACGTGTGCCTGCCACTGCCCGGGGACTCACTCATGAGTGCCAGAACACGCTCAAGTGCCGTCGATCGCCACCTGTTCACAACCCCTCGCGGCCCTCTACGGTCAGGTCGCGGAGCTGGTCCGCGACGGTGGTGTCTTCCTCAACGCGGACCACATGATCGACGAGTCCACGCCCCGGATCAACGCCGCCGAGCGCGCCCAGCGCCACGCCCGCATGGATCAGGCCAAGGCGGGCGGCGCCCTCGACTGGTCCGAGTGGTGGCAGCTCGCCGCCAAGGACCCGGTGCTGGCCGGGCCGACGGCCGGCCGCTTCGAGATCTACGGCGAGCACGCCGACGGCGACATGCCGTCCGCCCAGTGGCACGCGAGCGTACTGCGCGAGAAGGGCTTCGGCGAGGCCCGCCCGGTGTGGTGCTCGCCGTCGGACGCGCTGGTGTTCGCGGTGAAGTAACGGCTCGACGGGGGCCGTACGGGGTACGCAGACGGTACGGCGACACGGAGCCGCTGCCGTAGGGCGCCTACGGGAAAGGGGCTTTACGAGGATCCTCGTACCGCCCCTTCGCCGTCGTACCGTCAGAGCACCTTGGACAGGAACGCCTGCGTCCGCTCGTGCTGCGGGTTGGTCAGGACCTCGCGCGGGTCGCCCGACTCGATGACCACGCCGCCGTCCATGAAGACCAGGCTGTCGCCGACCTCGCGGGCGAAGC
The DNA here is from genome assembly GCF_049974585.1 of Streptomyces sp. UG1. Taxonomy (NCBI): domain Bacteria; kingdom Bacillati; phylum Actinomycetota; class Actinomycetes; order Kitasatosporales; family Streptomycetaceae; genus Streptomyces; species Streptomyces sp. UG1. The sequence continues at coordinate 151,209 of NZ_JBNGGG010000028.1, read as the reverse complement.
CCATCTCGTGGGTGACGACGACCATCGTCATGCCGGACTCGGCGAGGTCGCGCATGACGTCGAGGACGTCACCGACCAGCTCCGGGTCGAGAGCCGAGGTCGGCTCGTCGAAGAGGATCAGCTTGGGGTTCCTACGAGGGCCGGATTGTCGCGAGTTTGGCGCAAGCCTTGTTGGCTATTGGGGCGCGGAGGTCGGGCTTGTCGACCCCGGCCTTCAGGTTATCTGGCAGCAGCCGACGCGGGACACCGCCGAAGGAAACAGAAGGCCGCGCGATTACGTGCTCACGCCATGTCCAGTCGGTGGAACCGTTCAGCAGTGTGCCCCATTGGCCCGGGCGTCGGTATCGAGGTCCACCGTCCTGTGCCCTCGGTAAGCGCAAGAGACGGAGTGTCGTCGACTTGCCCGTGCTCGACATTCCGATTGATCAAGACCTCCCCCAGGGGAGCTCACGTAAGCCATCGCACGCATGAGGCCTCCGCCCCAATGGAAAAGCGTGACCGCTGGGGTGGCGGAACTCCATGATCACCGACATGGTTGGCAGCCTCTCACGACTCGAGGGGCGTTTTCCAGCCATCCGTGGTCGGTGCATGCTCCTCCACAGCCCCTCAGCTTCACGCAGAACGCTCAGGTAACTCGCGTACTGTGCACGGGATCTGCGCACTTCGGCGCGCCGTCAGGCAGGTGAGTATTTCGCGCCAACCACGGCAGGGGCCGTAGTAGTCGCTTGAGTCGCCACTGACCTGTGGCTACGTTGGCGGGCGTGTCCGGCGGGTCTTGACCACTCCGCCATAGGGCGCACTTCAGTCAGCGACCGGGGGGTAACCGTCGCTACGGGGGAGGGATTTCGTCATGCCGGGATGCCGGCTGCTCGTACAGGCCGCGACTTGCCTGCGTGCTTCGCTCCGCCGTCCTGTTCGCCCCTGGCCCCAGGCGTGCCTCGCGTACCGAGGCGCTGTGCCACCTGGCGTCCTGACGCTTTCGGTTCGCGAGCACTCAAGGAGAAGCCCCCACAATGGCCGACGAGATGGTTCTGCAGGCGCAGAAGTTCGTCAACAAGGTGTACGGCAGTCGTATCGGCATGACGGTCAAGGAGAACGGCAGAACCGGCTGGCCGGTCATGTATGCCCTCACCCGAGCCCTGCAGTGGGAACTCGGGATCAGCTCCCTGTCGAACAGCTTCGGCCCCACGACACTGTCCACGCTGCAGTCGAAGCACCCCAAAATCAACGCGTCCACCGCGCCGTCCGCGGATTTCATACGCATCATCCAGTCGGCCCTGTACTGCAAGGGTTATGACGGCGGAGGCATCGACGGCAAATACAGCGACCGCGTTGACTCCTCGATCGCCCAGCTCAAGGCGAACATGGGCGTCGACAGGACCTATCCAGGCAGTGACCTCACGCCGAAGGTCTTCAAGGGCCTGCTGAACATGGACGCCTACATCACAGTCAACAACGGCTCCGATACCATCCGGTCCATCCAGCAGTGCTCAACGGGCGGTACGTCAACCGTCAAGACTTTTTCATCGTCCCGTGCGACGGCCACCACTCCCGTGACGTCGCCAAGGCCATGATCTACGCCGTCCAGTACGAGATTGGCATGGCCGACGGCACCGCCAACGGCAACTTCGGCCCCGGTACCCAGGCCGGCCTGAAGAACCAGACGCTGTCCGTCGGTTCCAACGGAACCTGGGTCCAGCTGTTCTCCGCCGCCATGATCTTCAACAACTGGTATGGCGTCTCCTTCGACAGGACCTTCACCGCGGGGCTGTCCGACGAGGTCCGCAAGTTTCAGGCGTTCGTGAAGCTCCCCGTCACCGGCCTCGGGGACTTCTCCACGTGGGCATCGCTGCTTGTCTCGCACGGCGACCAGTCCCGCAAGGGCGAGGCATGCGACTGCGTCACCAAGATCACTCCGGCGCGGGCGGCGGCCCTGAAGGCGGAGGGCATCAAATACGTGGGCCGCTACCTGTACAACCCCGACCCGACGCCGAGCGGCGACACGAAGGAAAAGGAGATCCAGCCCGGCGAGCTGAAGACGATCGCCGACAGCGGACTCCGCTGCTTCCCGATCTACCAGACCTACGGGCGGGGCAAGGACTCGTTCGGTCCCGAACAGGGAACCGCCGACGCCGTCAACGCCGTCATGCATGCGGAACGGCACGGTTTCAAACCCGGTACCCGCATCTACTTCGCCGTCGACTACGACGCTGTCGACGACGAGGTCACGACCCACATCATCCCGCATTTCCAGGGCATCAACGACGGCATCGAGTCCACGGGCGGCAACTATAAGGTCGGTATCTACGGGCCGAGGAACGTGTGCTCCCGAGTATCCGAACGCAAGTTGGCCGACGCGAGCTTCGTTTCCGACATGTCCTATGCCTTCTCCGGCAACTTCGGCTACTCCATGCCGAACAACTGGGCCTACGACCAGATCGTCACCAAATGGGTCGGCTCCGGCGACGGCAGGATCGAGATCGACGTCAACATTGCCTCCGGGCGGGACACCGGCCAGAACTCCTTCACCCCGTCACCCTCCACTGGCTCAGGGCTCGATGTCGAGTTCAACAACACCTTCTGGGAGGGCCTGCGCAACGACATCCGGGCGTACATGTCTTCGGACGCGGTCGGTGTGCCCGAGTCGAACTGGTACACCAAGTACACCACGACCGAAGCCATCGACTTCGTCCTGAGCTGGGACAACGTGTTCACCGACCTAGCTCGCCGGTACAAGATGCGCAAGGCGCTGATCCAGCTCCCAGTGCTCTGGGAGATGCGCCACTACAACATCAGCAAGGTCCCCAGCATCGACGACCGGATCTCCGACGCCACGGTGTACATGTACCACAGCGGGACACTGCCGGCCGACCTGGAGTTCCTTATCGATCTGTTGGGTCAGTCGAAGCGTGACTCCTCAACGGGCCTGGCGCAAATCTTCGGCACCACAGCGATCAACGCACGGAATCTGGCGGTCGACCGCGGACTGCTGCCCGCCACATCCCGGCGTGACGCCAACGACGATGCCGACCTGTTCTCGGTCTGGCAGAAGCTGCGGACGAACAGCTCGTTCACCGCTGCCACCGTGCCGTTCGTGCACATGTACCACGCCTCCCTCATCGGCGTGGACGGTCCCAGCATCGACTCGTCCGAAGCGGACATCGAAAAAGTCCTGATCCGCTATCAGGGCACCACGGAGGACGCCGTGTCGGAGGGGAAGAAGCGCATGGGCCTGTACCGGGTGTTCGAGAAGTATTACGCGCCGATGCGCGAGCACGCTTGATGAAGCGCCCGCAGCCCGCATGGCCGCCGGTGCTGGTCAACCTCCTCATCGGGATCCCAGCCATGGTGCCCCTGCACAGCCTGTGGTGGCTCACGCAACGCTCTTGGTTCGGCCACGAATCCGTGGTCGGCCGGTCCAGCACGATCATCGAAGTGTGCGGAGCCGATTGTGACCGGGTCGGCGTGGCCACGCTGACCGTCACCGTGGTCGGGATGCTCGTCCTGCTGCTGGTGATCGTGGCCGACGTCCTCGTGCCGTTGCACCGGGACCGCCCTCTGGCCCCGTGGCTGACGACCATGTCGCTCGTCCTCGTCCCGTACGTCCTCTTCCAGGCCGTCTCTTCGGCCCTGTAGCCAACCTGGAGTCACGCACATGAGTGCTGAGATATCGCGCCGTGTTCTGCTCGCACGCACCACTGCCGTGGTCGGCGGTACCGCCCTGGCATCGCTCGTCGGAACCCCCCTGTCGGCTTCCCCAGCTCATGCGACCCCCTCCGACGACTCGGATTCGGCCCCGGTAACGACCGGTAGACCGTCCCTGAACGGTTGGGAGATGGAGAACTCCGCCGACGACGGGGGAGAGGTCTGGACCCGCCCTGTCCTCGGCACGCCTCTCGACGGCGTTCAGATTCGCATGGGCGACGTGGAAACCGTCCTCGTTCACGTGGTCCAGCGTTTTCACTACGAGGTCGACCAACTCCGCCGTGGTGACGTGGAGAGCTGGCGGAGTCCGAGCAAGGTACGCAAGGGTCTCGCGGAGTCGAACCTCGCCTCGGGTACTGCGGTTCAGATCCGGCCCGGTTTCTACCCCTCCGGCCAGCACGGCGGGTTCTTCCCGAACCAGCTGGTGATCGTCCGGGACATTCTCGCTGACTGCGAAGGCGTCGTGAGATGGGGCGGAGACGACAAGAAGCCGGATGAAGCGCTGTTCTACATCGACGTCCCACCCGGTGACGAGCGGCTGGTCCGCGTCGCGAACAAGATCCGCCGATGGGTGGCGACTCCCGGTGAGGGAGCCGGGGCCGCCGTCGACCCGTTCCAGCGGAAGCGTCGCCAGGCCGCTGAGCAGTTGGCCCGACAGCAGTCCTGAGCATCCGGTCCGCAGCATCCGTACGCACTCGCGTCTTTCGAAGGGAAAACAGGTGAGAAGCAAGATTCCTGCCATAGCGGCAGCAGTCGTGGCGCTGGGGCTCGGCATGGCCACCCCTGCCCATGCCGACTCGGGCAACACGGGGTTCGAGAATCAGATGAGCCCCGAGGCCTGTGACAAATCCCAGTCGGCATCGCTTTTCAAGTACGCCATTTACTACAACTCGAACTACGGCGGCGCCTATCGCAACGTCGGTTACAGCGTCTGGAACTTCGCCGATGAGCGCATCGGGGGCGCCCCACAGGGCGGCACCCAGCCGCTGAAATTCTGCCACGGCGGCAACGGCAATGGTCAGGGCATCAAGAACAACGCCGCCTCGGTGAAGAACAAGCACACGACCTACTTCGCCGTGACGTACTACAACAGTGGTTACAAGGGTTCTGCTGACTGGACCAGCCCCCGCTCGCAGAACAACCTCTCGGTCACGAAGAACGAAAACGCCTCGTTCGCCTGGCAGACGCTCTGAGCTGCCCTTGCGACTGCTGCCGTTCCGCGCGGAGCAGCAGCAGTCGCCCACTTTGCTGACAGCAGGAACATGGAATGCTGAATAGAATCAAGCGAATCGGCCCTGCATCACTCGTGGTTGCGACAGCGGTGATATCGACCGCCGGCTGTTCGGCCGACAAAACGGCGACGGAGCCATCGATCGCCACGCCGAGCGCGTCCGTTCCGTTCGACGCGGCTGATCCCGCCACATGGGTCCTTCCCATCGAGGGGTATCTGCCCTCGGACACCGAGAGAAAGCAGATCTCGCAGGCCCGGAAGACACTGGCCGGCGACTGCATGAAGAGATTCGGCTTCTCATGGCAGCCCGCTCCGGACCTGCCACGGCTGGGTCCCAAGACGCTGGTGGACTGGCGCTACGGAATCCACGACATGGCGCTCGCCGAGGAACGGGGCTACAAGCCGGCCGCTGCGGAGCAGGAAGAGTACGACCAGGCTGTCCAAGCCGGCGCAGTAGACGGCACGTCGGGCACCGGACTTCAGGCGCAGGCTCTTGAGGGCGGAGCCAAGGAGGTGGGAGGCAAACCCGTCCCCGAGGGAGGCTGCATGGGCGAGGCTGACCGGAAGATCTCGGCCGGTTCCGTCAACACCACGGTCGCCCAGACGATCAGCAACGAGTCCTTCGCGGAGTCCCAGCAAAGTCCCGAGGTCATCGAAGCGTTCAAGACGTGGTCCGCCTGCATGAAGAAGAGCGGGTTCGACTACGAGCGGCCGCTGGACGCGAGCGATGACCCCCGGTTCGGCTCCCGGGACGTCACTCCGCTCGAAATTAGGACGGCGACCGCTGACATCTCGTGTCGAGACAAGGGCAACGTCGCCAAGGTCTGGTTCGATGCCGAGGTCACCATCCAGCAGGAGAAGATCGAGTCCCAGGCCGAGCAACTGAACCGGGAACGAAAGTCCCTGGACGAAGCCATGAAGAAGGCGGCCGACGTCGTGGCGAGGTCCTGATGGGGCGGCGTCGTGCGGTGGCAGTCGAGAGAGCTGTACCGCCGGCGGATTCCGGAGCGTCTCGTGGTCTCGCTCAGCGTCGACGGGGCCTCGGCCTCCTCGTCCTCGCATGTCTCGTGTGCACCGGGGCCGGAGCCGGGGCCGCGCTTGTCGTCAAGTCCCCAGCGCAGGTCGCCGCGGACACGGCACCGCCCGCGCCGGACATACTCACTGCGTCTGTGGAGCATCGGGTGATCTCCCAGTCCCTGATCACCCGAGGTCAGGTCACCGCATCCCAGCACGCCGACATTTCCGCCGGTCCGCAAGCGGACAAGGACGTCGGCCGATCAGTGATGACCAAGGTCAATGCGGCCCCGGGTCAGAAGATCACCGCTGGGCAGGTGCTTCTGGAGGTGTCCGGACGTCCCCTGTTCGTTCTCAAGGGCGCTGTTCCCGCCTACCGCGACCTCGCTCCGGGAAGGCGCGGGGACGACGTGGCCCAGTTGCAGACGGCGTTGCGTGAAGTGGGCCACCCCAGCGGGAACGACCCTCCAGGGGTTTTCGGTCCCGGAACTCAAAGTGCCGTGGTCTCCTTCTACCGCTCCATCGGATACGAAGCGCCGACCATTGAGGCGGCTGCGCCCGGGACCGGCGAATCCCAGCCGATCGAAACAGCTTCCTCGCCGGTGCGGAAAGAGAACGAACCACCGCCTCTCGTCCCCACGCTCCCGCTTTCGGAGGTGGTCTTCGTCCGGTCCTTCCCCGCCTACGTCGACGAAGTGCGCACGAAGGTCGGCGACGAGGCCGGAACGAGTCTGCTGTCCCTGTCGGCCGGCGCGCTGACCGTCGAGGGATCCGTGACTCCGCAGGAGAAGGGAATGATTCGTCCTGGCCAGGAAGTACGCATCTACTCGGAGATGACGGGGCGCCAGTTCACCGGAAAGGTCACCTCCGTGAGCAAGGACAGCAGCCCCGCAAAGGACGGCAGCCAGGAGTCGGGGACGGAGAAGTACACGGTCAAGGTCACACCGTCGAGGCCGCTGCCGACGGAACTGAACGGCGAAAACGTGCAGTTGACCGTCGTGGCAGCCTCCTCGAAGGGAAAGGTCCTCGCTGTCCCCTCGTCCGCTCTCTCCACTGGCGCCGACGGCTTGACCAGTGTCACCGAGCGCAAGGGGCGCACCGAGCGGCGGATTCCTGTCACGATCGGCGTGTCCGGCGACGGCTTCGTTCAGGTGACTCCGCAGAAGGGCGAACGGCTTGCGGCCGGTGCCCAGGTGGTCGTAGGCGTGCAGCCGAGAGCAACTGTGGGGGGACAGTGACCAGGTCTCCCGGGGGCCCGCCGGTCATCGAGTTCCGGGCCGTCGAGCTGACGTACCCCGGGCCTCCGGCCGTCCACGCCCTGCGCCCCTGCGATCTGCGCATCGGCAGCGGGGAGTTCATTACCGTCATGGGGCCGTCGGGGTCGGGCAAGTCCACCCTGCTGAACATCGCGGGACTGCTGGACACGCCCACCCGGGGCCGCTATCTGCTGAACGGCATCGACACGCAAGCCATGAGCGCCTCTCGCCTGGCCGCACTTCGCGGCGAGCACATCGGGTTCGTCTTCCAAGCCTTCCATCTCCTTCCCCACCGCAGCGCTCAGGAGAACGTCGAGCTAGCCATGCTCTACCAGTCCGTCCCCCGTCGGCAGCGGCGCATGCGTGCCGCGGCAGTGCTCGAACGCGTCGGTATCTCACACCGGGCGGCAGCCCCGCCGACCCAGATGTCGGGCGGCGAACGCCAACGAGTCGCGGTCGCACGCGCCTTGGTGGCCGAGCCCTCACTGCTGCTCTGTGATGAACCGACCGGCAATCTCGACTCCGCCACCGCCGAGTCACTGCTCGAGCTGCTGGACACGCTGCACCGCGACGGCATGACCATCGTGGTGATCACCCACGATGGCCAGGTCGCCGAGCACGGGCACCGCACCATCACCATCCGCGACGGCGTCCTGTCGGACCCCACGCGCCACCGGGGGGCCAGGTGACGAAGCGCAGCCGCCCCACTCCAGGACGATCCCGCCTGGCGGTTCGCGACCTGTTCTCTGAAGCCGTGGCCGGCATACTCCAGCGACCGGCCCGGTCCGCCCTCACCGCGCTCGGTACCGTTCTCGGCGTCGGAGCGCTCATCGCGGTCCTCGGGCTCACCGGCACGGCCGCGTCTCAGATCGACGCGCGGTTCAACCTGCTCACCGCGACCGAGGTCGTTGTCACCGACGTCGCTCCCCGAAACGCCGCCGCTCCCGAGACCGCCTTCCCAAAGGACGCCGACGCGCGGATCACACGGCTTAACGGCGTGAACGCCGCAGGTGTGTACTGGACCGTCCGGCTCGGCCCCGACGAGGCGGTGCGAGCCGCCCCGGTGGGCACGGCCAACAGCATCGACGCCCGCACCCAGGTGATCGCGGCCTCTCCTGGGATCTGGTCGGCAACGGATGCCCGTTTCGTCCAGGGGCGGGCATTCGACAGCTTTCACGACAGGCAGCAGCAGGCCGTCGCCGTGATCGGCGAGGCGACCGCGAGGCGCCTCGGCATCACCACGCTGCGCACTCACCCTGCCGTGTTCATCGGCGGGACCTCGTTCACCGTGATCGGCATTCTCAAGGACGTCGAGCGGAAACCCGAGCTGCTGCTGTCCATCACGGTGCCGCGCTCCGTCGCCGAACGGACCTGGGGAACACTGGACGACGAGGGGGCGCGGATGCTCATCACCACGCGACTCGGTGCCGCCGGTCAGATCGCCCAGGAGGCAGCCGTCGCCCTGCGGCCGGAACGCCCCGAGTACTTCAAGGTCACACCGCCTCCGGACCCGCGGTCGCTGCGCGGCACGGTCGGTGACGACCTGAGCCAGCTGTTCCTCCTGCTGGCCGGGGTGTGTCTCATCGTCGGAGCGGCCGGTATCGCCAACACCACCCTCGTCGCCGTGATGGAACGCACCGGGGAGATCGGACTGCGCCGTGCACTGGGGGCGCGCGGAGTGCACATCACCCTCCAGTTCCTGGCCGAGTCAACGGCACTCGGCCTCGTCGGGGGCCTGGTGGGCACTTCGATCGGCACCGTGGTCGTGGTCTCGGTAGCAGCGGCGCGGCAGTGGACGCCCGTCGTCGATCCCGCCACTCTCGCGCTGGCCCCGGCACTCGGCCTGGCCGCCGGTCTGCTCGCGGGCCTGTACCCGGCCTGGCGAGCATCCCGGATCCCACCCGTCGAAGCACTGCGCCGTTGACGGCGTCGACGGCAGAAAGAAGGGGCGGTACGGACTCCCGTGCCGCCCCTTCATCTGCATTCTGTCAGAGCACCTTCGACAGGAACGCCTGCGTCCGCTCGTGCTGCGGGTTGGTCAGGACCTCGCGCGGGTCGCCCGACTCGATGACCACGCCGCCGTCCATGAAGACCAGGCTGTCGCCGACCTCGCGGGCGAAGCCCATCTCGTGGGTGACGACGACCATCGTCATGCCGGACTCGGCGAGGTCGCGCATGACGTCGAGGACGTCACCGACCAACTCCGGGTCGAGGGCGGAGGTCGGCTCGTCGAAGAGCATCAGCTTCGGGTCCATCGCCAGCGCCCGTGCGATGGCCACGCGCTGCTGCTGCCCGCCGGAGAGCTGGGAGGGGTAGTTCCCGGCCTTGTCGGCGAGGCCGACACGGTCCAGGAGCTCCCTCGCGCGCTCCTTGGCCTGGGCCTTGTTCGTGCCCTTGACCTGGACCGGCGCCTCCATGACGTTCTCCAGCGCCGTCATGTGCGGGAACAGGTTGAACCGCTGGAACACCATGCCGATGTCCCGGCGCTGCTGCGCGACCTCGCTGTCCTTGAGCTCGTACAGCTTGTCGCCCTTCTGGCGGTAGCCGACCAGCTCACCGTCGACGTACAGCCGGCCGGCGTTGATCTTCTCCAGGTGGTTGATGCACCTGAGGAACGTCGACTTGCCGGACCCGGACGGACCGATGAGGCAGAACACCTCGCCGGTCTGCACCTCCAGGTCGATGCCCTTGAGGACCTGAACGGCGCCGAAGGATTTGTGGACGCCCTCGGCCTTCACCATGGCGGTCATGCCGTCGCACCCCTTTCGCGGCTGAACGACATCAGATTGGCCTTGACCTTCTGCCATGGCGTGGGAGGCAGACTGCGGGTCGAGCCGCGGGCGTAGCGGCGCTCCAGGTAGTACTGGAACACGCTGAACACGCTGGTCATGACCAGGTACCAGATGGAGGCCACGAACAGCATCTCCATCACGGCGTACGACGTGGATCCGATCGTCGAGGTGGCCCGCAGCAGTTCGTTGTACGTCACGACGTAGACCAGCGACGAGGTCTTGAGCATGTTGATGAACTCGTTGCCGGTCGGCGGCACGATCACCCGCATCGCCTGCGGGATGACGATGCGGCGCAGCGTCTTGCCGTGGCTCATGCCGAGGGCGTGCGCGGCCTCGGTCTGGCCCTCGTCGACGGCCATCAGACCGGCACGGCAGATCTCGGCCATGTACGCCGCCTCGTTCAGGCCCAGACCCAGCAGGGCCGCCATGAACGGGGTCATGACCTGCACCATCTCGTCCTTGTAGATCGGACCGAGGTTCAGGGTCTCGAAGACCAGCGCCAGGTTGAACCAGATCAGTAGCTGGACGTAAACCGGGGTGCCGCGGAAGATCCAGATGTAGAGCCAGGCGACCGAGCTGGTCACCGGGTTCTTGGACATCCGCATCACGGCCAGGAGGACGCCCAGGACCACGCCCATGATCATTGCGAGGACGCTGATCAGCAGGGTGCGGCCGGCGCCCGCCAGGACCGTGGAGTCGAAAACATACTCGCCGACGGCGTTCCACTGGATCTTCTTGGCGGTGGCGAACGCGTTGATCAGCAGGGCCAGCAGGGCCAGCACCACGACGGCGCTGATCCAGCGGCCGTAGTGCCGTACCGGAATGGCCTTGATCGCCTCGGGCGGGATGTCACCGCTCGTCTGGGAGACGGTGCCGGCCGACGGATTGGCGTCGTCCGGCACCTTGTCGAACTTGTCAGTCACAGTGACTGCCCTTCAGTGTTGCTCGGGACGGTCACTTGCCGCCGTTGATCGCGGCCTTGTCGATCGCGCCGGACTCGGCGCCCCACTTCTCGAGGATCTTCTTGTACGTGCCGTCCTCGATGATCGCGTTGACGGCCGCTTCGAGGGCCGCGGTGAGCTCCTTGTTGTCCTTGTTCACCGCTATGCCGAACGGACCTGCGTCGACCTGCTCGCCGACGACCTCGAAGGCGTTGCCGCCGTCGGCCTTGCGGGACAGGTCGACGGCCACCGGGTAGTCGTTGACGCCGGCGACCGCGCCGCCCGCCTTCACGCGGGTCTGGGCCTCGGTGTCGTTCTCGAACGGCTCAATCTCGATCTTCTTCTTGCCATCGTCCGTGCAGGCCTTGGACTGGTCCTGCAGTGCCTTCTCGTACGTCGTGCCGCGCTGCACGGCCGCCGTCTGGCCGCAGAGGTCCTCGATCGAGTTGATCTTCTTCGGGTTGCCCTTCTGGACGTACACGGCGGTGCCGGCGACGAAGTAGTCGACGAAGTCGACGCCCGGACCGAGCTTCTTGCCCTTGTCGTCCAGGCCCTCCTGGCGCTGCTTGTTGTCCGTGATGGAGGACATGGCCAGGTCGTAGCGGCCGGAGTTCAGCGCAGTGATCAGGCCGTCGAAGGAGCCGGAGGTGAACTGGAACTCCACGCCCAGCTTCTCGCCCAGCGCGGCGGCGATGTCGGGGTCGACGCCGACGATCTTGCCGCCCTCCTGGAACTCCATCGGAGCGTACTCGGCGTTCGTGCCGGCCTTGATGACGCCGGCGTCCTGGATCTTCTTGGGCAGCTTGTCGAACAGGGGGGCCGTGCTGGACTTCCCCGTCTCCTTGGCGCCCTCATTGCCGCTGTCGTCAGTCTGGTCACCGCAGCCGGTGAGAATCAGGACGCCTGCGACCGCGATCGAGCCGACCGCTGCGAACCGGGAGCGTGCTGCGGTGGTGCGACGGGTGGAGCTTGCGGTCATGGTGGGTTCCTCCGGCGGATGGGTGGAGTTGCCGATGGGGCTGGCGCCTGTCGACGGGTTCGGCAGGGGCCTTGGTTTCCTAGGTCGACGAGAGCACACGCCTTCGAGTGCCGCGACCTCGTGTGATTACGGCATCTTGCCATTCGGACTGAACCATTCAGGGCGCCCGGCATGTCAAAATCGGATAACGGGTTACCCCCGAACTGTCGCAGGTCGGTCCATCCTGGCCGCATCTTCTGCGGGAATCTGTCCTTCCGACCGAAAGATCTTCGGTACATCCCGGGATGCGGAGCGGTCGAGCGCGGGGTTTACCGCCGACGGTTGTGTCCGATTCGTGTCCCTCGGTGTGGGTGTTTCCCTTGCCGTCGTGTGATCTTGCACGTATTGGACTCGTCGGCGGCGCGGTCCGTCCGGTAAGAAGGTTCTTTACACCCCTCATCCGGGGCTCAGGGCGCGTGTGCGGCGCGCCCGTCGTGTATGCCCGGTACGTCGTACTCCGTGTACTGCGTACGTCGCGCGTCGTGTGTATCCACGAGCAGGGCATACGCGGTCCCGCCCACTTCTCACCAGGAGTGGTCCCACCCTCAAACCATGAACACTTAAGGGGTCAGACAAAGTGGCAGCGGAGATCGTCAATCCTCGCAGCGGCAGCAATACCGATCAGGACGGCGGGGCCGAGCCCCTCGATTCCTTCGATCCTGCGTTCGCGCTGCACCGTGGCGGCAAGATGGCCGTGCAGGCCACCGTGCCGGTCCGCGACAAGGACGACCTGTCCCTGGCGTACACGCCCGGCGTCGCGAAGGTGTGCAGCGCGATCGCCGACCAGCCGGAGCTGGTGCACGACTACACGTGGAAGTCGTCCGTCGTCGCCGTCGTGACCGACGGCACGGCCGTGCTGGGGCTCGGGGACATCGGGCCCGAGGCCTCCCTTCCGGTGATGGAGGGGAAGGCGATCCTGTTCAAGCAGTTCGGCGGCGTCGACGCGGTGCCGATCGCTCTCGACTGCACCGGTGTCGACGAGATCGTCGAGACCGTGGTGCGGCTCGCGCCGTCCTTCGGTGGTGTGAATCTGGAGGACATCTCGGCTCCGCGGTGCTTCGAGATCGAGCGGAAGCTGCAGGAGCGGCTGGACATTCCGGTCTTCCATGACGACCAGCACGGTACGGCGGTCGTGACGCTGGCGGCGCTGCGGAACGCCGCGCGGCTCACCGGGAAGGGGCTCGGGGATCTGCGGGCCGTGATCTCGGGGGCGGGCGCGGCCGGTGTCGCCATCGCGAAGATGCTGGTCGAGGCCGGGATCGGGGACGTCGCGGTGGCCGACCGCAAGGGTGTCGTGTCGGCGGACCGGGACGATCTGACGGCGGTGAAGCGGGAGCTGGCCTCCTTCACGAACAAGGCGGGGCTCAGCGGGTCGCTGGAGTCGGCGCTGGCCGGGGCGGACGTGTTCATCGGGGTTTCCGGTGGGACGGTGCCGGAGGAGGCCGTCGCCTCGATGGCCGACGGGGCGTTCGTGTTCGCCATGGCCAACCCGAACCCGGAGGTGCACCCGGAGGTCGCGCACAAGTACGCGGCGGTGGTGGCCACCGGGCGGTCGGACTTCCCGAACCAGATCAACAACGTGCTGGCGTTTCCGGGGATCTTCGCCGGGGCGCTGCAGGTGCGGGCCTCTCGGATCACCGAGGGGATGAAGATCGCGGCGGCTGAGGCGCTGGCGGGGGTCGTGGGTGACGACCTGGCCGCGGACTACGTGATTCCGTCGCCGTTCGACGAGCGGGTGGCGCCGGCGGTCACGGCCGCGGTTGCCGCTGCGGCTCGGGCGGAGGGGGTTGCCCGCCGCTGACGTGGCGTGAGTGGCCTCGCCCCGGTTGGGGGCGGGGCCATTTTCCTTGCCCGGAGTGCGGCCGTTCGGGTGGGCCGGGGCTTGGCAAGAGGGCGTGTCTCACAGGGCGTCGTGGTTCCGTCGGCTGAGGGCGGCGCCTATCGTCAAGGTCATGTTCGCTGTCTACGCCGCCCGAATCGACCGCGACCAGCCGCTCTCCGGATTGGAGTTGGGCGAGCGGCCGGCCCCCGAGGTCCGTCCCGGCTGGAGTGCCGTCCGTGTGAAGGCCGCCTCCCTCAACCATCACGACCTGTGGTCGCTGCGGGGTGTGGGCCTCGCGGAGGACAGGCTGCCGATGATCCTCGGCTGTGACGCCGCCGGTGTCGACGAGGACGGCAACGAGGTCGTACTGCATTCCGTGATCGGGCAGAGCGGGCACGGGGTGGGGCCAGGGGAACCCCGGTCCATTCTCACCGAGCGGTATCAGGGCACGTTCGCGGAGCAGGTCGCCGTGCCGACCTGGAATGTTCTGCCCAAGCCCAAGGAGTTGTCCTTCGCCGAGGCCGCCTGTCTGCCGACGGCTTGGCTGACCGCCTATCGGATGCTGTTCACCAACGCTGGGGTGCGGCCCGGTGACTCCGTGCTGGTGCAGGGGGCCGGGGGCGGGGTGGCCACCGCCGCCATCGTGCTCGGGAAGGCGGCAGGGCTGAGGGTCTTCGCCACCAGTCGGGATGAGGCCAAGCGCAAGCGGGCGGTGGAGTTGGGGGCCGTGGAGGCCGTCGAGTCGGGGGCGCGGCTGCCGCAGCGGGTCGATGCCGTGATCGAGACGGTGGGGGCGGCCACCTGGTCGCATTCCGTCAAGTCGCTCAAGCCGGGGGGCACGTTGGTCATCTCCGGCGCCACCAGTGGGGATCGGCCCTCGCACGCCGAGCTGACGAGGATCTTCTTCCTGGAGTTGAAGGTCGTCGGGTCGACCATGGGGACCAAGGACGAGCTGGAGGACCTGCTCGCTTTTTGTGCCGCCAGTGGTGTGCGGCCGGTGATCGATGAGGTGCTTCCCATGGATCGGGCCCGGGAGGGGTTCGAGCGGATGGCGTCGGGTGAGCTGTTCGGGAAGGTTGTGCTCACCAACTGACGGGCGGTTCCTGCTGCGGCGGGTTCGGGGCTCTGCCTCGGGCCCGCCGTTCTGTTTGTCAATTTGGGTTGACGTGAGGCGGGGTGTCAATCTAGGTTGACATCATGACCGAGGCTACAGATCTCGCCGAGCGGGCGGGCGATCGCGATCCCCGGATCGGGCTGCGGGCCGTCGCGGCACTGCGCCGGCTGCTGGAGCAGTTGGAGGCCGTGCAGGTGCGCAGCGCGCGCAATCAGGGGTGGTCCTGGCAGGAGATCGCCGCGGAACTCGGTGTCAGCAGGCAGGCCGTGCACAAGAAGTACGGGAGGCGTTGATGTTCGAGCGGTTCACGAAGGAAGCCCGGGCCGTGGTCACGGGTGCGGTGGAGCATGCCGAGCGGGGTGGGGCGCAGACCGTCGAGGTCGAGCACATGCTGCTCGCGCTGCTCGACGGGGAGGGAAGCCGGGCCTCGTTCGCGCTCGCCTCGCTCGGAGGCGGGGAGTGGGTGGAGTCCGTACGGCGGGCCCTTGGTGAGGCCCGGCGGCGGGCCGGGTTGTCGCAGGCCGAGTCCGATGCGCTGGCCGGATTGGGGATCGATGTCGCGGAGATCGTCGCCCGGGTCGAGCAGGTGCACGGCGTCGGGGCGATGGCCGGGGACCGGAAGGACAAGAGGTGGTGGTCCGGGCATCGTTCGTTCAGCCGGGACGCCAAGGACGTGCTGGTGCGGGCGCTGCGGGTCGCCGTCGACCGTCGGGACCGGTCCATCGGTGACGAGCACATTCTGCTGGCCCTGACCAGCCGTCCCGGAGTGGCGGCCGAGGTGCTCGCCGATCACGGGGTGACCCATGAGTCCGTGACGCGGGTGCTCTACGGCGGGGGAGAGGCCAAGGCCGGCTGAGGAGGGTCCCGGGCGGTGCGGTGGAGGGGTGGTCGTACCGCCCGGGCGAGCGGCATCAGGGCTTCGGGGTGCGCAGGAGTGCTCCGATGTGGGCTGCCGCCGTGGACAGGTGGCGGCGGGCGTCACGGAGTTGGTCCGGGCTGACGCCATGGTCCCGTGCCGCGTCGCGGATGTCGTCGCGGAAGCGGTCGAGCAGCCGGTCCAGGTCGCGGGCCGGGTCGTCACCCGGGGGCTCATGGGCCCAGGAGGGTTCGTAGGCGGCGGGGAAGTCCTCGGGGGTCTCCGAGTAGTCGGGGTAGTCGGGCTGGTGCTGCGGTGTCTTGGGGGTGTCCTGGCGGCCGAAGCCGAAGTCCCGGCCGAACTCCTTGCCGTAGTCCTTGCCGAAGTCGCCGAACTCCTTGGCCAGCTCCGTCAGGCCCTCCCGTACACCCGTCGGCCAGTCGCCGCGTGCGAAGTGGTCCTGGACGTGTTCCTGGACCCGGCGGGCGATGCGCTGGACCTCCTCCTGGGCCTGGGTGCGGGCGCGGTCCTGGGCCTCCTTGGCCTGGCGCCGGGCGCGCTGGGCCTCCTCTCGGGCGCGGCGGCTCTCGTCCTTGGCGCGGCGGGCCTGCTCCTTCCACTCCTGCTTGGCCCGGCGCATCTCCTCCTTGGCGGCGCGCCACGCCTCCTTGTCGGTGTAGTCGGAGAAGTCGCCGAAGAGGGCGTCCGACTTGGCGCCGGTGCCCTTGCGGGCCTCGGACGCCGCCGCTCGCATCTCGCGCCGCAGGTCGCCCGCCGCACCGCGCACATCGGCCCGGATCTCGGCGGCCAGCTCGGCGACCGACTCCCGGATCTCCAGCTCCAGGTCGGCCAACTCGCCGCTGCGGTCGGCCAGTTCCGCGCGTCCCGCGTCCGTGATGGCGTACACCTTGCGGCCGCCCTCGGTGGTGTGGGTGACCAGGCCCTCGGCCTCCAGTTTGGCCAGCCGGGGGTAGACGGTGCCGGCCGACGGTGCGTACAGCCCCTGGAAGCGTTCCTCGAGGAGGCGGATCACCTCGTAGCCGTGGCGCGGGGCCTCGTCCAGCAGCTTCAGCAGATAGAGGCGCAGGCGGCCATGGGCGAAGACGGGAGGCATGTCAGAGCACCTTCTTGTCGGTCGTGCCGTCGGCCGGGGCGTCGGTTGGGTCATCGCCCTGGCCGGAGACGGAATTGTCCCCCGAGCCGTGCCGTGCGTCGGCCATCGGGTCGGTCGCCGTGGCCGTGGTGGGCCCCGGCTTCTCCCGTGCCTCCGCCTCCCATGGTTCGTCCTCCCGGGGCGGGCGGCGCAGCAGTGCGATCGAGCCGGAGACCGTCGTCGCCCGGAGCTTGCCGGTGCCGGCGCCCAGCTTGCCGGTGACCTTGTGGGCGCCCCACTGGCCGTGCACCCGCAGATCCTCGAAGGCGTTGGAGATCGTGCCGCTCGCGGTGTTGGCCTCCACGTCCGCGTCCGCCGGGGCCGGCAGACGGATGGCGATCTCGCCGGAGACGCTGGTCAGCCGGACGTCGGTCGGGCCGTCCGGGTCGAGGTCGACGATCATGGATCCGCTGACGGACTCGGCCTTCACGGAGGAGCCGGAGCCCTCGACGACCGTGAGGTCGCCGGAGACGGAGTTGAAGCGCAGGTCGCCGGTGACGGCCTGGGCCTCCAGGTTCCCGGAGACGGTGTCGGCGCGGACCGGGCCGGACAGGCCGACCAGTGTCGTGTCGCCGGTGACGCCCTTGACGACCGAGGTGCCGTGGATCCCGGAGACCACCGCCCCGGCGCCCACCACGCCCACCTCCACGCGCGTGTCGGCCGGCACCGCCAGGGAGACCACCGCGGTGCGACGCCAGCCCTTGCGGTCGAGCCACTTGAGGAAGCCCTTCCACGGCAGGTCCTCGTACGCCACCGTCAGGGTGTCGTCCTGCTGGGTCACCACGAGGGGCGGGCCCTGGAGCTCGGAGACCTCCAGGCGGGCGGAACCTTCGTCGGTCCCCACGACGTTCACAGTTCCATTGACGATGCGCACATGGAGCTCGCCCACCGGCTGCTCGAAGGTGAGCTTCCCGGGCTCTGTGACGGACCACTCGGACATGGTGCGGACCTCCTGGGCGACCGGACACGGCCGCACGGGCCGGATCTGAACACGACACGCCATATCGCGTCTTACAATAAACACGATATATCGCGGACGGTGAAAGTCAAGGCACTCGTTCTGGTGATCACAAATCACCTGAGGTGGACAAAACGGCCTAGCGTGTTGTCATGTCGACGCAGCAGCCCGGGACCGCTCGCCAGGCCCGCCCCGCCCCGGGCGCCCTGCTGCTCTGCCGCGCCGAGCCCGAGGCCGTCGCCCCCGCCGCCAAACTGCTGCGCGAGGACATGCTGCTCGCGTCGGCCGGCGGCCGGTGGAGCGTGCTCGTCCCCGAGGGCAGGCCCTGGCTGGCCGGCGACGAACCCGTCGACCGCGTCCTCACCGGCTGGGCCACCGCCCTCGCCGTCGGCGCGCCCTGGCCCGTCCTCGCCCTGTGGTGGGACGCCGACCGCGCCGGATACACCCTCGCCGCCGGCTTCCGCCGCCCCGTCGGCTACGTCTGGCTCGGCAACGGCACCCCGGTCGGCGAGGACGAGGCCATGCGCACCTTCGCCGCCCGCCTCGGCCTCGACCCGGTCCTGGACATGCAGTCGCTCGACGAGCTGACCCGCCCCGACCCCGTGGCCGACGCCCGGGCACGCATGCGTGGCCTGATCGCCGTCCTCACGCGCGCGGGCGTGTCCCTGCCCGACGGCCTCGTGCCCGGCGAGAGCGCCGACCGCCTCCAGGACGCCGCCCGCGACCAGCCGCACATCCGCCTCGTCGAGTGGTCGGGCTGGCGCGACGCCTTCCGCGCGGAACTGGACGCCGTCGAGGGCGGCCGCCTCGGCGCCCTGCTGCCCCGGACCGGCGGCGCCGGGGCCCGCGCCCTCGCCCTGGCCCAGATCGTGGCCGGTCTCCCCCTCACGGCCTGGGGGCTGCGGCGCCACAGCGGCGGCTGGATCGTCGCGGGCGTGGTGCTGCTGGCCCACGGAGCGCTGGGGCTGGCGGCTCACAGCGCGGTGCGGCCGCTGGACTGACGGAGGCGCAGACCGCCATACCAGAAGACGGCCGTACAACGCGAAGGGCGCCCCATAGCAGGGCGCCCCGGGACGCTCGCCAGGCGCGGGAGGACCGTCCGGTCTCCTGCCGGACGGCTATACGTCGTCGTCCTCGTCGTCCAGCCGTGCCAGCCACGTCGCCAGCCGCTCCACCGGCACCTCGAAGTCCGGGTTCAGGTCGACGAAGGTGCGCAGCTGCTCGGCCAGCCACTCGAAGGTGATCTCCTCCTCGCCGCGCCGCTTCTCCAGTTCTTCGATGCCTCGGTCGGTGAAGTACATGCAGTGAGGATATGTCCCTCACCGCGTGAAGCTCACGCCCCGGTGTCCTTCTTCTCCCAGCCGAGCTTGACGACGATATGGCCCTCGACCCCGGCCTTCGTCAGCACCGCGCCCGCGCTGGCGTTGAGCTTCACGCCGAACTCCAGCTCCACCGTGGTCGGCTGGGCCGCCTGGAAGGTGCGCAGGGTCGTCTCGGCGGCGCGTCGGATGGGGGCCAGGGCCTCTTCCAGGGAGACGGACGCCTCGCGCATACGGTCGCCGACGCGGGAGGCGCGGACCATGCCGGGCTCGTCGTCCTCGACCTCGACGACGAGCTGTCCCTCGCCGTCCTCGTCGCCCATGGCGATCCGCAGCAGCTCGGCCATTCGCGCCCCCCGTAAATAGGTCTTGCGTGTTCTCTCTCAATTTACTGATGTGGCTGGCGAGTTGAGAGCAGATGCCGGAAGGCCCGGCCCCGAGTCGTTGCGACTCGGAGCCGGGCCTCCACCGGGCTCAAAGGCTCAGGCCTCGAACACCTCACGCACAAGCTGCTCCTGCTCGGCCTGGTGCCGCTTGGCGGAACCGACGGCCGGGGACGAGGAGTGCGGGCGCGAGATGCGGCGCAGGCGCTCGTCGTGCGGGACGTCGGCGCCGACCGCGAGGTCCAGGTGGTCGATCAGGTTGAGCGCGATGAACGGCCAGGCACCCTGGTTCGCCGGCTCCTCCTGGGCCCACAGGTACTTCTCGGCGTTCGGGTACTTCTTGATCTCCGCCTGGAGCTCGGCACCCGGCAGCGGGTACAGGCGCTCGATGCGGATGATCGCCGTGTCCGTGATGCCGCGCTTCTTCCGCTCGGCGTCCAGGTCGTAGTAGACCTTGCCGGCGCAGAAGACGACCTTCTTGACCGCGGCCGGGTCGACCGACGGGTCGCCGATGACCGGCTGGAACTGGCCCGTCGTGAACTCCTCCGCCTTCGAGGCCGCGGCCTTCAGACGCAGCATCGACTTCGGCGTGAAGACGACCAGCGGCTTGTGGTGCGGGTTGTGCACCTGCCACCGCAGGAGGTGGAAGTAGTTCGACGGCGACGTCGGCGTGGCGACCGTCATGTTGTTCTGCGCGCAGAGCTGCAGGAACCGCTCCGGGCGGGCCGAGGAGTGGTCCGGGCCCTGGCCCTCGTAGCCGTGCGGGAGGAGCAGGACCACACCGGAGGTCTGGGCCCACTTCTGCTCGGCCGAGGAGATGAACTCGTCCACGACCGTCTGGGCGCCGTTGACGAAGTCGCCGAACTGGGCCTCCCACATCACGAGCGCGTCCGGGCGGGCCAGCGAGTAGCCGTACTCGAAGCCCATGGCCGCGTATTCGGACAGCAGGGAGTTGTAGACGTTCAGCCGCGACTGGTCCTCGGAGAGGTACTGCAGCGGCGTGTACTCCTCGCCCGTCCTGTTGTCGATGATGACCGCGTGGCGCTGGCCGAAGGTGCCGCGCTGCGAGTCCTGGCCCGCGAGACGGACCGGGACGCCCTCCAGGAGCAGCGAGCCGACCGCGATGGTCTCGCCCATGCCCCAGTCGATGGTGCCGTCCTCGACCATCGACGCCCGGCGCTGGAGCTGCGGCAGCAGACGCGGGTGGACGGTGATGTGGTCGGGGATGTTGACCTGGGACTCGGCGATCCGCTTGACGATCTCCGTGGTGATCGCCGTGCTGACGGCGACCGGGAACTCGGCCTGCGGCTCCGAGGGCTCCGCGATGGCGGGCTGCGAGGTGGCCTCGCGGACCTCCGTGAAGACCTTCTCCAACTGGCCCTGGAAGTCCTGGAGCGCCTGCTCGGCCTCGTCCAGGGTGATGTCGCCCCGGCCGATCAGCGACTCGGTGTAGAGCTTGCGCACCGAGCGCTTCTTGTCGATCAGGTCGTACATCAGCGGCTGCGTGAAGGCCGGGTTGTCGGTTTCGTTGTGACCGCGACGGCGGTAGCAGATGAGGTCGATCACCACGTCCTTGTTGAACGCCTGGCGGAACTCGAAGGCGAGCCGCGCCACGCGCACGCAGGCCTCCGGGTCGTCGCCGTTCACGTGGAAGATCGGGGCCTCGATCATCCGGGCCACGTCCGTCGCGTACATGGAGGAACGCGAGGACTCGGGGGCCGCGGTGAAGCCGACCTGGTTGTTGATGACGACGTGGACCGTGCCGCCGGTGCGGTAGCCGCGCAGCTGCGACATGTTCAGGGTCTCGGCCACCACGCCCTGGCCCGCGAAGGCCGCGTCGCCGTGGATCGCCACGGGCAGGACCGTGAAGTCGGTGCCGCCCTTGCCGATGACGTCCTGCTTGGCGCGCGAGACGCCCTCCAGGACCGGGTCCACCGCCTCCAGGTGGGAGGGGTTCGCGACCAGGGAGACCTTGATCTGCTCGCCGTCCAGGCCGGTGAAGGTGCCCTCGGCGCCCAGGTGGTACTTCACGTCGCCGGAGCCGTGCATCGACTTCGGGTCGAGGTTGCCCTCGAACTCGCGGAAGATCTGGGCGTACGACTTGCCGACGATGTTGGCGAGCACGTTCAGGCGGCCGCGGTGGGCCATGCCGATGACGACCTCGTCCAGGCGGGACTCGGCGGCCGAGTCCAGCACCGCGTCGAGCAGCGGGATGACGGACTCGCCGCCCTCCAGGGAGAAGCGCTTCTGGCCGACGTACTTGGTCTGCAGGAAGGTCTCGAAGGCCTCCGCCGCGTTCAGCCGGCGCAGGATGCGCAGCTGCTCCTCGCGCTCGGGCTTGGTGTGGCCGCGCTCCACGCGGTCCTGGATCCACTTGCGCTGCTTCGGGTCCTGGATGTGCATGAACTCGATGCCGGTGGTGCGGCAGTACGAGTCGCGCAGGACGCCGAGGATGTCGCGCAGCTTCATCAGGGACTTGCCGTTGAAGCCGCCGACGGCGAACTCGCGCTCCAGGTCCCACAGGGTGAGGCCGTGCTCGGTGATGTCCAGGTCGGGGTGCTTGCGCTGGCGGTACTCCAGTGGGTCGGTGTCGGCCATGACGTGGCCGCGGACCCGGTAGGAGTGGATCAGCTCGAAGACACGGGCGGCCTTGGTGACGTCGTCGTCGTGGCTGGCGTCGATGTCCTTGAGCCAGCGGACCGGCTCGTAGGGGATGCGCAGCGCCTTGAAGATCTCGTCGTAGAAGTCGCTCTCACCGAGGAGGAGGTTCGCGACCTGACGCAGGAACTCGCCGGAGGCGGCGCCCTGGATCACCCGGTGGTCGTAGGTCGACGTGAGCGTCATGACCTTGGAGATGCCGAGCTTGTTGAGCGTGTCCTGGCTGGTGCCCTGGAACTCCGCGGGGTAGTCCATGGAGCCGACGCCCATGATGACCGACTGGCCGGGCATCAGGCGCGGGACCGAGTGGACGGTGCCGAGGCCGCCGGGGTTGGTCAGGGAGACGGTGACGCCGGTGAAGTCGTCCATCGTCAGCTTGCCGTCGCGGGCGCGGCGGACGATGTCCTCGTAGGCCTGCCAGAACTCGAAGAAGTTCAGCGTCTCGGCCTTCTTGATGGCGGCCACGACGAGCTGGCGGTCGCCGTTGGGCTTGACCAGGTCGATGGCCAGGCCGAGGTTGACGTGCGCCGGCTTGATCAGCGTCGGCTTGCCGTCCTTCTCGCCGAACGAGTAGTTCATGGACGGCATGGCCTTGATGGCCTGCACCATCGCGTAGCCGATCAGGTGCGTGAAGGAGATCTTCCCGCCCCGGGCGCGCTTGAGGTGGTTGTTGATGACGATGCGGTTGTCGAACAGCAGCTTCACCGGGACCGCGCGCACGGACGTGGCCGTGGGCAGCTCCAGCGAGGCGTTCATGTTCTTCGCGACCGCGGCGGCCGGGCCGCGCAGCGTCACCAGCTCGGGGCCGTCCGCCGCGGCGGCGGGCTCGGCCTTCTTCGGCTGGGCGGGCTTCGCGGCGGCGGCGGGCTTCGCCGGGGCGGCGGGCGCGGCGGCAGCCGGCTTCGGGGCCGCGGGGGCCGGTGCCGGGGCCGACGGGGCGGCCGGGGCGGCCGGAGCCGGGGCCGCTGCGGGCTTGGGGGCCGTCGTGGTCTCTGCGGCCCCCGCGGCCGCAGTGCCCGCCGGAGCCGAGGCGGCGGCCGCTCCCGGCTTGTAGTCGGCGAAGAAGTCCCACCAGGCGCGGTCTACCGAATTCGGGTCCTGGAGGTACTGCTGATAGATCTCGTCGACGAGCCACTCGTTCGGACCGAACGCGGCAGCGGGGTTCTTGCCCGCTTGGTCGGCGTCGGTCGAGATGCTCGATGCGTTACTGGGGGACTGTGGCGACACGGCGGCAACCGCCCTCTTCCGCTTCACAAGGTGATGGACAGCGGGAATAAAGGCTACGCCTCCATGGCCGGGAAGGTCAGTCCGAGCAAGGTCATCGTCGTGTAAGTCACATCAGAAAGCGTGTTTCGTGCCTGGAAATGGCGGGAAACAAGCGAGGTTCCGCTTCAGATGGGAAGGGGGGAGCCCGACCGGGCGCGCCAAACGCGCAGGTCTGGACCTGATCACACGTGTCCGTCAGCCGGGACCGACGTGGATCTTGTGGCTCCGCTTCGAACTTTACGTCAACTTTGAACGGAAGGCTGCCCTGGGAGGGTGACAAGGATCCGGCAACCCCGATCGGATTCGGCCACCCCGATCCGACCGCCGTGCAGATCCACGGCCCAGCGCGCGATGGCCAGCCCCAGCCCCGTACCGCCGTCGCTGCCCGGCCCGTGCGGGCGGCGGACCGCGCCCCGGTTGAAGCGTTCGAAGACCTTGTGCCACTCCGACTTCGGGATGCCCGGGCCCTCGTCCAGGACCTCCAGCTCCAGCGACTGGGGGTAGGGCCCGCGCCGCGCCTTGACCGTCACGCGGCCGTGCGGGGGGCTGTGCTTGATCGCGTTGTCGATGAGGTTGGCGACGACCTGGTGGATGCGCTCGGGGTCGGCGTGCGCGGTCAGCTCCGGCGGGGAGACGTCGAGGTGCAGATGGACGTCGGTGCGGGTGTGGCTGCCGGATCCCGACGCCATGCCCGCGCGCGCCCCGGCGACCATGTTGGCCTCCTTCAGCACGCCGGACAGATACGGCCAGACCTCGAAGCGCCGCATGCGCAGCGGTACGACGCCGTTGTCCAGCCGGGACAGGTCGAGGAGCGTCTCCACGAGCCGGCCCAGGCGCTCGGTCTGCTTCAGGGCCGTGCGCATCGTCTCGGGGTCGGCCTCGGCGATGCCGTCGACGACGTTCTCCAGGACGGCCCGCAGGCCCGCGATCGGGGTGCGCAGCTCGTGGGAGACATTTGCCACAAGCTCCTTGCGCTGCTGGTCCTGGGCCTCCAGCTCGTCGGCCATCAGATTGATCGTCTCGGCCAGGTCGCCCAGCTCGTCGCGGCGGTTCTCGCGCACCCGGCGCGTGTAGTCGCCCTGCGAGATGGACCGGGCCACCGCGTTCATCTCGTCCAGCGGCGCGGTGAGCGAGTGCGCCACGAACTGCGTGATGAGCAGTGTGGCGATCATCGAGAAGACCGTGATGAAGCGCAGCTCCGTCTGGGTGCGCACCGCGATCATCGACAGGCCGGTGGTGATCAGCACCGCGATGACGACCAGCGCGCCCAGCTTGGTCTTGATCGAGAACGGACTAACACCGCCCCAGGGCTCCCCGGGGCCGCCCCGCGGGGCCGGCCCGTCGCTCATGGCGTCGGTGTCTCCAGGGCGTAGCCCACGCCGTGCACGGTACGGATCCGCTCGGCGCCGATCTTCCGGCGCAGCGCCTTGATGTGGCTGTCCACGGTCCGGGTGCCGGAGGCATCCGCCCAGTCCCACACCTCGGCGAGGAGCTGCTCGCGGGAGAGGACCGCGCGCGGGGTGTTCGCCAGGCACACCAGGAGGTCGAACTCGGTCGGCGTGAGGTGGACGTCCTCACTGCGCACCCGCACCCGGCGCTGCGCGTGGTCGATCTCCAGCTCGCCGAGGCGCAGGATGCCCGAGCGCGGGGTCGTGGCGGCCAGCGCGGCGCGCTCGACGCGGCGCAGCAGCACATGCACGCGTGCCGCCAGCTCCCGCATCGAGAACGGCTTGGTCATGTAGTCGTCGGCGCCGACCCCGAGCCCGACCAGCATGTCGGTCTCGTCGTCGCGCGCGGTCAGCATCATCACCGGCACCGGCCGCTGCGCCTGCACCCGACGGCACACTTCCAGGCCGTCGAAGCCCGGCAGCATGATGTCGAGGATCAGCAGGTCGGGCTGCCAGGCCTCGGCCGTGTCGACGGCCGCCGGACCGTCGCCCGCCGTCTGCACGAGGAATCCCTCGGCGCGCAGGCGGGCCGCGATGGCGTCCACGATGGTCGGATCGTCCTCGACCACCAGGACCCGGCGCTGTGCGCCCGGGGTCGCCGCCGTGCCGTTGTGGGAGGTGTGTGTCTGCTCCATCGCCCGCCCCAAAGTTGCTTTCCGGAATCCGTGGGGTGATTCCTCTGACTGGGTATGCCTGCGCATGCTTGCGATTGACGCTTGAATGATCCGCGTCAGGCAAGCAGAGTACGGGGAGTCACCGCGCCAGGGCTATCCAGGTCGGACGGCGAGGTGGACGACGTCCGGAACGCCCCGGGCAACGGGGATCTCTTCGGTACGCACCTGCTGGAATCCGGCATTACACAAGGTTTCTTCGAATTCCGGAGAGGGCTGGGCCGACCATACCGCCAGTACCCCGCCGGGCCTCAACACCCGTGCGCACGCTGCCAGTCCGCCCGGTGAGTACAGGCTGTCGTTGCCTTCGGTGACGGTCCATCCAGGGCCGTTGTCGATGTCGAGACACAGGGCGTCATACGTGGCGGAAGTCTCATGTACGTACGCCACGAGATCCGTTTGCAGAATCTCGGTGCGCGGGTCGGCGAGGGCGCGGGCGGAGAACTCAGCCAAGGGGCCGTCGAGATGCCAGTCGATAATCGCGCTCTCGCGCTCGACCACGGTGATCCGTCCCGGGCGTGGACCGCCGGCGGCGTGTGCGAGCGAGAACCCCACGCCCAGCCCGCCGATCAGCAGCCGGGGCGCCGCTCGCCCGTCCAGCGCGCCGAGCGCGGCGTCGACCAGCAGCCGTTCCGAGCGCCCGTCGGAGGTGTCCATCAGGAAGCAGCCGTTCGCGATGATCTGGAGCAGCTCACCGTGGCGCCGCAGCACGATCTCGCCGTGCGGGCCCTCGCGACGGTCCAGGACTTCGGGGATGTCGTACGAAGTGGGCATCGGACCATCCTCGCAGCTCCGGTTGGCCCGGCCGGGGGAATTGCCCGGAGTGCTCCAGGTTGACGAGGGCGAACTTCGTAAGACGCGAGTGGTTCTTGAGAGGTTGCTGAGAATCGGCTGCGGTGTGGTGCTGATCACAGACACGGGTGGGCGGTGGTCCGAGGGTGGGGGTGAACGGAAGGAGCGCCTCACCTTGGAACGGACCGTGAAGGCGGGTGCGACCGGGCCGGCGTCCGCGGGGGCGGCCGCTCCTTCCGATGACGCGGGGCTGCCTGAGGTGGCCGGGCTGCTGGACGGGGTGCCGCGCCAGCGCGGGCCGCTGCCGGATGCCGCCGGTGCGACGCCGGCCGCCGTCGTCGCCGGGGGCGAGGTGTCCGTGCCGGCCGCCGTCGTCGCCGAGGGCGAGGGCGCCGCGTCGCGGGTGCGGCCCCTGCGTCCCTGGCGCCTGCTTCCCACCCCCACCGGCACCCCGTTCACCTTCGCCTTCGGCGCCGTACTGGCCGCCACCACGCTGTTCGCCGCGTACGCCGACCCGGCCCTCGTGCACGCCCTGCACCAGGGCTCCAGTACCGATGTGGCCCACCTCGTGCGCACGCCGGTGCTGGTGCTGATCGCCAGTGCGCTGTGGACGGCGGGCGGGATCACGGCGCCGTACACGCTCGGCTTCCTGCTCGTGCTCACCGCGCTGGAGCGGCGCGTCGGCGGTGCGCGCACGGCCGTCGTCTTCCTGGCCGGGCATGTCCTGGCCACCCTCGCGACCCAGGTTCCGGTGGGGCTCGCGGTGCTGGCCGGCCACCTCCCCGGCAGTTCGCTGCACCGCCTCGACTACGGCGTCAGCTTCGGCGTCGCGGCGAGCATCGGCGCGCTGGCCGGGCTGCTGCGGCCGTGGCTGCGGTGGCCGGCGCTGGCGCTGTTCGGGGGGATGCTGGTCCAGGACCTGCTGAACCTCACGGACCCGCTGACCAACTGGGGGCATCTGTTCGCCCTGATCACCGGGGTGGGTCTGTGGCCGGTGGTCCGGCGATGGCACAAAAGCCGAGGTCACCGGCTGTCGAGGAGCTGATCGCTCACAGCGAACGGGCGGCGGGGAACATCGGGGCCCTCCCAGGCATTGAGTCGGCATAACTCAACTTGACTGCCTAAGGGGAGATCATGGCTTCGACGTCCGCATCGCTCACCCTGCCCGTGCTGCCGCTCGACGACGAGGTCGTGCTGCCCGGGATGGTGGTCCCGCTGGACTTGAACGACGCCGATGTACGCGCCGCGGTGGAGGCCGCCCAGGCCGCCGCCCGGGCCACACCGGGAAAGCCCAGGGTGCTGCTGGTGCCACGCATCGACGGGACATACGCGAGCACCGGTGTGCTCGGCACCGTCGAGCAGGTCGGCCGGCTGGCCGACGGCGACCCGGGCGCCCTGATCCGCGGTCGCGGCCGGGTGCGGATCGGCGCCGGGACGACCGGGCCGGGTGCCGCGCTGTGGGTCGAGGGGACCCGGATCGACGAGAGCGTGCCCGAGCCGCTGCCCGGACAGGTGGGCGAGCTGGTGAAGGAGTACAAGGCCCTCGCCACGGCCTGGCTGCGCAAGCGCGGCGCCTGGCAGGTCGTCGACCGGGTGCAGGCCATCGACGAGGTGTCCCAGCTCGCCGACAACTCCGGGTACTCGCCGTTCCTGACCACCGAGCAGAAGGTCGAGCTGCTGGAGACCGCCGACCCGGTGGCCCGGCTGAAGCTCGCCACCCAGCAGCTGCGTGACCACCTCGCCGAGCAGGACGTCGCCGAGACCATCGCCAAGGACGTCCAGGAAGGCGTCGACAAGCAGCAGCGCGAGTTCCTGCTGCGCCGTCAGCTCGAAGCCGTACGCAAGGAGCTGCGCGAGCTGAACGGCGAGCGGGACGGCGAGGAGTCCGACGACTACCGCGCCCGGGTCGAGGCCGCCGACCTGCCCGAGAAGGTCCGCGAGGCCGCGCTCAAGGAGGTCGACAAGCTGGAGCGGTCCAGCGACCAGTCGCCCGAGGGATCGTGGATCCGCACGTGGCTGGACACCGTGCTCGAACTGCCGTGGAACGAGCGGACCCAGGACGCCTACGACATCCAGGGCGCCAAGGGCGTGCTGGACGCCGAGCACTCCGGGCTCGAGGACGTGAAGGAGCGGATCACCGAGTACCTGGCGGTGCGCAAGCGCCGTACGGACCGGGGCCTCGGTGTCGTCGGCGGGCGGCGCGGTGGCGCAGTGCTGGCGCTCGTCGGCCCGCCCGGTGTCGGCAAGACCTCGCTCGGCGAGTCCGTGGCGCACGCCATGGGGCGGAAGTTCGTCCGGGTCGCCCTCGGCGGCGTCCGCGACGAGGCCGAGATCCGCGGTCACCGGCGTACGTACGTCGGCGCGCTGCCCGGGCGGATCGTCCGCGCCATCAAGGAGGCCGGTTCGATGAACCCGGTCGTCCTGCTGGACGAGATCGACAAGGTGGGGTCCGACTTCCGGGGCGACCCGGCGGCGGCCCTGCTCGAGGTGCTCGACCCGGCCCAGAACCACACCTTCCGGGACCACTACCTGGAGGTGGAACTGGACCTGTCGGACGTGGTCTTCCTGGCCACGGCCAACGTCCTGGAGGCGATCCCCGAGGCCCTGCTCGACCGGATGGAGCTGGTCCGGCTCGACGGCTACACCGAGGACGAGAAGATCGTCATCGCCCGTGACCACCTGCTGCCGCGTCAACTGGAGCGGGCGGGACTGAAGACGGACGAGGTCGCCATCGACGACGGCGCCCTGCGCAGGCTCGCCGGCGAGTACACGCGCGAGGCGGGCGTGCGCAACCTCGAGCGGTCCATCGCGCGGCTGCTGCGCAAGGTGGCGGCCCAGCACGAACTGGGCGACCGGGAGCTGCCGTTCACGATCGGCGAGGGCGATCTGCGCGGCCTGATCGGCCGGCCGCACCACGTGCCCGAGTCGGCCCAGGACCCGGCGGAGCGCCGTACGGCCGTGCCCGGTGTGGCGACCGGCCTCGCGGTCACGGGAGCGGGCGGAGACGTGCTGTTCGTGGAGGCGTCGCTGGCCGACCCGGAGACCGGCGCGGCGGGACTGACGCTGACCGGCCAGCTGGGTGACGTGATGAAGGAGAGCGCGCAGATCGCCCTGTCCTTCCTGCGCAGCCACGGCGCCGAACTCGAACTGCCCGTGGCCGACCTGAAGGACCGGGGCGTGCACATCCACTTCCCGGCGGGCGCGGTGCCGAAGGACGGCCCGAGCGCCGGCGTCACGATGACGACGGCGCTGGCGTCGCTGCTGAGCGGGCGGCTCGTCCGCACGGACGTGGCGATGACCGGCGAGGTGTCACTGACCGGCCGGGTCCTCCCGATCGGCGGCGTGAAGCAGAAGCTGCTCGCCGCGCACCGCGCCGGGGTGACCACCGTGGTCATCCCCAAGCGCAACGAGCCCGACCTGGACGACGTCCCGGCCGAGGTGCTGGACAAGCTCGACGTCCACGCCGTGACCGACGTCCGCCAGGTCCTGGAACTGGCACTGTCGCCGGCCACCGACGGCGCGGTGCCCGAGGTTCCGGTCGCGGCGTGACGGACGCGGCCGGACAGGCAAGGCCCGGGTCCCGTGAGGGAGGCCCGGGCCTTCGCCGCACTAGCCGTTGGCGAGCGCCACGACCCTGTCGAGGGTGCCGTTGAACTTGTTGTGGTCGCCGACGGTCGGGCCGGAGGACGTGTACTGCCACATCGTGTAGTAGCTCCAGCCGGCCGGCAGTTCCCCCACCTGGGCCGCGTACCTGGCGACCCACAGCGGGTTGCTGGTGGCGAAGCCGCTGTGGTTGCCGGTGCACTGCTTCCACCAGTTCGTGGCCGTGTAGATGACCGGGTCACGGCCGGTGCGGGCCTTGTACCGGTTCACGAAGTCGCGGATCCAGGTGACCATCGCGCTCGGCGTCTTGCCGTAGCAGGCGTTCCCGTACGGGTTCCACTCGATGTCGAGGGCGCCGGGCAGCGTCTTGCCGTCGCCGGACCAGCCGCCGCCGTGGTCGACGAAATAGTCCGCCTGGGTTGCTCCATCGGTGGTGTCCGGGGTCGCGAAGTGGTACGCGCCGCGGATCATGCCGACGTCGTAGGAGCCGTTGTACTGCTGGGTGAAGGACGGGTTGGTGTAGTACGTCCCCTCGGTGGCCTTGACGTAGGCCCACTTCACCCCGCTGTCCCACAGGGTCGACCAGGCGACGTTGCCCTGATGGCTGGAGACGTCGACGCCTTCCGTCTGAGTTGCCAGGCCGGAGACGGGGACGCCGTCCTCGCCGTCGTGGGCCATGACGCCGATGCCCATGTAGGCCGAGCCGCGCGGCGGGGTGTCGTCGGCGGCCGCGGGGGAGGGTTGGGTGGCGAGTATCAGGACGGCGAGGAGGGGGAGGGCGGTGAGCAGAAGTCGGCGGCAGGGGCGGAGCTGTTCGGGTCTGTGCACGGGCATAGCGTGCCTCCGAAGGCTCGGTGACGCTCGGTGGGGAGATGTGCGTGTCCTGTGACGAGACCGGTGCCCGTGCTTGTGGCGTGGGCATGCCAAGTGCGGGTCTGATGGAGAAGCCAGGCAGGCGGAAGGGCAGGTGGCAGGGGGTCCGGGGGCTGCCGTTGGTCTACGCCTGCGAAATACTGGCGGAGCTGCGGCAATGACGGGGGTCGGCGGATACTTTCACGGACCGGGAAATCGAGGCAGGGCTGACGTGCACGAAGACGGAAACGGCGACGGACGGCGGGTCGAGTCCGGGGCGTCCGGTGGTGGTCCGGGCCGGCCCGAGTTCCTGGATCTGGAACGCGAGTTGACCGTGCTGTTGCGCCGCGCCCGGGCCAAGCAGGGCGAGATGGCCCGCGAGGTCCATCCCGACCTGGAGTCCGCCGCGTACGGCCTGCTGGTCCGTCTGGACGACGCCGGGCGCCTGCGGGCCACCGAGCTCGCCGCCTACATCGGCGTCGGCAAGGCCACCATGTCCCGCCAACTGCGCGCCCTGGAGGACCTCGGCCTGGTCGCCCGCGAGCCGGATCCCGCCGACGGCCGGGCCTGGCTGGTCCACCTCACCCAGGAGGGGCGCCGGCGGGTCGCCAAGGTGCGGGAGGCCCGGCGGGCCCGGTACGTCGAGCAGATGTCCAACTGGGACCGGCGCGAGGTCGCGGAGCTGGCCCGGCTGCTGAACCAGCTCAACCGGGAGATGGAGAAGTAGCCGCTCCCCCCGGCGCGACACCCGCGGCTCACAGCTCCACGTACACGACCGTCGCGTCGTCGTGCGTCTTGCTGCGCCGCAGATACGTCCGCTCCTGCGCGTCGGCCAGCTCCAGCTCCCGCACCCGGTCCACCAGCGCCCGCGCCCCCTCCTTGCGTACGAAGGTGAGGCAGTCGCCCCAGTCGCCCTCCCGGAACTTCTCCACCCACCGGGTCGCCCCGTCCGTCAGGGCGGCCAGCGCCCGCACCCCGGCGCGCGGCAGCACCCCCGTCACCGCCCGCGCCGCCACCGACGGATCCGCGGCCGCCGTGAAGAAGCCGCCCTCCTTGTTGCGGACATGGGCGTCGATCAGGGCGTCCGTGGCCAGCCGGGCGCGGGGGAGACGGGACAGGCGGTCGTCCAGGCAGGGCGTGACGGTGCCGTTCGGGGACTCCGTGAGCAGGGCCGAGTCCGAGAGGACCAGGTACTCCACCGACCGCGCCGACCAGCGCGCCAGGACCACCGTTGCCTGTGGGGTGCGCGGGTGAGAAAGGTCACAGGTTTCCCGGTGTGCGTCAGCGGTACGCGTGATGGCGCGGGCCAGGGCTTCGGAGAGGGGAACATCGGGGAGTGAAACGGTCAGTTCGGTCAGGGCTCCGCCCAGTCGCGCGGTGAACCAGGGGACGGAATGCAGACAGCCCGTCTCGCCCCTCGGTGGGGTCACCCCGTCCAGGACCACCAGCGCGCCGCCCTGTCCCGAGGCGGGCAGGCCGACACCGGCGAAGTCCTCGTTGGGACGGGCCGGGTCCCCGGGCTCCGAAACAAGCTCTGTTCGCATCCGGCCAGTCTGCACGAGCCCTTCACACAGTTCGCGAACGGGTCGCATCGGTCGCCCCATCGATACGACCGTGCAGGTCAGGCGCCTGATTTGGGGTGGAATGGCAGGCTCCGGACGGGCGTGGCGGCGAATACTGCCATCGCCTGCCGCAGACGTCCAACCCGCCCACCGCGCAGGGCAGGTGCAGGCGCCAGAGGAACTTGCCCGCCAACTCTCCTCCGAGGTTCACTCCTTCGGGTGGCGGGTCGGGTGATGCGCGGCCGTTGCCCACCGGCACTGGGAGGGTCGGGGACCGGTGTGCGTATCGTCGACGAAAGTTGACGGGGCGTCATCCGGACCATGGGTATCACGAGTCAGGAATGCGAGCACCGGTGCAGAAGATGCGGCCACGTCGCTCAGGCAAGCAGACGGCCTCCGCAGGGGGCACCCAGCCCACTCCCGGCACCACTCCCGACATCACACCCGCGGGCAAGGGACGCCCGACCCACGTACGGAACCGGCTGATCGTGGCCGTGGCCGTGGTCGCCGCCGCCATCGCGGGCGCCGGCGTCCCCTCGGTCGTCGCCGCCTCCGGGCAACTGCACGACGCGCAGCAACTGGTGACCCTCGCCGAGCAGACCGAGAACGCGCTCACCCTCGCCCACTCCCTGGCCGACGAGCGCGACGAGGTCACCTCCTACGTCGCCGCCGGCCGCCCCAAGTCCAAGGCACCCAGCGAGCAGCGCAGCACCCGCGTCGACCGGCAGATCGAAGAACTGCGCGCCGACACCGACGCCCCCGCCTCGCTGCGCGACGACCTCGACGGCATCGCCGCCCTGCGCAGGTCCGCGCTCACCGGCAAGAGCACGGCGCTGCAGTCGCACGACGCCTACTCCGCCGCCATCACCGAACTGCACCGGCTCGCCGAGCGCCTGGCCGAGCGGATGCCGCCTCGCGCGGGCGCCGGCGCCCACGCGCTGGCCGAGCTGGACTCCGCCGTCCAGCAGGCCGCCGCCGCCCGTGGGCTGCTGCTCGCCGCGCTCAGCGTGCCGACGACCACCGAGACCGTCACCGACCCGATCACCGGCATCACGTCCACCCAGCAGACCTCCACCGACGCCGACGCCAAGCAGCGCGCCGCGCTCAGCGCCGCCGCCCAGCAGGCCCGGGTGCGATCCGACGCCGCCCTCGCCGACTTCCGCGACACCGCGCCCACGTCCGCGCGCACGTCGTACGACTCCACGGTCACCGGCCCCGAGGTCGACACCGCCGAGCGGTACCTGGAGTCCCTCACCGACCGGGCCACGCTCTCCGACCGCGACCTGGCCACGAACACCGAGCGGGCCGAGGCCGCCCTGTCCGCCCGCGTCGATTCGATGCGCGGCGCCGAGTCCGCGCTCTACGACCGCCGCACCAAGGCCCTGGAACGGCTCCGCGACGACGACGTCACCGCGCTGGAGATCCGCATCGCCATCCTCGGCGCCCTGATGCTGCTCGCCGTCGGCGTCGCCACCGGCATGGCCCGCAGCCTCACCCGCCCCCTCGCGGTCCTCCGCCTCGGCTCCGCCCGCCTCGCCGGGGCCGAGGACCCGGCGGCCGAAGCGCCGGTCAAGTTCACCGGCCGCAAGGACGAGTTCGCCCAGGTCGTCGACTCCGTCAACGCCCTGCACGCCCACGCCGTCGCCCTCCACGAGCGCATCACCACCCTGGAGTCCGACCGCAAGCACCTGGTCGGGCAGCGGCAGAAGATGGCCGACGCCCGCGAGCGGCTGCGCGCCGAACTCGCCGAGTCCGTCGCCCAGTTGGAGCGGCTGCGCGACAGCATCGGCAGCACCTTCGTCAACCTCGCCCTGCGCACCCTGGGCCTGGTCGAACGGCAACTCGGGGTCATCGAGGCGCTGGAGGAGCGCGAACAGGACCCCGAGCGCCTCGCGACCCTCTTCAAGCTCGACCACTTCGCCACGGTCATGCGTCGCCACAGCGAGAACCTCCTCGTGCTGGCCGGCACCGAGCATGTCCAGCAGCACGCGGGACCGGTCCCGCTCGTGGATGTCGTACGGGCGGCGGTCAGCGAGATCGAACGCTACGAGCGCGTACGCATCGCGGCCCTCCCGCCGCACGCACACGTGGCGGGCTTCGCCGCCGACGACCTCTCCCACCTCCTCGCCGAGCTGATGGAGAACGCGACGTCGTTCTCCCCGCCCGACCTGCCCGTCGAGATCTCCGGCTGGCTGCTGGAGAACGGCGAGGTCATGCTCTCGGTCCAGGACGAGGGCATCGGAATGACCGGCGATCGCCTGACCCGCCTCAACTCCCGCCTCGCCGACTTCGACCCCGAGGCGTCCTACGACCATCAGGACGCGGACGGCCTGGGCCTCGGCCTCTACGTCGTCGCCCGCCTCGCCCATCGCCACGGCATCCGCGTCCAGCTCCGCGAGCAGAAGCAGGGCGGCGTCGCGGCGGTCGCGGTCCTGCCCAAGGGCTTGCTGACACCGACCCCCACCGCAGTGGCCCCCGCCCCCACCTTCTCCCTCCCCGGCGCCGACGCGGAGGCCAACTCCAACGTCCTGCGCGGCCGCGCGAAGAACGCCGACCCGTTGGTGGAGCTGGCGGAGAAGGCCGTGCAGGAGGAGGCAGTACACGGGACCAGGGCCGAGGCGGAGCAGGAGCGCGAGCACCCTGCCGAGACGACCATGGAACTCCTGCTGCCGACGCAGCCGACGGCGGAGGCCCCGGGGCAGCCGATGGCGGAGGCCTCGGGGGAGTCGGTGGTGGGGTCCCCGGGGCAGCCGGCTGCTGAGCCCTCGGGGCGGGCGATGGCGGAAGCCCTGGCGCAGCCGACTGCGGAGGCCCCGGGGCGGTCGACGATGGAAGCCCTGGGGCAGCCAGCGCAGCCGGCGGTGGAGAACCCGGCGGAGCCGGTGGTCGCAGCTGCGGCGCAGTCGGTCGGTGAACCCGCGGCCGCCGACGGCGGGGACGCCCCACAGGGGCCACCCGCACCCGACGACGAAAGCCGCACGGGTGGTGCGGGTGGGAACAATCCCGCCGAAGGCGAAGCCGAGGCGGAACACACCCGCACCCCGGACGAGGACCAGCTCACGGACAAGGGCCTCCCCAAGCGCACCCCGAAGATCACCGCACCCACGACCGCCCCGCACCGGCGGACCACCGGCATCGACGCCGAAGCCCTCCGCAGGAGACTCGGCGGCTTCCGCCAGGGCGCCCAGGCCGGCTACCGCGACGTAGAGGCAGAGATCGCCGAACAGACCGGCCAGAACAAGACACCCAGCACGGAATCCGAAGCAGCCACGGGGGGCACAGTCGAGGAGGCAAGCAGTTGACCGCGCCCAGTACCTTCGGACTGAGCAGTGAGGCCCGCAACCTGCACTGGTTGCTGACGAATCTGGTCGAGGAGGTGCCGGGCATCCAGTCGGTAGCAGTCGTCTCCTCCGACGGCCTGCTCCTGCTCTCCTCGGACCAGGCCCGCAACGAGGAGGCCCGGGAGGCGAGGAACGACCGGCCCACCGGCCCCCGCGGCTCCTCCGCCGACCTCGCCACCATCGTCTCCGGCATCGGCAGCCTCACCGTCGGCGCCGCCAAGCTGATGCAGTTCGGCGGCGTGAAGCACACGATGGTCGCGATGGACGAGGGCAGCCTGTTCGTGATGTCCATCAGCGACGGCTCGCTGCTCGGCGTGCACGGCTCCGCGGACTGCGACATGAGCGTCGTGGCGTACCACATGGCGCTCTTCGTCGGCCGCGCCGGCCACGTCCTCACCCCCGAACTCCGCAGCGAGCTACGGAAATCCCTCGAGGACGCGTCGGCAGGGAGCACCCGATGAGCAACGCCCCGAAGAAACCGAAGAACCAACCGCGGAACAAACCCCAGCTCCCCGTCCGCGGCGGCGACCGCAAGCCCGCCCGGGTACGCCCCTACTCGCTCACCGGCGGCCGTACCCGCTTCGGCCACGTCCTCCTCGTCGAGACGCTCGTCGCGAGCACCGCCGCGCTTCAGGCCCCCGAGGAGCGCAAGGAACTGACGAATGGTTCGCTCACCACCCGGGTGATGCCGGAGATGCGGGCCATCGTCGAACTGTGCCGCCGGATGCGCACGGTGGCCGAGATCGCCGCGCTGCTGCGCATGCCGCTCGGCGTGGTCCGCGTGTTGCTCAGCGACCTCGCGGACCAGGGAAAGATCCGTGTGTACGGCACCGGCACCGGTCACGGCACCGGCCGTCCGGACCGCGCTCTGCTCGAAAGGGTGCTCAGTGGACTCCGTCGTCTTTGAGAACATCGGTGAAGCCACTGATGAGCATCCGGAGTCCTGGCAGACGGACCGCACCCGCGCCCCCATCGCCACGAAGATAGTGGTGGCGGGCGGCTTCGGCGTCGGCAAGACCACGCTGGTCACCGCCGTCTCGGAGATCACGCCCCTGCAGACCGAGGCGCTGATGACCGAGGCGAGCGAGGACACCGACGACCTCACCTCGACGCCCGGCAAGCTGAGCACCACCGTGGCCATGGACTTCGGCCGCATCACGCTCGACGACGACCTGGTGCTCTATCTGTTCGGCACACCGGGCCAGCAGCGGTTCTGGTTCATGTGGGACGACATCGTGCGGGGCGCGATCGGCGCCGTCGTGCTGGCCGACACCCGGCGGCTGAAGGACTGCTTCCCGGTGCTGGACTACTTCGAGAGCTCCGGGCTGCCGTACGTCGTCGCGGTCAACCACTTCGACGGCAGCGAGCTGTTCGAGGCGGAGGACGTGCGAGAGGCGTTGACGATCCCCCCGCACATACCTGTAATGATCATGGATGCGCGGCGCCGGATCTCGGTGATCGAGACCCTTCTGTCCCTCGTGGGCCACGCGCTGGACGAAACTCCCGAGTAAATCCCGGTAGTGAACCCCTGTTAGGAGCCCTCACCCGCATGCGGAAGATACTCGTTGTCGGAGCCGGCCAGTCCGGACTCCAGCTCGCCCTCGGACTCCAGTCGAACGGGTACGAGGTCACCCTGATGTCCAACCGGACGGCGGACGAGATCCGCACCGGCCGGGTCATGTCCACGCAGTGCATGTTCCACACCGCCTTGCAGCACGAGCGCGATCTCCAGCTCGACTTCTGGGAGTCCCAGGCCCCGAAGATCGAGGGGCTCGGTGTCTCGGTGGCGGCCCCCGGCTCCTGGGGCGAGGGCCCCGCGGCGCGCGCGATCGACTGGCTGGGCCACCTCGACGGGTTCGCGCAGTCCGTGGACCAGCGGGTGAAGATGGCCGGCTGGATGGAGACGTTCGCCCAGCGCGGCGGACAGCTCGTCATCCACGGCGCGGCGGTCGGCGACCTCGACTACTTCTCCCGTACGTACGACCTGGTGCTGGTGTCGGCGGGCAAGGGCGAGCTGGTCCAGATGTTCGGCCGGGACCCGGAGCGCTCCCCGTACAGCGAGCCGCAGCGCGCGCTGGCCGTGTCGTACGTCCACGGCCTGGGCCCGCGTCCGGAGCACCCGGACACCGAGGCCGTCCGCTGCAACCTGGTCCCCGGCGTCGGCGAGCTGTTCGTCATGCCGTGCCTGACCACCTCCGGGCGCGCCGACATCCTGTTCTGGGAGGGCATACCCGGCGGCCCGCTCGACGTCTTCGACGGCGTGAAGGACCCGGCGGAGCACCTGTCCCTGACCCTGGGGCTCATGGAGAAGTACACGCCGTGGGAGTACGCCCGGGCGAGGGGGGTCGAGCTCACCGACGCGGGCGGTGTGCTCAGCGGGCGGTACGCGCCGACGGTGCGCAACCCGGTCGGGCGGCTTCCCGGCGGCGGTCTCGTGCTGGGCGTGGCGGACGTCGTCGTGGCCAACGACCCCATCACCGGCCAGGGCTCCAACTCGGCCTCCAAGTGCGCGGCCGCCTACCTCGCCTCGATCCTGGAGCACGGGGACAAGGAGTTCGACGAGGACTGGATGCGGGCCACGTTCGACCGGTACTGGGCCACCGCGCAGCACGTCACCAAGTGGACCAACGCCATGCTGGCGCCGCCGCCGGAGCACATCCTGGGCCTCATCGGGGCGGCCGGTCAGCTTCCGCCCGTGGCCGATCGCTTCGCGAACGGCTTCAACGACCCTGCTGACTTCGAGAACTTCTTTTATGTGCCCGAGAAGACCGCGGCGTATCTCGCTGAGGTTTCCGGGGCCTGACCTCCGGGCGTACGGCCCCGAGGACCGGGTTCGACGCGATCGGGGAGATCTTGATCTTCTCCCCGGTCCGCGGGGCCTGGACCACCTTGCCCTTGCCCAGGTACAGGGCCACGTGGGTGGCGTCCGGGAAGTAGACGACCAGGTCGCCGGGGCGCAGTTCGGTGAGCGGAACGCGCTTGAGCTTCGCCCACTGCTCCTGGCTGGTCCGGGGGATGCGGGTGCCCGCGTGGGCCCAGGCCTTGGACGTCAGCCCTGAGCAGTCGTAGGACTTCGGGCCCTCCGCGCCCCACTTGTACGGCTTCCCGAGCTGCTTCTTGGCGTAGCGGATCGCCCGGGCGCTCTTGCGGGACGGCTTGTGGTCGTCGTGGGCGAGGGCGCCGGAGGCCACGAACGCCCGTTGGGCCTTCGCGGTGTCCTTCTTCTCGAGTTCGGCCAGCGCCGTGAGCTGTTCGGCGGTGAGGGACGCGAGGAGTTCCTCCACTTTGTCGAGGCGCTTGTGTACGGCGTCGCGGTTCTTCTTCTGGCGTTCGGCGAGGGCGAGTTGGGCGTCCAGGGCCTTACGGGCCTTGCGGGCCAGCTCGGCGGTCTTGCGTTCGGTGCCGGTCAGGCGGCCGACCGTCGCCGCGCGCTCGCGTGCCAGGCGGCCGATGACATGGCCCTGGTCGAGGGCGTGCTGGGGGTCCTGGGCCAGGAGCAGGCGTACGTACGGGGAGATGCCGGTGGAGTTCTGGTACTGCTGGCGGGCCAGGCGGCCGGCGGCACTCCGGCTGTCGTGCAGGGAGAGCCGGGCGCGGGTCAGGGCGGTGTCCAGGCGGGTCACCTCGGAGCGCTGCTTCTTCAGCTTCTCCTCGGTGGCGTTGTAGGTCTCCGTGGCCTGTTCGGCCTGTCGGTACAGGCGCTGAAGGTCTGTCAGCAGCTCTGCCGTGGATCGGCTTTGGGGCTCGATGGGGGTCGGGGCCGCGGGCGCCGTGGGGGCCGCGGTCGCGGGGGCGGGTGCGAGGAGTGTGGCGGCTGCCGCCGTACACGCCAGACGCAGAAGCCTTCCTGACATGTCATCACCTCCGAAGCGGGGCGCTCTGCTCCGCATCGTGAGCATGTGTCGGGGGTGGCGGGTTCGCGCGGTAGGTGTGCGCGGTTCGGCGCAGTCGCGTCACTCGTCCGGGTCTTGTGGCTTGCCGGGCGGCGTGGCGTTCGGCCTGGTGTCCGGCTTTGACCACGGCCAGTTCAGGTGGCGCTCTTGCCTGCCCTCGGGGTCGTACTCGTACTTCCACCGTTGGGTGAGGCCGGCGCCTCGGCCCTGCTTGCGGGGGACGCGGCGGTAGACGAGGACCGTGGGCGGGCCGCCGTGCGGGTCGGGGACCGGGATGCGGTACGTCTTGGGCGGGTGGCCAGTGATGCCCAGGAGGACCGGTAGGACGCGGCCGTCCATGGGGCCGCCCTCGAAGGGGGTGTCTTCGCTCTTCACCGCAACAGTGTCACTCGTCGGCCGTGAGCTGCTGGGCCAGGGCGGCCGTCTGGGGGTCGCGGGCCGCTGTGACGGCGAGCGTGGCCTCGAACTGTTCCACCAGCCAGTCCCGCAGGTCGTCCCTCGGAGGCTGCTTGCCCTCGTCCAGCCAGATCAGGGAGGCCGCCTCGACCGCCGTGATCCACATCCGGACGGTCATGCGGAGGTGGCGGCCGGGGTCGGTGACGTCTAGGTGGCTGAGGATGTGCTCGGCCGCGGCGCGGCGCACCCCGTCCACTATGGCCGTCGTGCGGGAGGTCTCCACGACGCTGCCGCCCTGGAGCAGGGCGCTGAATCCGGTGTCGTGCTCGTCCACGAAGGTGAGGTAGCGGTCGAGGGCGCGGGCGAGGCGGGGGAGGAGGGGGCCGTCGCGGGGTTCGTCGAAGCAGTGCCGGAGTTCTTCTGCGGCGGAGCGCAGGGCGGCCTCGTAGAGCTGCTGCTTGCCGCCGGGGAAGTA
This sequence comes from Streptomyces sp. UG1, assembly GCF_049974585.1. NCBI lineage: Bacteria > Bacillati > Actinomycetota > Actinomycetes > Kitasatosporales > Streptomycetaceae > Streptomyces > Streptomyces sp. UG1. Next base: position 110,690 of record NZ_JBNGGG010000028.1, on the reverse strand, counting down.
GCGGTACACCAGGGGGCGGGAGACGCCGGCCGCCTCTGCCACGTCGTCCAGGGACACGTCCTCGGGGGTGTGGTGGGCGAAGAGGGTGAGGGCGGCGTTGAGGAGCTGGGTGCGGCGCTCCTCGACGCTGAGGCGCCGGTAGGCAGGGGCGGCGGGGGTCATGGGGGCAGCCTAGTCGCCGTAGGGGTGCGGATCGCTGGCGACTGCGGGTGCGTTGTGGCTGGTCGCGCAGTTCCCCGCGCCCCTTGGGCGCTGCAGCGCCGTCGGGTGTCCGGCTGAGCCGCGCAGCCTGCGGGCAGTCGTGCCTCCCCCAGTGCCTAAAGGGCCTGGGAGGTACCCCCATGGGCGGCACGGGTGGGTACAGGCGGCACCCCGCCGGCGCGGGCGAGCGATCCGACCTCAAGCTCACCCCCCACTCACGCCAGCAGCCCCGACGACCTCCACAGGCGGCGGCCCACTCCTCGCAGTACGCCTATGTCGTCCAGGAAGTCGGTCAGGCGCCTGGCCCCTGTCTGCATCACCTCGCGGCGGTGGGCGCTGGCCTTGACCTGGGCCATCGCCTCGCGCTTGTCCAGGCCTACGTTCGTGTAGACCTCGGGGTTGACGAAGGCCACGGAGAAGACGCGGGCGAACTCGCCGGAGGTGATGCGGGTGAACTCCTGGGACCACCTCGGAGCCGTCACCATCTGGCGGCGCAGTTCCTCACGGGCGTAGCGGACGTGGCGGGCCTCCTCGACCACGTGGATGCGGGTGACGCCGCGGATCAGGGGCTGGATTCGTTCGTCCGGGAAGGTCAGGCGCTGCATCCAGTCCAGGACCTCCTCGCCGAGGAGGGTGGCCGTGAAGGAGCCGGGGGTGGTGGAGATTGTCTTGAAGAGGCGGCCGAGGTTCTGGTGGACGCGGCCGACGGGGTACCAGGGGGTGCCGCCGTGGGAGATCAGGCGGGCGAACATCTTGGAGTGGCGGCACTCGTCCTCGATCTCGGTGAGTGCGTAGCGGACGTGGGCGCTTGTCGCCGCTTTGTCGTAGATGTGGCGCACCAGGAGCTGCATGAGGATGATCTCGAACCAGATCCCGAGGGAGGCGAGGGCGGCGGCCTCGTGCTGGGAGAGCAGGAGGCGCTGGTCCTCGCTCATGCGCTTCCACAGGGGGGTGTCGTAGAGGGAGACCAGCTCGGGGGGCCAGAACCACTTGCCCTCCTCGAAGGGCGCGTCCCAGTCCAGCTCCTTGTCCGGGTCGAAGCTGTGCTTCGCGGAGGAGGCCAGGAGGCGTTCGGCCACCTGTTCGCGGTCCTTGAGCAGGCCGAGGGCATCGCGCAGGCCGGTGAGCGCGTCGGCTTCCGTCAGCGTCGTCATGTGCTTATGAGACTGCTTGTCAGCAAGGTCGTCAATCCCTTGCGCAAGACTTGTTGACCCCGCGTCTACTACGTGTGAGCCTGCGAGGCATGCCGACACAGGACCTGTACGCAGGCGATCCGGGAGAACCCCTCTGGCAGGTGCCGTCGGCCGGCTCGGCCCGTTTCAGCTGGGAGTACGACGACGGGCGCGACCGGCTGCTGGCGCTGTACCAGAAGGGCAAGGACAAGCAGTGGGACGGGCAGCGAAGGATCGACTGGGATCTGGAGGTCGATCCGTTCGACGCGCTCGGTACGCCCGAGGAGGCGATGGCGCTCTACGGGACGCCGTACTGGGCGAAGATGAGCGAGCGGGAGCGGGGCGAGCTGCGGCAGCACTACGCGTCCTGGCAGTTCAGCCAGTTTCTGCACGGTGAGCAGGGCGCGATGATCTGTGCGGCGCGGATCGTGGAGTCGGTGCCGGACATGGACGCGAAGTTCTATTCGGCGACGCAGACGATGGACGAGGCCCGGCACGCGGAGATCTACGGGCGTTTTCTGCACGAGAAGATCGGAATGGTCTATCCGATCAACGACAATCTGCAGTCGCTGCTGGGTGACACGCTGCGGGACAGCCGGTGGGACATGCCGTATCTCGGTATGCAGGTGCTGATCGAGGGGCTTGCGCTGGCCGCGTTCGGCATGATCCGGGACACCACCGACAAACCGCTGCCCAAGCAGATCCTGGCCTATGTGATGCAGGACGAGGCGCGGCATGTGGCCTTCGGGCGGATGGCGCTCAGGGACTATTACCGGCAATTGAGCGATGTCGAACTCCGTGAGCGTGAGGAATTCGTCATCGAGGGCTGTTATCTGATGCGGGACCGGCTTCGGGGAGCCGAGGTTCTGGAGAACTTCGGCATCCCCAAGGCCGAGGCGGAGGAGATCAGTGAGCGGTCCGAGTTCCTGCAGCTGTTCCGGCGGCTGCTCTTCTCGCGCATCGTCCCGTGCGTGAAGGACATCGGGCTGTGGGGGAAGCGGCTCCAGCAGGCCTATGTCGACATGGGGGTGTTCGAGATGGGCGACTCCAATCTGGATCTGCTGATGGCTCAGGACGAGGAGATCGCCGACAAGCTCGACGCCGAGCGGTTCGCGGCGGAGGAGCGGGAGCGGGTGGCGGAGGTGGAGCAGGCGATCGAGGGGGGTGTGGAAGGCTGACCCGGCGATCAAGGGGGGTGCGGAAGGCTGACCCGGCCGGTTGTCCTACGCCGAGCAGCCCAGACCCTCCGGCACCTCGCCCAGTACCGGCTCCGCACCCTGCGGCGGGAACGACGTGCGCAGGGTGAAGGCGTACGGCGTCGGGCCGTTGGTGCGCAGGTGGAGCAGGCGGGACTCGGCCTCGGCGACCGTGGGGCGGTGGCCCGCCGGGACCCACCACAGCGCCGTCATCGCCTCCTGCACGCGCTCGAACCACTCGCGGCGGCGGGCCAGCATCTCGCGGTGACGGCCCTGGTACATGAAGGCGGTCAGGGTGTTCGTGTCCCGCCACACCGTCAGGTTGATGATCAGCCACTCGTCCCCGAAGACGCTCACGTCCGTCGCGTCGCCGGATTCGTCCTGCAGCCGCCAGACGAATCCGTCGGCCGCCTCGGCGTCGGCGTTCACGGGGTCGAGGTTGTCGACGAAGTCCTTCAACTGGGGCGAGTCCAGCGGGGCCTTGAGACGGGCGATGTTGACCTGGGCGAGTTCGAAGGCGGGTTCCGCGGCGGCTGATGTCGTCATGGACCGAACGATAGGTCGGTCGGGGCGCCGGGCACAGGGGGCGTCTCAGATCGTGAGCGTGGTGTGCGTGCGTCAACCTCCCTTGCGCGCCGGGGACTTCAGCACCGCCTCCATCACCGCACGCGCGATCGGCGCCGCGTCCCCGCCCCCGCTGATCTCGCCGCGCTCCGCGGCCGCGTCCTCCACCACCACCGCGACCGCCACCTTGGGCTCCAGGTCGCGGTCGCCCTTGGCCCACGAGACGAACCAGGCGTACGGCGTACCGGAGTTGCCCAGTCCGTGCTGGGCCGTGCCGGTCTTGCCGCCCACCGTCGCGCCGGGGATCCAGGCGTTGGTGCCGGTGCCCTCCCGCACCACGTCCACCATCATCTCCTTCATGAGCCTCGCGGTCGACGGGCGCATCGCCTGCCGGGTCGGGCGGGAGCCGGCCGTCGCCACCGTGGCGCCGCCCTCCCGGGTCGTGCGCTCCACCAGATACGGCGAGCGCACCTGGCCGCCGTTCGCCACGGCCGCCGCGACCATCGCCATCTGCAGAGGGGTCGCGCGCGTGTTGTACTGACCGATCGACGACAGGGCGAGCTGCGCCTTGTCCACCTTGGTGTCGAAGGTGCTCTCGGCGACCGAGAACGGGATCCTCAGGTCGGCGTCGTTGAAGCCGAAGGCCTCCGCCGTCGCCGCCATGCGCTCCACTCCCACCTTGACGCCCAGGCGCGCGAACACCGTGTTGCACGACCACTCGAACGCCTTGCGCAGCGGTACGTGCTCGCAGCCCTCGGACTCGTTGGTCAGCGAGGTCCTGGTGCCCGGCAGGGTGTACGGGTCCGGGGAGTCGGTCTTGTCGTCCAGGTCCTCGACCACGCCCGCGTCCAGCGCCGCGGCCGCCGTGACCACCTTGAAGGTCGAGCCCGGCGGGTACGTCTTGCGCACGGCCCGGTTGAGTATCGGCTTGTCCGCGTCCCGGTTCAGGGACGACCAGGAACGGGTCACCGACGCGCCGTTCCCGGACAGCGCCGAGGGGTCGTAGGACGGGGCCGAGACCAGGGCCAGGATGCGGCCCGTCGACGGTTCGATCGCCGCCACCGCACCCTTGCGGCCGGCCAGCCCCTCGTACGCCGCCTCCTGCGCGGCCTTGCGCAGCGTGGTGACGACGTCGCCGCCGGGGTAGCGGTCGCGGGCGACGCCGTTCCACAGCGCGAACGGCGACAGCAGCGGGGACGTGCCGGCGAGGACGCCGTCCTCGGCGTGCTCCAGGAGCGTCGTGCCGTACTCCTGCGAGGCGAAGCCGGTGACGGGCGCGTACATCGGGCCGTTGGTGTACGTCCGCTCGTAGCGCAGGTGCTCGCCGGTGTCGTGGGAGCCGGTGACCGGCTCGCCGTCGACCAGGATGTCGCCGCGCGGCTGGCCGTAACGGGCGATGGTGGTGCGGCGGTTGGCGATGTTGTCGTCGTAGGACGGGGCCTCGAAGAGCTGGATGCGGGTGGCGTTGAGGAGCAGTGCGACCAGCAGCAGCGCGCAGAAGAGGGCGGCGTGCCGGATGTGCCGGGTCATCGGGCGGCCTCCAGGTGCTCGTCCTGTGGTGTCGGTACGGCGGTCTGCTCGCCCTTGGGCACGCCGAGCCGGCTGCGCGCCTTGTCGCTCACCCGGATCAGCAGCGCCACGATCGCCCAGTTGGTGACCACCGACGAGCCGCCCTGCGCCAGGAACGGCATCGCCATGCCGGTCAGCGGGATCAGGCCCGTCACCCCGCCCGCGATCACGAACACCTGGAGCGCCACGATCGAGGCCAGCCCCACCGCGAGCAGCCGGCCGAAGGAGTCGCGCAGGGCGAGGCCGGCCCGGTAGCCGCGCTCCACCAGCAGGCCGTAGAGGATGAAGAGGGCGGACAGGCCCGCCAGGCCCAGCTCCTCGCCGGCCGTCGCCAGGATGAAGTCCGACTTGGCCGCGAAGCCGATCAGGATCGAGTGGCCCAGGCCCAGGCCCGTACCCGTCAGGCCGCCGGCCGCGAAGGCGAACAGCGACTGGGAGAGCTGGTTGGGTCCCTCGCCCGCCTCGATCGACGCGAACGGGTGCAGCCAGTCCTCGACCCGGCCGTGCACATGCGGCTCCAGCTCCCCGACGGCCACCGCGCCGAGCGCCGCCAGCACCAGGCCGACGGCGATCCAGCCGGTGCGGCCGGTGGCGACGTACAGCAGGACCACGAACAGGCCGAAGAACAGCAGCGAGGTGCCGAGGTCGCGTTCCAGGACGAGGACGCCCACGCTCAGCAGCCAGATCGCGACGATCGGGCCGAGGACGCGGCCGGTGGGCAGTTGGAGCCGGTCGATGCCGAACACCCGCCGGCCCGTGTACGCCAGCGCGCTGCGGTTGGCGGCCAGATACGCCGCGAAGAACACCGCGAGCAGCACCTTCGCGAACTCGCCGGGCTGGATGGAGAATCCGGCGACCCGGATCCAGATGCGGGCCCCGTTCACCGACGGGAAGAAGATCGGCAGGGTGAGCAGGACGAGCGCGGCGACCACACAGACGTAGGAGTAGCGCTGGAGCACGCGATGGTCGCGCAGGAGGAGGACCACCACGATGAACAGCGCCACTCCCAGCGTGGACCACACGAGTTGGGTGGGCGCCGCCCGGTCGCCGGGTGTCTCCAGGTCGAGCCGGTAGATCAGGACCAGGCCGATGCCGTTGAGCAGCACGCCGATCGGCAGCAGCAGCGGGTCCGCGCAGGGGGCGCGCAGGCGTACGGCCAGATGCGCTACCAGCGCCAGTACGCCGAGCCCGGCGCCGTAGCCGGCGGCGCCGGGCGGGACGGTGCCGCTGCGGGCGAGGCCGACCGCGCAGTAGCCGTACACGGAGAGCAGGACGGCCACGACGATGAGGGCCAGTTCGATGCCACGGCGCCGGGGGAGCGGTGCGGCGGGAGCGGGTGCGTCCGCTGCCGCCAGGGTGGTTCCGGCCTTGGTCATGTCCGGAACCTACCCAAATAGTCTGCCTTGCGCGCCTTGTGTGCCTTGTGGGTCAGCACCAGCGCGGCGAGTGCCGGGTCTCGATGTACCGGGCCGACCCCCAGGCCCAGGTGCCGTCGGCGAGGAGGTACCAGTGCCGGTTGCCCTGCACGCTCTGCCCCTCGGTCTTGCAGAAGATCCTGACCCGGTCCCCCCGGTGGGCGGTCCGGATCACCTGGCTGCCCCGGTTGGGCGCACTGCGCAGCAGCAGGGTGCTCGCGGTGACGCGGCCGGGCGTGAACTCCTGCTCGTGTCCGCCGCCCCAGTCGCCCCCGGATCCGCCCCAGTCCCCGCCCTGAGAAGCGCCCGGGTCGCTCTGGGTCCCCCCTCCGTCATCGGCGACGGCGGGTGTGACGGCGGCCGCGGCGGCGAGTATGCCGGCGGATATGGATATGGCGAAGCGGGAGCGCAGAGCCATGTGGACCACCTCCAGGACAGCGGAACGAACCTGACTAACCGCAACATTAGGAGCCATATGGGTAGTTCGCGCGTCCTAATGGGCCATAGGGGTAGCGCCAGGAGCGCCCCGTCCCTAGGCCCTGTCGTCAAATTCCCGCCTGCCGCGCGGCGCCATGCACGCACTCTCGCCGGCACGCCGAGAGCACGCACCTGACGCCGCGCGGCCCGCCCTCCGGGCGGACGACGGGAATTTGACGACAGGGCCTAGCGCAGCGTCAGTTGCGCGACGGCTCCGCCGTCCACGGCGTTCCAGAACGACAACCGCGCCCCCAGCACCTCCGCCTGCCCCAGCGCGATGGTCAGCCCCAGGCCGTGCCCCTTGGCGCCGCCCTCCGTACGGAACCGCTGAGGTCCGTGCGCGAGCAGGTAGTCCGGATAGCCCTCGCCGTGATCCCGCACGGTGACCACCGGACCGTCCACGGTCAGCGACACCGGTGTGCGCCCGTGCTTGTGCGCGTTGGCCACCAGGTTGCCCAGCACCCGCTCCAGCCGCCGCCGGTCGGTCTCCACCACCACGTCCCGCAGGACCACGACCTCGGTCTCGGTCCCGGACGCCCGCACCACCCGCTCGGCCAGCGCCCCGAGCGGCTCGCTGTCCGGCTCCGACCGCTCCCGCCCGCTGTCCAGCCGCGAGATCTCCAGCAGATCCTCGGTCAGCGTGCGCAACGCGGCCACCCGGTCCCGCACCAGCTCCGTCGGCCGCCCCGGCGGCAGCAGCTCGGCCGCCGCGTGCAGCCCGGTCAGCGGAGTGCGCAGCTCGTGCGCCACGTCCGCGGTGAACCGCTGCTCGGCCAGCAGCTTGCTCTGCAGCGACGACGCCATCGAGTCCAGCGCGGCGGCGACCGCGGCCACCTCGTCCGGCGGCCGGGTCGCGTCCTTCGTGCGGGGGTCGTCCACCCGGGCGTCCAGGTCGCCCCCGCTGATCCGCCGGGCCACCCGGGCCGTGGCGTGCAGCCGGCGCGTCACCCGCGTCACCGCGAACGCGCCCACCAGCACCGTCACGCCGATGGCCAGCGCCGACGACCACAGGATCGCCCGGTCGAGGCCCTCGATGGTGCGGGCCTGCTGCGAGTAGTCCACCTCGACCGCGAGGACCCGCTCATGGTCGGCGGGGCCCGCCGCCCACATCGTGGGACGGCCGTGGTGGTCGGCGACCATCGTGCCCCGGTCCCCGGCCAGCGCCAGGTCCCGCAGCGCCCCGGGCAGCTCAGGCGGATCCAGGCCGACGCCGCGCCCGGTCGGGTCCCCGGCCTCGAACGCCGCCGTCGCGTCCGTCAGCCGGGACAGCGCGCGGTCGCGGGCCTGGCCGACGGTCTGGTTGGTCACCGAGACATGCACGAGGACGCCGAGCAGCGCGGCGAGCGCACAGCACATCACCGTGATGAAGACGGCCGCCTTCACGGCGAGCGTGCCCGCCCACTGGGGCAGCGCGAACCTCATGGCGTGCTCGCCGAGGGGGAGGCGGACGGTGTGGGCGAGGTGTGGTGCGCCTTCTTGTGCGGCCCCGTGCGCAGCATCTCGTCGTGGGTGAGCAGCATCGCCTTCTGGTCCGCGTCCCACGTCCACTGGAGCCGGTACTCGTACCCGGCGACCTCGGACGGCGAGCGTATGATCACCGACCGCCCGGCCAGCTCGACGCCGCTGATGGCGTCGTCCCAGCTCATCACCTGCATCAGCCGCTGCTTCTCGACGGTGTAGACGCGCACCGCGGTCGTCCTGCCGGGCATCAGCTTGAAACCGAGCGTCAGCTCGGGGCGCCCGTCGCCGGTCAGGTCGCGGTAGTACGGCTGGAGCACCGGGCACTGTCCGTGTCCGGCACCGTCGCCACACCGGTCCATCAGACGGCCGGTCTCGCGGTACTGCGCGGCGTCGCCCTCGTAGTCCCCGCGGCTCCTGGCCATCTCCTTGCGTACGACCGTCACCGGGTCCACGTCCCGGATGCCGCCCCGGGGAACGGTGACGCCCTTCACCACCTCCCGGACCACCTCGCCGATCTCATAGGCGGGCCGGGACGCCGGCGTCAGGTTCGGCCACAGCTTGTCCGGGCTGACCGCGGTCTCGGTCGGGCCCGCGCCCTTGAGCCCCCCGGCGTCACCGCAGGCCGTCGCGGCCGCCAGCAGCAGTGCGGCAAGGGCACCGAGCGCGGTGGTGCGCGTGAGGCGGCGGCGGGGCACGGTTCTCCCGGGGTGCTGGCTGGTGGTCGGGCCCGTACACCCTATTCGTACGGAAGTCCTTTTTGCGCACCCGGTGGGCGGACGGGCGAAGCTACTGCTCGGCGAGTTCCTCGAGGAGCCGCGCGGTCGACAGTCCGGCCCGGAGGTAGTCGACGAACAGCTCGTTGTGCAGGGCCCACGGAGAGCGGCGGGAGCGTATCAGCCGGATCGCCTGCTCGGCCGACTGGCTCCGGCGCACCAGGGCGTGGGCGATCACCAGGCCGGAGCGGTTGTACCCGTGGTAACAGCGCACGAGCACCCTGCGGCCGCCGTCCAGCGCCTCGCACGCCGCCTCCGCCAGCCGGATCACCCCGGCGAGCTGGGTGCCGTCCAGCGGCCCGTCCGGGATCGGCCACACATGGTGCTCCACGCCGGGATCCGGCCCGTGCCCGGGCAGGCTCAGCAGCGTCTGCACGAGATCGAACTCGTCCCGTACGACGGCGAACTCCAGTTGCCCCGTCCGGCCCCGGAACTCGTGCCCGCCCATCCACAGGCCGGGCACGATCTCGCTCCACGGGCTGTCCGGAGCAGGTACGTCGGGTTGCTTCCTGCGGGTACGCAACGGCGCCTCCCCAACCACCCCCAGGGCGGTCTGCCCAACTCCTCTCAAAGGTAGCCGGGTTCTTGCCCCCGCAGCACCCCGCCTGTTCCCATGGTCAGTGGGGTGATGGTGCATGAGCGGACTGCGCGTCGTACCGACCTGGCGGCACGGCCAGGAACGGCTCTACGTGTGCCGGCGGGACGGGCACAACCTCGCCTGGTACGACCGTGAGGCGGGCCGGATCAACCTGCTCAGCGAGGAGCGCAGGGAGGATGTGCTGGAGGTGCTCGGCCCCTTCGTGACCGGCCCGGTGACGGTGGGCCCGCCGCCGGTGCCCACGCCCGCCGAGCTGGCCCGGCTGTCCCTGCATCCCGACGACGACCTCGCGCCCAACCGCCCCGGCGAGGCGCTGCTGATATCCCTGGACCGGGACCCCGGCCCCGCGCACCGGCTGCGGCCCGACCCCCGGCGGCGGGCGCTGGCGGCGGAGCAGGCGGTCGGCGAGGCCCTGGACCGACTGGACGGCGCGGGCTGGCACACGCTGCACTCGGTGCCGCTGCCCGGCGGCGACCGCATCCACCATCTGGTGATCGGGCCCGGCGGGCTGTTCGCGCTGCACACCCTGTACGCCCGTAAGCAGCGGGTCACCGTCGCCGACCCGGTGGTCACCCTCGGCCGCCGCGACTCGCAGCCCCTGCTGCGGCGGGTGCGGGCCGACGCCGACCGTGCGTCTTACGCCCTGACCGCCGAGGTCCGCCCCGTCCTCGCCCTCGTCGCCGCGGCCGACGTGACGATCACGGCACCGCCGCTCAGGGAGGTACGGGTTCTGCGGGACACGGAGGTGCGGGGGCTGGGCCGGACGGGTGGGGTGCTGAAGCCGGCGGATGTGGAGGCGTTGCATGCGATGGCTCGGGACCGGCGGGTCTGGAGTGCCGCCGGCTGAGGGTGCGGGTCGGCTGGGGTGACCGTCCCTGGGGGCTGCCGCCCCCAGACCCCCGCTTCGGCCCTTGAGGGGCCTAGTCCTCAATCGCCGGACGGGCTGCTGGGTCAGGGCAGCGCGCCTGCTTGGTTCGGGTCCAGAAGAGGGGCCAGCAGGTCGCCGTAGTCCTGGAGGCGTGGGGCCAGGTCCCGGGCGAGGAAGGTCAGGGCGTCGGGGGAGCGGCAGTCCGCCACCTCCTCCCAGGTCACCGGCGCGGACACGGTCGGCTCGGGGCGGGCCCGCAGGGTGTAGGGCGTCGCCGTCGTCTTGCGGGCGGCGTTCTGGCTCCAGTCGACGAAGACCTTTCCGGGGCGCAGGCTTCTGGTCATCCGGTGGATCACGAGCCGGGGCATGGCCTGCTCGGCCTCCACGGCGAGCTCCTTGGCGTACTCCGTCACCTGCTCGGACGGGACGGGCCGCACGGCCGCCGCGAGATGCAGGCCCTTCGAGCCGGAGGTCTTGGCGTACGCCTCGATGCCGTCCGCCGCCAGGCGCTCGCGCAGCCACAGCGCGACCTCGCAGCACTCCACCACGCTCGCCGGCACCCCGGGGTCCAGGTCGAAGACCAGCCGGTCCGCCTCGCCCGGCGCCCCGATCAGCCACTGCGGCGTGTGGAACTCCGTGACCAGGTTGGCCGCCCACATCAGCGACGGCAGATCCTGCACCAGCACCATCCGCGCCGGCCCCTCCGAACGGGGCACCTCGGCGGCGGTGACCCACTCGGGCGTACCCGGCGGCACGTTCTTGGTGAAGAACACCTGTCCGTCCGGCCCGTCCGGGTAGCGCAGAAAGGACACCGGACGGTCGCGCAGATGCGGCAGCAGCACGTCGGCGGCGGTCGCGTAGTAGTGCAGCACCTCGCCCTTGGTGAACCCGGTCGCCGGATACAGCACCTTCTCCAGGTTGCTCAGCGCCAGGCGCCGTCCCTCCACCTCTGTGATCGGCGTCATACGATGAGAATCACACGAAAACGGCCAAAACCGCCTCGAAAGGTGCTGAACGTGCGATCCATATGGAACGGCGCCGTCTCCTTCGGCCTGGTCAGCATCCCGATCAAGGTGGTGAACGCGACCGAGAGCCACTCGATCTCCTTCCGCCAGATCCACACCGAGGACGGCGGCCGGATCCGCTACCGCAAGTTCTGCGAAGTGGAGGACCGCGAGGTCAGCCAGGCCGAGATCGGCAAGGGCTACGAGGACGCCGACGGCTCGATCATCCCGATCACCGACGAGGACCTGGCCCAGCTCCCCATCCCCACGGCCAAGACCATCGAGATCGTGGCCTTCGTGCCGGGCGACCGGATCGACCCGCTCCAGATGGACGCGGCGTACTACCTCGCCGCGAGCGGCGCCCCGGCCGCCAAGCCGTACACCCTGCTGCGCGAGGCGCTCAAGCGCAGCAACAAGGTCGCCATCGCCAAGTTCGCGCTGCGCGGCCGGGAGCGGCTCGGCATGCTCCGGGTCGTCGGCGACGCCATCGCCATGCACGGCCTGCTCTGGCCCGACGAGGTCCGCGCCCCCGAGGGCGTGGCCCCCGACGTGGACGTCACCGTCCGCGACAAGGAGCTGGACCTCGCGGACGCCCTGATGGACACCCTCGGCGAGGTCGAGCTGGAGGATCTGCACGACGAGTACCGCCACGCCGTCGAGGAGGTCATCGCCGCGAAGGCGGCCGGCGAGACCCCGCCGGCCGCCCCCGAGCCCGCCGCCGGCGGCATGGTCCTCGACCTCATGGCGGCCCTGGAGAGCAGCGTCCGCGCGGCCAAGGAGTCCCGCGGCGAGGAGCCCGAGGAGGCGGCCGAGGTCAGACGCCTGCATCAGCGCAAGTCGGCCAGAGCGGCCCCGAAGGAGACGGCGGGCAAGAAGTCCACGGCCACGAAGAAGACGGCGGCGAAGAAGACCGCGGCGTCGGCCAAGAAGTCGACGGCCAAGTCGGCCCAGGTCGCGAAGAAGCCGGCCGCGAAGAGCACCGCGAAGAAGTCGACGGCGAAGAAGACGACCAAGACGGCGACGAAAACGGCGACCAAGACGGCGAAGAAGACCAGCTCACGCAAACGCACGGCGTGACCGGCCGCCGGGTCACTCCACCCTTCGCAGCGCCAGCACCGCGTTGTGCCCCCCGAACCCGAACGAATTGCTCAGCACCACGTCCCCGTCCTCCGGCAACGCCCTGGCCGCCCCCGTCACCACATCCAGCTCGATCGCGTCGTCCACCTCGAGGCACCCCGCGGTCGGCGGTATCACCCCGTGCCGCAGCGTCAGCGCGGCGGCCACGGCCTCCACCCCGCCCGCCGCGCCCTGCAGATGCCCCAGGTGTCCCTTGAGCGCCGTGACCGGCACCGTCCGCTCCCCGAGCACCGCCCGCAGCGCGCCCGCCTCCGCGAGGTCGCCCTCGGTCGTCGCCGTGGCGTGGGCGTTGACGTGGACCACGTCCGCGACGCCGGCCCCGGCATCCCGCAGGGCCCGCCGCACCGCCAGCGCGATGCCGTGCCCGGACGGATCGGGCGCCGCCATGTGGTGGGCGTCGGCCGACAGTCCCCAGCCCGCGGCCTCGCAGTAGATCCGCGCACCCCGGGCTCGCGCGTGCTCCTCGGCCTCCAGGACGAGGATCCCGGCGCCCTCCCCGTTGACGAAGCCGGACCGGTCCTTGGCGAACGGGCGGGAGGGGGAGACGTCCGACGACGCGTCCCCGTCGGCCAGCGCCCGCATCGCCGCGAAGGACGCCATGATCGCCGGTGTGACGACCGCTTCGGCGCCGCCCGCGAGCGCCACGTCGATCCGCCCGTACCGTATGCGGTCGATCGCCTGCCCTATGGCCTCGGTGCCCGACGCGCACGCGCTCGTCACGGTCCGGGCCTCGCCGGTGATGTGCAGATCGAGGGAGACCTGGGAGGCGGCCTGCGAGGGCACCGTCATCGGAGTGGTGAGGGGCGAGACGGCCCGCGGGCCCTTCTCGCGCAGCCTGCGGTCGCCGCCCACCAGCACGGACGCGTCGCCGAGTATGGCCCCGAGGCTCACTCCGACCCGCGCAGGATCGATTCCGCTCTCCCGGGTGCCGCCCGCCGTGAACCCGGCGTCGGCCCATGCCTCCCGCGCCGCCAGCACCCCGAACTGCGCGGCCCGGTTCATCCGCCGCGCCATCGGCCGGGGCAGCAGCCCGGCGGGGTCCACGGGCACGACCCCGGCGACCCGCACCGGCAGCCCGGCGAACTCCGCCCCGGCCAGCTCCCGTATCCCGTGCCGCCCGTCGAGCAGCCCCCGCCACAGCTCCCCGGCCCCGACGCCCAGCGGTGTGACCGCCCCGAGCCCGGTGACGACGACCTTGCGGGGACTGGGGGGTGCCTCGCTCATCTCGGCATGTCTCCTCGGGTCGTTGAAAGGCAAACATGCCCATTTCAAGTCCGGCACATGCGGAATGAGAAACGCCTCACAGCACCCGCCCCACGACGAACTCGACCAACTCCTCCTTCCTCGGGTTGAGATAGAAGTGGCCGCCCTCGAAGGCCCGGATCTCCAGCCCTTCGGTCGTCACGTCCGCCCACTCCGACAGATCCGCCACCGCGCACGCGGGATCGCGGTCGCCCCCGCACACCGTCACGGGAACGCCCAGCCGGTGCAGGCGAGTCGGCCGGTAGCCGGCCAGGATCGCGAAGTCCGCCCGCAGGGACGGCATGATCACCTCCCGCAGCTCGGGATGCTCGTAGAGCGCCGCGCCCTCGGGATCCAGCAGCCGGACGTAGTCCAGGATCTCCGCGTCGGTCGGGGCCGGGCGCGGGGCCAGCTCCCGGGCCGTGCGGGGCCGGGTCCGGCCCGACACGATCAGCCGGGTGAGGGTGCGGCCGGGGGTCTCCTCCAGCCGGCGGGCCACCTCGTACGCCACCGACGACCCCATGCTGTGGCCGAACAGCGCCAGCGGCAGGTCGCCCGACAGCTCGTGCAGCAGGGCGTTCGTGACCGCGTCCGCCAGTTCCTCCATCGTGGCCGCGCACGGCTCGGACAGCCGGTCCTGGCGGCCGGGGTACTGCACCGACACGACCTCGACCTCCGGCGGCGTCAGCGACGTCCAGGCGTGGAAGGAGTTCGCCGCTCCGCCCGCGTGCGGAAAGCACACCAGGCGGATCTTCGCGCCCGGCGCGCTCACCCCCCTGAGCCAGCGGGTGCGGATCTCGGGGACGGTCACGACTCCGCCTCGAACTCGGCGAGGAGCGCGTCCAGGGCGCCGTCCGCGGCGCCGTTGCGTTTCATCTCCACGATCCGGGCCGTCATCTCTCTCAGGGTGATCGGTTCCAGGAAGAGCTGGATCGGTACGTCGACGCCCACCTCGTCGCGCAGCCGTCCGGCGAGATGAACGGCCGTCAGCGAGTCACCGCCCGCCTCGAAGTACGACCGCTCCAGAGCGGCGGCATCGCCCAGGTCGAGCGCCTCGATCGCCAACGCGGCGACCCTGGCGTCCAGTTCGTCCTCCGGCGCGGGGGACGGGACCTCGGGCGCCGCCGCCGTCGCCGGCCCGCGCAGCGTCAGGGCGCCGTAGCTCTCGCCCGCGAACGGGTACGCCGGGAGCCGCACCCGCCGTACCTCACCGTCGAGGGCCGGCCAGGTCACCTCCTCGCCCCGCAGCCACGCCTCGCCCAGCGGGTCGGTCACCGTGTCCCGGCGGCCCTCGGCCAGTGCGGTGAGCCTGTCCGACGCCTCCCGCGCGTCGGCGGCGACGACGTACGCACGCACGGGCATCCCGACCCGGCCGGTGCGCAGAGTGTGCGCGACATCGGCCAGGCGCAGGGCGTCGTCCGCCTCGCGCAGCCGCCTCGCCAGCCGGTCGGCGACCAGCGCGAGCTGCGACTGCGTGCGCGCCGACAGCGGGAGGACGACCGGATGCGGCGCGGCGCCCGCGCGTGACCGGTGCTCCGGCGCCTCCTGCACCACCACGTGCACATTCGTGCCGCCGATGCCCACCGACGTCACGCCCGCCAGCCGGGGCAGGCCCGGCCTGCCCGGCCACTCCCGAGCCTGGGTCACCAGACGCAGCGGTGAGTCCCGGAGGGCGGCCACCGGGCTGGTGACGTCCACCGTCGGGGCCAGTGTCGCGTGCTCCAGCATCAGGATCGTCTTGATCAGCGCCGCCGCCCCGGCCGCCGCGTCCGCGTGCCCGATGTTCGACTTCACCGAGCCCAGCGCGATCCCGGTGTCCGCACCGGGCGCGAACGCCGCGCTCGCCGCCGCCAGTTCGATCCGGTCCCCCAGCTCCGTCCCGGTCCCGTGCGCCTCCAGGTACTGCGCCGCCGACGGCTCGAGACCCGCCGCCGACCACGCCTCCGTGATCGCCGCGGTCTGCTGGTCCACCCCCGGAGCGGTGAAACCGACCTTGCCGGAACCGTCGTTGGTGACCGCCGTGCCGCGGAGGATCGCACGCACCGGGTCGCCGTCGGCCAGCGCGTCCTGAAGCCGCCGCAGGACCAGTACGCCCACCCCGCTGCCCGGCACCGTGCCGGCGGCCTTCTCGTCGAAGGGGCGGCAGCGGCCGTCGGGGGAGAAGATCCCGCCCTGATAGTGGACGTAGCCCTGCTTGCGCACACTGCCGATGGCCACGCCGCCCGCGAGCGCGGCGTCGCACTCGCCCAGCAGCAGGGCCTGCACGGCGAGATGGACCGCCGTCAGCGAGGTCGAGCAGGCCGTCTGGACCGTCATGCTCGGGCCGTCCAGACCAAGGCGGTAGGAGATCCAGGGCGCCAGGAACTCGCGGTCGGTGAGGATGCGGACCTGAAGATCGCCGATCGACGCGGCGAGCGCGGGGTCGGTGCCGGCGGCCAGGGCGTGTTCGGTCGGGCCGCCGCCCACGTACACGCCGGTGTGCCGCGGCGCGTCCAGCGGGGCGTACCCGGCGTCCTCCAGGGCGGACCAGGCCGTCTCCAGCAGCACCCGGTGCTGGGGGTCGAGGGCCGCGGCCTCGGTGCCGTTGAAGCCGAAGAGGTCCGCCTCGAAGCGGTCCGCGTCGGCGAGCCGGCCCTGGGCGGGGACATACGCCGCACCGCGCACCTCCGCCTCGTCCGCCCCGTCGGCCAGCAGCTCCTTCTCGGTGAAGGTGGAGATGGAGCAGACGCCGTCGCGCAGGTTGGCCCAGTACGCCTCGAGGTCCGGGGCGCCCGGGAACCGTCCGCTCATCCCCACGACGGCCACTGCGGACTCCATGTCCCGCGGTGCTGCTTCCTCGGTCGTCATCGCGTCGTGCCCTTCCTGGAACGGAGCCTGTGCACGGCCGCCCGGCGGTCGCTGCCGCGCCGGGCCGCCTCCTCGTGGGGTGCGCTCTGCTCGGCCGTACGGTCGAGATGGGCCGCCGCGGCGGCGACCGTCGGATGCCGGAACAGGTCGATCAGGGTGAGGTCCCGGTACTCCGGGTGGTCCTGGAGCGCGGCGAGCACGGCCAGCAGCCGTACCGAATTGCCGCCCAGGTCGAAGAAGTTGTCGTGGACGCCGACCCGGTCCAGAGTCAGCACCTGCTGCCAGACCCGGGCCACCCGCCGCTCGGCCTCGGTGCCCGGGGCGGCGTACGACTCGCTCAACTCGGGCCGGACGGACGGCGGTTCGGGCAGCCGGGACCGGTCGATCTTGCCCGAGCGGTTCAGGGGCAGCTCCGGCAGGCGCACGAAGACCTCCGGGACCATGTAGCCGGGGAGGCGGCCGGCCAGGTCGGCGCGCAGCGCCGCGTCCGGGACGTCGGCGGTGGTGACGAGGTACGCCACCAGCCGCTGCTCGGCGCCCTCCCCGCGCACCGCCGCCGCGGCCACCGTGACATCGGGGTGGCCCGCCAGCAGCGCCTCGATCTCCCCCAGCTCGATCCGGTAGCCGCGCAGCTTCACCTGCGAGTCGCCCCGGCCCAGGTAGTGCAGGACGCCGTGCGCGTCGATCCGGCACAGGTCGCCGGTGCGGTACATACGGCTGCCGGGCGGGCCGTACGGGTCGGCGACGAAGCGTTCCGCGGTCATGCCGGGCCGGCCGATGTAGCCGCGGGCCAGGGTGGCGCCGGCGACGTAGAGCTCGCCGGTCACGCCTACCGGGACCGGCCGCAGTCGGGCGTCCAGGACGTGCGCGCGGGAGCCGGGGACGGCATGGCCGATCACCACCGGCTCGCCCGGGCGCAGCTCGGCCGTCGTCGAGTAGACCGTGGCCTCGCTGGGGCCGTACGCGTTGACGATCCGCCGGCCCTCCTCGCCGAGCCGCTCGACCAGCTCGGCCGGGCACGCCTCGCCGCCGACGGCGAGCGTGCGCAGCTCGGGCAGCGCGCCCGGCGCCCGGGGGAGCGTCATCGCGGCGGACGGCGGCAGGAAGACGTACGTGATATGGGAGCCCTTGAGCCGTGCCTGCAGCGCCTCGCCCAGCCGCTCGTCCTCCTGCGCGATGTGCAGCTCCGCGCCCGCGACCCAGGGGAAGAACAGGTCGGACACGGCCACGTCGAAGCCGAACGACACGAACTGCAGGACGCGGTCCTTCTCGGTCACCGGGAACACGGGCCGGACGTTCACCGCGAGGTTGTGCAGGGCTCGGTGCGAGACGGCCACGCCCTTGGGGACGCCGGTGGAGCCGGAGGTGTAGAGGACGTAGGCGAGGTCGTCGGGGGTGCATGGCACCGGTTCCCTCGGAGTTGCCGAGTCCATCTCCTCGTCCACCCGCAGTTCCGGCGTGTCCGTCCCCGCCAGGCCGGTTGTCGCCGACGCCGTCAGCAGCAGCGATGTGCCCGAGTTGGTGACCATGTACGCCAGGCGGGCGGTCGGATGTGCCGGGTCGAGTGGTACGTACGCGGCGCCTGCGCGCAGGACCGCGAGAGCGGCGATTCCCATGTCGGCACCACGGGGCAGTAGCAGGCCGACGCGGTCTCCTCGGCGTATGCCTTGCTTGTGGAGGAGGGCCGCCAAGTGGTCTGCGCGCTCCAGGAGTTCGTGGTACGTCAGACGTAGCTCGCCGTACACCAGGGCCGTCGTGTTCGGTTGGGCGGCGGCCCGGTCCGCGATCAAGTCAGGTACGAGGCGGTCTGCGGGCTCGTTGTGGCTGGTCGCGCCCACGCGGCGGTAGCCGCAAATCGATGACAGCCCCGCGCCCCTTTGGGGCGCGGCCAGTAGCCGCTTCTTTTCATCCGCCGGCAGCATGTCGATGGTCGACAGCGGCGCCTCGGGGTGTTCCAGCAGGCCGTCCACCAACGTCTCGAAGCACCGCACCCACCGCCCCACCGTCTCCGCCTCGAACAGCGCGCTGCGGTAGATCAGATACGCGGCCAGGTCCTCGCCCCACCGCTCCACCTGGAGGTGGAAGTCGAACTTGGCCGTGTCGAGTACCAGGGGGACCCGCTCGACCTCGGCGCCCGCCAGGCGCAGGGTCAGCTCCGTGTCGTCGTCGTAGCCGAACATCACCTGTACGACCGGGTCGTGGCTGGTCTCGCGCGCCGGGGCGACCTCGTTCACCACCGCCTCGAAGGGGGCGTCCTGGTACGGCTGGGAGTCCAGCAGCGCGGTGCGCAGGCGGGTGATCAGGTCGTGGTACGACGGGTCGCCGGACAGGTCGACGCGCAGGGCGAGGGTGTTGGTCAGCATGCCGACCATGTCCTGGAGCTCGGGGCGGTCCCGGCCGGAGACGGGGAAGCCGATCACCAGGTCCTCGGCGCCGGACAGCCGGCTCACGAACGCGGCGTACGCGGCGAACACCGCCATGAACGGCGTACCGCCGCGCGCCCGGGCCGTCTCGGCGATCCGCTCGCGCACCCCGGCCGGCAGTGTGAACCGTTCGGTGCCGCCCGCCGCCGTACGGACCGCCCCGCGCGGCCGGTCCAGCGGCAGCGCGACGGTCTCGGGGGCGCCGCGCAGCCGTTCGGCCCAGTGGGAGACGGAGCGCGCGTACTCCCCGTTCGACTGGCGTTCGCGCTGCCAGGCGGCGAAGTCGCCGAACTGCAAGGGAAGTTCGGGGAGGGGCTGCGCCAGGCCCTTGGTCTCGTTCTCGTAGGCGGCGGACAGCTCGCGCAGCAGTACGCCCAGGGACCAGCCGTCGCAGACCAGATGGTGGGCCACCAGAAGGACACGGTGGCTTCCGTCGTCGAGGGCGTACACCGTGCAGCGCAGCAGTGGGCCGGTCTCCGGGTCGAAGCAGCGGGCCGCCTCGGCGTGCAGCAGGTCGCCCACGTCCTTCGCGGGGACGGCGCGTTCGACCGTCAGCGCGGCGCGTGCCGAGGCCGCCACGATCTGCACGGCGGTACCGTCCGGTGCCGTCCGCACCACCGTGCGCAGCGACTCGTGCCGGGCGACCAGGCTGTCCAGCGCGCGGCCGAACGCGGCCACGTCGAACGGGCCGTGCACGGCGTAGGCGGCGGGCACGTTGTACTGCGCGGTGCCCGGGTTCATCCGGTCCAGGACCAGCAGCCGGCTCTGTGCGTCGGAGGCCGGGAACTCGTACTCCTCGGCCGTGGAGTCTGTTTCAGCGTCCAACGGTTCGTTCCCCCTGTAGTACGTCCTCCACGGCCGCGGCGATCTCGCCGACCGGCCCCGGCGTGAGCACATCGCTGTGCTCGCAGTCCAGTTCGTGTACGTCCACCCCGGCCGCGCAGGACCGCCACGCCGCGCGCTTGTCCGCGGTGCTCGCCTCCGAGGCGCGGGTCGCGGAGAAGAGGGTCACCCGGCCGTCGTACGGTGACGGCTGCCAGGCGCGGGCCATCTCGATGTACCGCTCCATCGCGCCGAGCAGGGTGCCCAGGCGCTGTTCGTCGAGGTCGGCGAGGAGCGCGCTGTGCGCGTGGACGCGGGCGATCACCTCGGCGCGGTCCAGCGGGTCGGGCCCGGCCGGTGCCCCGGGCAGCGCGTTGCGCAGCAGGTTGCCCAGCGCCACCTGCTCCACGACCGCCGCCTCCAGCGGCACCCGCGCCACCACGGGCGGCTTCGGCATCGCGTCCAGCACGGCCACCAGCGCGACCTGTTCACCGGCCGCCCGCAGCCGCACCGCCAGCTCATGGGCGAAGGGCCCGCCGAAGGAGCGGCCCAGCAGCAGATACGGCCCGTGCGGGCGCACCGCCCGGATGCGCGGCAGACAGTCGTCCGCCAGTTCGCCCAGGGCCTTGGGCAGTTGCTCGCCGTGCAGTACCGGTGTCTGGAGCGCGTACACCGGCCGGCCGGGGGCCAGGTGCGGCAGCAGCGCCGCGTAGCCCCAGCCGAGACCCAGCCCCGGGTGCAGACAGAACAGCGGGGGCAGGTCGCCCTCGCGGCGCAGGGCGAGCAGTGGGGCGTACGCGTCCTCGTCCTCGTCGTCGCTGGCCGGCCCGGTGGCGAGGCGGGCGGCGAGCGCGGCCGGGGTCGGCGCCTCGAACAGCGCGGCGGGCGACACCCGGGTCCCGAGTTCCGCCTGGATGCTCGCGGTCAGGCGCAGGGCGAGCAGCGAGTGGCCGCCGTGCGCGAAGAAGTCGGCGTCGGGGCCGATCGCGTCCCTCCCGAGCGCCTGAGCGAACAGCGCGCACAGCCGCTGCTCCCGCCCGGGCCGGGCGATCCGGCCGTGGCCCCGGCCCGCGTGCCCGGGCCCGGGTTCGGGCAGTGCGGCCCGGTCCACCTTGCCGTGCGCGGTCAGCGGTACGGCGTCCAGCGCGGCCCACGCCGACGGCACCAGATGCGCGGGCAGGGTGCGCGCCGCATGCTCCCGTACGAGGTCCAGGTCGCCGCCCACGACATACGCGACGAGCCTCCTGCCGCCGTCCGGCCCGGGCCGCGCGGCGACCACGGCCCGCTCCACGCCGGGGCACGCAGCCAGCGCGGCCTCCACCTCGCCGGGCTCGATCCGGAAGCCGCGCACCTTGACCTGGTCGTCGGACCGGCCCCGGAACTCCAGCTCGCCGCCGGGAAGCCGGCGCACCAGGTCGCCCGTGCGGTACATCCGCGCGCCGGGCGGCCCGTACGGGTCGGCGACGAAGCGCTCGGCGGTCTGCCCCGCACGGTTCAGATAGCCGTGGGCGAGACCGGTGCCGGCGATGTACAACTCGCCCACCGCCCCGGCCGGCACCGGGCGCAGCAGGCGGTCGAGGACATGGGCGCGGGTGTTGTCGAGCGGCCGCCCGACGGGCACGGACGCGCCGACGTCCCCCGTCACCGGGTGGGCCGTGGCGAACACGGTCGTCTCGGTGGGCCCGTAGCCGTTGACCACCCGGGTGCCGGGGCAGTGCTCGCGCACCCGCCGGACCGCCTCGGGCGCGAGCACGTCACCGCCCGCCCACACCTCGCGCACGGTGCCCAGCACCTCGGGTGCGATCTCCGCGACGGTGCGCAGCAGTTCGGCCGTCAGCCACAGGGCCGTGACGCGCGCTTCCGGCAGCAGCCGCCCGAGCAGATCGGGCGTGACGGGTCCGGGCGGGGCGACCACGACCGTGCCGCCGTTCAGCAGGGGCACCCAGGTCTCGTAGGTGGCGGCGTCGAAGGTGTGCGGGCTGTGCAGCAGGACCCGCTGGTGCGCACCGCCCGCGAAGCGGCTGTCGGCGGCCAGCTCCACGACGGCCCGGTGCGGGGTGACGATGCCCTTGGGTTCGCCGGTCGAGCCGGAGGTGTACATCACGTAGGCGGCGGATTCGGCGTGCACGGGCACGGCAGGGGGTGTTGTGGGCTCTGGTCCGCAGGGGTCCAACACCCGTACCCCGGACGGCAACTGTGCGTCCCCGACCGCCACCCTCGCACCGGCCGCCCCCACCAGCGCCGCCAGCCGCCCCGCCGGGGCCGCTGGATCCAGCGGCAGACAGCACGCGCCCGCCTTCAGCACCGCGAGCTGCGCGACGACCATGGACACGGACCGGGCCAGCGGCAGCGCGACGGTGTCACCGGGCCGCACTCCCGCCTCCAGCAGCCGCGCCGCCAGCCCGTCGGAGGCCACGTCGAGATCGCCGTACGTCAGCACCGCACCGCCGGACTCGACGGCCGGCGCGTCCGGCGCACGGGCCACCTGCTCGGCGAAGCGCCCGGGGATGCTCGCGGCGGACATCGGACGCGCCGGGCCCTCGGCGAGGGCGAGCAGGTGCCGCCGCTCCTCCCGGGGGAGGACGTCGAGCCGGTCGGCCGGTGTGCCGTCGGCGCAGGTCAACGCCTCGAAGGCGTGCACCAGACGGGCGCCGACCGCAGCCGCAGGGATGCCCCGGCGGCAGCTCACCCGCAGCAGCATCCGCTCCCCGGCGACGACGGCGATCGTCACCGGGTAGTGCGTCGCGTCCCGCGTCTCGACCAGCTCGACGGCCGGGGCGGCGCTTTCGGGGCGCGGGAAGTTCTCGAAGGCCAGGACCGTGTCGAAGAGTTCGCCCGCCCCGGCCGCCCGCTGCACCTGCGACAGCCGTACGTGGTGATACGGCGCCAGCCGCGACTGCTCCCGCTGCACCCGGGCCAGCAGTTCGTCGACCCCCTCGCCGGGGCGCAGGGCGATCCGCACCGGCAGCGTGTTGATGAACAGCCCCACCATCCGCTCGACGCCGGGCAGATCGTGCGGCCGCCCGGAGACGACCGCGCCGAAGACCAGGTCGTCGGCGCCGGTCAGCCGGGCCAGGACCAGGGCCCAGGCGGTCTGCGCCACGGTGTTGACGGTGACACCGGCGTCCGCCGCACGGCGGGCGATCGACGCCGTCAGCCGGGCGGTCAACTCGATGTCGAGGGTGTCCTCCGGGCCGTCGTCGGCGCCCTCCGGCGCCAGCAGCGCGGGCCGCGTCAGCCCGCTCAGCGCCGCACGCCAGGCGGCCTCCGCGCGCTCCTGGTCCCGGCCCCGCAGCCAGACCAGGTACTGCTTGAACGGCACGGCGGCCGGCAGCTCGGCGTCCCCCGTCGTCAGCGCCTGAAGATCCCGCGCGAGCAACGGCAGCGACCAGCCGTCCAGCAGGATGTGATGGAAGGTCAGCAGCAGCTCGGCGCCCTCGTCGTGCCGGACCAGCGTGGCCCGCACCAGTGGCGGGCGGGCCAGATCGAACCGGCGGCCCCGGTCCTCGACCATGACACGCGCCAGCTCCGCCTCCGTCTCACCCGGTGTCCGCCCGGTGCGGTCGAGCTCCGTCCACGGCGGTTTCACGGCGCGCGGGATCACCTGCACCGGACGGTCGACGTGCGCGTGCCGAAAGCAGGCCCGCAGGTTGGGGTGCCGTTCCAGCAGCGCGGCCACCGCGGCCCGTAACGCCTCGGGCGCCGTGTCCGGGCCGACCCGGAAGCGGGCCTGCACCAGATACGGGTCGGGGCGCTCCGGATCGCGCAGGGCATGGAAGAGCAGGCCCTCCTGGGCGGGGGAGAGCGGCAGCACATCCGCGATACGGCCGCCCATCACTCGTCCCCCTCGCCGTCGAGCCCGAGGTCCAGGTCGTCCTCCAGCAGCGCGAGCTGGTCCGGCGACAGGTCCACCAGCGGGAAGTCGGAGCTGGTGTGGCCGCCCGTGCCGCCGCGGCGGGCGTGCTCGACCAGGACCTCGACCGCCTCGCACCACAGCCGGGCCAGCTCCGCCACCTCGTCCTCGCCGAGCACCCCGCGCGCATACGAGAACCCGGCACTAAGCCCCATCCGCCCGGCGCCCCGCTCCACCACGACCGCGTCCACCTCCACGGCGTGCCCGACCGGCAGCGCCTCGGCGGCCATGCCGAGCAGCTCACCTTCTGCGGTGTCGCCGTCCGAGAACCGGCCCAGGTAGTTGAAGCGCAGGTCGGGCACGGGCAGTGCGGCCAGCTTCGGGGCCGTGTCCGGGTTGAGGTACCGCAGCAGGCCCCAGCCGAGACCGGCCGACGGCACCGCCCGCAACTGCTCCTTGACCTGCTTGAGGGCCTCGCCGGCCGCGTCCCGCGCGGGCTGCCAGAAGTCCGCGCCGAGCGCGTCGCCCGCGTCCAGCCGGACCGGGTACTGGGTGGTGAACCAGCCGACGGTGCGCGAGACGTCGGCCGGCCGGGACAGCCCCTCGCGGCCGTGGCCCTCCAGCTGGACCAGCAGGCCGGTGCCGGTGCCCCGTCGCCGTACCGCCGCCGCGGCCAGCGCGGTCAGCAGTACCGCGTCGGGTCCGCAGTGGAAGGCCTCCGTCACCTCGGCCAGCGCCGCCTCGGTGACCTCGGGCGTCAGCTCGACGGTGAGCACGGCACGGGGCGCTCCGGCACCCCGGCCGCCCGCGATCCGCGCGTCCGGTCCGCTCAGCATCCGCTCCCACCAGGCCGACTGCACATCCGCCAGCTCGGGCCGCACCGCCTCCTCGGCCAGCAGCCGCGCCCAGCCCGCGAACGACGTACCCGACGCCGGCACCGGCTGCTCCCCGGCCGTCCCGGCCGCCAGCTCGGGCCCGATCAGCCGCCAGGACACCCCGTCCACCGCGAGATGATGCACCGTCAGCAACAGCAGCCCCGGCCGCCCGGAGCCCGGATCGAGCCAGGCGGCCCGCAGCATCTCCCCCTTCTCGGGATCGAGCCGCACCGAAGCAGCGCACACGTTCGCCAGTTCGCGCGGATCGGCACCGCCGGGCACCTCGACCCGCTCGACGGTCACGTCGGGAACGGCCTCGGGAATCTCCAGCTCCCCCCCCACCAGCCGCATCCGCAGCACCCCGTGCCGCTCGACCAGCCCACGCACAGCGGCTTCGATACGTGCCGGGCCCACGCCCGGCGCCACCGGGAACACCATCGACTGCGTGAACGCCGCCGCGTCCCCGCCCTGTTCACGCCACCAGCGCATGACCGGCGTGAGCGGGAAACGCCCCGTGCCGGAGTCCGCGCCCAGGTCGGCGACGTCCCGCGCGGTCAGCGCCAGCGCGGCGGGCGTACGGGCCGTGAAGACATCACGCGGCGTGACGCCGAGCCCCGCCCCCGAGGCCCGCCCCGCGAGCTGGATCGCCATGATGCTGTCGCCGCCCAGCCGGAAGAAGTCGTCGTCGGCCCCCACCTTCTCGACACCCAGCACCTCCTCGAACAGGCCGCACAGAGCGACTTCACGCGAGCCCTCCGGAGCCCGCCCACAAGGGCCCGACCCGCCTCCCGGCGCGGGCAGCGCGGCCCGGTCCAGCTTGCCGTTCGGCGCCAGCGGCAGCGCGTCCAGCACCACCACGTCGCCCGGCACCATCGCGGCCGGCAACCGCCCGGCGGCGTACGCCAGCACCGCACCCGGCACCGGCTCGGCGCCCTCGCCACCGACGACGTACGCCACGAGCCGCGGCCGCCCCGGCCGGTCCTCCCGTACGACGGCCACCGCCCGCTCCACCGAGGGATGCCCGGTGAGCACGGCGGTGATCTCACCGGGCTCGATCCGCTGCCCCCGGATCTTCACCTGGTCGTCGGACCGACCCAGGTAGTCGAGTTGCCCGTCGTCCCGCCGACGGGCCAGATCCCCGGTCCGGTACATGCGCTCCCCGGGCGGCCCGTACGGATCGGCGACGAACCGCTCGGCACTAAGCGGGTCCGGGGAAGTAGAGGCACGCCCCCACGCCGCCCGGCACGCACTCTCGCCGCACCGGCCAAAGGTCCTAGTTCCGCTACGAGGACCTTCGTCCGGCACGCCGAGAGCACGCACCGAACGACGCGGGAACGCACCTCTACTTCCCCGGACCCGCTTATCCCCCGCCCGCCCCAGATACCCGTACGCCACACCCGGCCCCGCCAGATACAGCTCACCGCACACCCCCGGCGGCACCGGCCGCAGCCGCTCGTCGAGAACGTACGCACGCGTGCCCGGAAGCGGCGCGCCGATCGGCGGGGGCGTGCCGTCACCGGTCAGCGGACCGGAGACGGTGGCACCGACGGTGTACTCGGTGGGCCCGTACGCGTTGTGGAACCGACGCCCGCCGACGGCCCAGCGCGCCACCAGCTCCGGCGGACACACCTCCGCACCGGCCGCGAGCACCCGCAGCTCCGGGTACTCCCCGGCGGGAACGGTCGCAAGCACGGACGGCGGCACGAGGGCGGCACTGATGCGCCGCCCGGTGAGCACATCACCCAGCTCCTGCCCGACGAGCGGCCCCTCCGGCGCTACGACCAGCGTCCCGCCCGAGCCGAACGCCATGCACATCTCACCCAGCGAGATGTCGAAGGCGGGCGAGCCGAGTTGCAACACCCTGCTGTCCGCGGTCAGCCCCATGGCGTCCACGAAACCCTGAGCGAGGGCGGCAAGCCCAGTGTGCGGAACGACAACGCCCTTGGGACGCCCGGTGGAGCCAGAGGTGTGTATGACGTACGCGGAGGTGAGCGCCCCATAGGGGCGCGGGGAACTGCGCGACCAGCCACGACGGCGCGGCAGACGATCGACAACATTTCCCGACAATTGCAGTGAATCGTTCAACGTGAGCGTCGGCACATCCACATCGACCGGCACCCCCCGCTCACCCACAACCACCAACACGGGCCCCACATCCGCCAAGGCCATCGAAACCCGCTCCGCCGGATAGTCGGGGTCGACAGGCAAGTACGCGGCACCGGCCCGCTGCACCGCCAGCAGCGCGAGCGTCATCGCGGCGGTACGACCCAACGCGAGGGCCACGACCTCACCGGGCCCCGCCCCGTACTCGGCGAAAACCTCAGCCAATTCATCGACCCGCTCGTCAAGTTCGGCGTAGGTCAGCAACAGCGCCCCGGCCCTCGACTCCAGCGCAGGCGCATCAGGCGTGCGTGCCGCCTGCCGGGCGACCAATTCAGGCAACGCCAGCGGATCGGGCGCGGGCCCCCCGGCGCTGAGCTCCACCACCCGGCGCCGGTCCGCCTCGGGCACCAGCCCCACCTCGGCCAGCGGCACCTCCGGCTCCGCGGTGAAGCGCCGCAGCAGCTCCAGGTACGCGTCCGTCCAGTGCCGCACGGCGTCCTCGTCGAAGAGGGCCGTACGGATCTCGAAGCTGCCGTCCATCGCCCCGTCGTCGGCGTCCCGGACGATGCCCACCAGGTCGTGCTCGCCGCCCGTGTGGATCCGCTCGGGCTCGCTGAACTCCCGCAGCGCGGCCACGCTGCGCTGCTGGGTGAGGTGCATGAACACCCACTGGAACAGCGGGGAGCGCCCGGCGCTGCGGTCCGGCGCGACCGCCGAGACGATCCGCCCCACCGGCACGTCGGCGTTGGCCATCAGCTCGGGGAAGTCGGCCGCGAACCTCGCCAGTACGTCGGCGAAGGAGTCCCCGGGCCGGATCCGCCAGCGGGTCGGGATGGCGTTCATGACGTACCCGATGACCCGCTCCAGGCCCTTGGCGGCCCGGTTGGCCGTCGGGGTGCCGAGCACCATGTCGTCGGCGCCGGTGAGGCGGTGCGCCAGGACCGCGAAGGCCGCCATCAGGACGACGTACACGGACGCGCCGCGTTCGCGGGCCAGCGCCCGTACGGCCCGGGCCGTGTCCGCGTCGACGCGGAACGGGATCTGGGCGATCTCCTCCGAGGACCCCGCGCGGGACCCGGGCACGGTGAGCGGCCCCGGCGGCTCGGCGAGGTAGCGGCGCCAGAACGCCAGCCGCGCCTCGAAGACCCCGGCCTCCTCCAACTCGCCCTGCCAGGAGGCGAAGTCGGCGTATTGGACAGAGGGCCGGGTCAGAGCAGTCCCCGCCGTACCCGAGCGCAGCGCCCCGTGGGCCTCGGCGAACTCGGCCTGGAGCACGTCGAAGGACCACCAGTCGGCGATGACGTGGTGCAGGCTCAGCATCAGCGTGGTCCGCCGGTCGTCGACCGTGACGAACCGGCCCCGCATCAGCGGCTCACCGGCCAGGTCGAAGGGGCGGCGCCGGAACGTCTCGAAGGCCTCGGCGATGGTGGTGCCGGTGCCGCGCAGGTCCTCCCGCTCCAGCCGGAAGCGCTCCTCGGCCGGGAAGGTGACGCTCAGCGCACCCGGCTCGCCGCCGATGCGGGCCCGCAGGATGTCGTGGTGCGCCCGGACCAGCGTCAGCGCCGTCTCCAGCCGGCCCGCGTCCACGGGGTCGTCGAAGTGGTAGGCACAGCACAGGTTGAGCGCCGGAGTGCCGGGATACAGCGACTCGTACACCCACAGGTCCTCCTGCGCCGGACTGAGCCGCACCGGCCCGTCCCCGTCGCGCGGCGGCACCACCGCCGGGATCAGCCCCGCCTGCCCGGACTCCACCAGCCGCCGCATCAGCCGGACGCGCTGCTCGCCGCTGAGCGCACTGAAACGGTCCGCCATCGATGCGCCCGAAGGGCCGCTCACGCCACATCCTCCCGGAGTTCGGCCAGCCGGTGCAGCCCGGCCAGCACCTCGTCGCGGCCGAGGCCGAAGTCCACGAAGCACGCGACCTCGTCACAGCCCAGCTCGCGCAGATCGGCGAGCATCTTCCGGCAGGTCTCGGCGGAGCCGAGCAGACTGCCCCAGGTCAGATAGCGGTGGAAGGCGAACTCGGCGAGCAGCGCGGTCTGCCCATCGGTCAGTTCCGCCGTGGCCTTGTCGGCCGTGCGGTTCGCCGTGGTCTGCCGTACGTACGACCGCAGATACCGCTTCAGCGGCGGGGCCGTCAGCCGCCGCGCCTCCTCGTCGTCCGCGCCGACGAACGTGTGCGCCATCAGCGTCACCCGGCCGTGCGCGTCGGTGCCGCCCTGCTCGGGCGCGGCGGCGCAGGCGGCCCGGTACCGGCCGATCTTCTCGGCCAGCTCCTCCCGGCTCTGCCCGACCGTCGCCCCCAGCACCCCGGTGCGCAGACTTCCGGCCGCCTCCCAGGTCGCGGGGTTGCCGGAGGTGGTCAGCCACAGGGGGAGCGTGTCCTGCACGGGGCGGGGCTGCGGCAGGACGGCGACCGAGGCGCCGGTGCCGTCGGTGAACTCGGCCGCCTCGCCCGCCCACAGCCGGCGCAGCAGTGGGATGTCCCGCAGGGTCCGCTCGCGGCGGTCCTCGTAGTGGCCGGGGGCCAGTACGAAGTCGGCGGAGTGCCAGCCCGTCGCCGCCGACAGGCCGATCCGGCCGTGCGAGAGGTTGTCGACGACCGCCCAGTCCTCCGCGATCCGCAGCGGATGGTGCAGCGGCAGGATCACGCTGCCCGCCCGGATGTTGATCCGCTCGGTGGCCACCGCGAGCGCCGCGCTGAGCACCGGCGGGCTGGGGAAGACCTGGCCCACCTGCTGGAAGTGCCGCTCGGGCGTCCAGATCGCGTGGAAGCCGAGCCGGTCCGCGGTCCGGGCCACGGTGAGGATGTCGTCGTAGGCCTCGCTGTGCCGTGTCGCGGGGCTGTCGGCGCCGAAGAACATCACGCTCAGGTCCATGGCACCTCCTTCTGGCTCGTTTCGGTACGGCCGTCGCGGCCGGGCTGCCGGGGAACGCGCGGCCGTCGCGGGATGGGCGCCGGTGCCGCGGGCGCCTCGGCCGGTGCCCGCTCCAGCTCGGCGGCGAGAGCGGCGACGGTGGGCGAAGTGAACAACTGGGCCGCGGTGACCGTGCGCCCGGCGCCGGTGAGACGGGCGGCGACCCGCACCGCGCGCAGGGAGTTGCCGCCGAGCTGGAAGAAGTCGTCGTGCGGGCCGACGCCGTCGACGCCGAGCACGTCGGACCAGACGGCGGCGATCTCCCGGTGCAGGGCGGAGCCCGCCGGGGTGCCGGTGGCGACGGCGGGGGTGCGGACCATGTCACGGTCCGCGTCCGCACGCCGGGGAGGCTCGGGCAGCGGCAGCCGGGACAGCGGCCGGTCCGGCTCGGCGGCCGCCGCGCGCAGCGCCTCGACGACCGCGTCCGCCAGCCACTGGACGAACTCCGGCTCCAGACACGAGGTCCGGTACTCGAAGACCAGCGTCATGCCGTCCGGCGCCCCCGCCGGAGAGTGCTCGTCCGTCACGTCGACCAGCAGCTCGAACCGCGCGGTGCCGGTGCGCAACGGCTCCACCCGGGCCTCGGCACCGGGCAGGTCCACCGCGGCGCGGGCGTTGTTCTGCAACGCCAGCACCACCTCGGTGAACGGCTGCCGCCCCGGCGGCCGTACGGGATTGAGCGCGTCCACGACCTGCTCGAACGGCACGTCCTGGTGAACGAAGGCGTTCAGCGCCGTCTCCCGCGTGCGGGCGAGCAGCTGCCGGGCGGTGGGGTCGCCGGAGGCGTCGGTGCGCAGCACCAGCATGTTGACGAAGAACCCGACGACGTCGTCCACCGTGCCGTCGTGCCCGCGCCCGGCGATCGGCGACCCGACCGCCAGATCGTCGCCGGCGCCCGCGTGGCGCAGGGCCGTGGCGAGTGCGGCGTGCAGCGCCATGAACAGCGTCGCGCCCTCCGCCCGCGCCACCTCGACGATCCGCCGGTGCGCCGCCGCGTCCAGCCGCCGTACGACGGTGGCGGCGTCCCGGCCCGGCACGGCGGGGCGTCCCGGGCGGCGGGGGAGCAGCGGCCCGCCGGGCGGGAGACCGGCCAGGGCCTTGCGCCAGAAGTCGAGCTGGGCCGCCGCGAGCGACCCCGGCGCGTGCGCCGAGCCCAGCCGCTCCGCCTGCCGGTGCGCGAAGCCGCCGTACGGGACGGGCAGCGAGGTCAGCTCGGGCTCGGTGCCTGAGGCCCGGGCGGCGTAGGCGCGCGACAGGTCCCGGAACAGCGGGGGCAGCGACCAGCCGTCGCCCGCGATGTGGTGCAGCACGAGCAGGAGGGCATGCTCGCCCGGCCGGTCCCGGACGCTGAACAGCACGGCGTGCAGGGGGAGTTCGGCGGCGAGGTCGAAG
Organism: Streptomyces sp. UG1; assembly: GCF_049974585.1. Taxonomy (NCBI): domain Bacteria; kingdom Bacillati; phylum Actinomycetota; class Actinomycetes; order Kitasatosporales; family Streptomycetaceae; genus Streptomyces; species Streptomyces sp. UG1. The sequence continues at coordinate 79,780 of NZ_JBNGGG010000028.1, read as the reverse complement.
CGATGCCGGGCGGCCTCGGCGACGGCCTCCGCCAACTCACCGGCACCGACCTCGACTTGCCTGAGCCGGGGCCGGGCCGCGTCGCCGTCCAGCACCCGCTGCGCCGGCTCACCGTCGCGCTCCTCGAAGACCGTGCGCAGCACCGTCTGCCGGGCGGCCACGTCCGCGAGGGCCGCCCGAAGCGCCTCGGCGTCGATCTCGCCGCGCAGCCGCACCAGCACCGGGAGGGTGTAGGCGGTACCGGCGTCGACCCGGTCGAGGAACCAGAGGCGGCGCTGGGCGTACGACAGGGGAAGCGAGCCCCCGTCTGGTCTGTCCGGTCTGTCCGGTCGCGGGGCGGGCCCGGCGGCCGGTTCGTCCCGCTCCGCCTTCTCCACGTGCGGCACCAGCGCCGCCGGCGTCCGGCACTCGAACAGCGTCCGTACGCCGACCGGGGCGCCCAGCGTCAACCGGATCCGGCCCAGCAGCCGGGCCACCATCAGCGAGTTGCCGCCGAGGTCGAAGAAGTCGTCCTCGGGACCGACCGACGCCACCCCCAGCACCTCGGAGAACAGCCCGCACAGCGCCCGCTCGACCTCGCCCGACGGCTCCCGTGCGGACGCCGAGGCGAGCGAGCCGGTGATCGGGCCGGGCTCCGGCAGGGCGGCGCGGTCCAGCTTGCCGTTGGGGGTGAGGGGCAGGGCGTCCAGGAGCACGAAGGCGGCCGGGACCAGATAGTCGGCCAGCACGCGGGCGGCGTGCTCGCGTAACTCGCCCTCGGACACCTGCGGATCACGTGGGACGACGTACGCGACGAGCCGCTTGTCACCCGTGGCGTCGGGACGGGCGACCACGGCGGCCCGGACGACCCCCGGATGTCCGGCCAGGACCGTCTCCACCTCGCCGGGCTCCACCCGGAATCCGCGGATCTTGACCTGGTCGTCGGCCCGCCCGAGATATTCCAGCACCCCGTCGGCCCGGCGCCGCACCAGGTCCCCCGTGCGGTACATCGGCTCACCGCCGGGCCCGTAAGGGTCGGCCACGAACCGCTCGGCGGTCAGCCCGGGCCGGCCGCAGTAGCCGAGCGCGACACCCGCCCCGGCGGCGTACAGCTCACCGCTCTCCCCGTCCGCCACGGGCCGCAGCCCCTCGTCGAGCACCCGCAGCCGCTTGCCGTCGAGCGGGCGCCCGATCGGCACCGGCCTTCCGTCCCGCACCTCCTCGGCGGTGACCGGATGGACGGTCAGGAAGACCATGCCCTCGACCGGGCCGTAGCCGTTGCTCAGTCGCAGCCCGGGGTGGCGTTCCAGGGCGCGGGCGGCGTGCGCGGGCGACATCGGCTCGCCGCCGACGATCAGCTCGCGCACTCCGGCGAGGGCGCCCGGGTACTCGTCGACGATCACATGGAACAGGGAGGCGGAGACGTAGAGGGAGGTGACGGCGTGCCGCTCGACCAGGCCGGCCATCACCACCGGGTCGGGGCGCTGCCCGGGATGCAGCACGCACCGGCCGCCGCCCAGCAGCGGACCCCACAGCTCCAGCGCGAAGGCGTCCCAGGACACCGGGGAGCACTGCAACCACACCGCGCCGGCCCCGAAGGAGGCGAAGTCCTGCCCGGTCAGCGTCCCGGTGATCGCGGCGTGGGAGGCGACGATGCCCTTCGGGCGGCCGGTGGAGCCGGAGGTGAACATGACGCAGGCGGGGTCGTGCGGCCGTACGGCCACGGACCCGGCTTCAAGCGGTTCGGAGTGCTCGGCGTCCTCCACCGCCACCGACTCGACGGAGGGCAGCGGCTGCTCGCACCCCCGCCGGGTCACGACCACCGCGACCCGCGCGTCGGCCGCCATCCCGCGCAGCCGCCGCGCCGGGAAGTCCGGGTCGAGCACCACATAGCCGGCGCCGGCCTTGAGCGTGCCCAGCAGCGCCACCACCATCTCGGCGGACCGCTCCACATGCACACCCACCAGAGCCCCCGGCCGCACGCCACGCCGCCGCAGCAGCGTGGCCAACCGGGCCGCGCGGGCGTCGAGTTCGCCGTAGCTCAGCCGCTCGTCGCCGCAGACCAGCGCGGTGGCCGCCGGTGTCCGCCGGGCCTGTTCCGCGAAGAGTTCGTGTACGCCGTGCGATGCCGCCCCCGTCGCCCCCATCTCAGGCATCTGCGCCCGTGCGGGTGGGGCGTATGTCCGTCCAGTGCTCCTCGACGAAGGCGAGGCATTCGGCACGGCTGCTCGCGGTCAGCGCCACATCCCACCCGTCCGGCACCGCGATCGCCTCGGGCCACAGTGAGTGCTGGCCCTGCGCGTTGGTGAGCACGAGATAGGTGCCGTTCTCGTCCTCGAAGGGATTGGTGGTCATGCTCAGCCCTCCACGAGTTCTCTGTTCTCGGGGTTGTCGTCCGTGGTGTCGGTGGTGGCGTCGGGCAGCAGCGAGTCGATGTCGCGCACCGTGCGCCGGGACATGCCGACCACCGCGACGGTGATGCCGCACAGTCCCGCGATCAGCAGCATGGCGGCCATGCCGCTGCCCGGCCCGTCGCCCAGGAGCGGCCCGAGCACGACGAAGATCCCGGCGCCGTCGGCGGCCCGCGGTTCGAAGACATGGTCGGCGAGCGGGCCGGAGACCGCCGTGGCCAGCGGGACGGAGATCTGCGACAGGAACATCACCGCGCCGAAGACCCGGCCGTGCCACGCCTGGTCCACCTTGGTCTGCACGATCGCCTGCATCGTGCCGTTGATCATCGGCATCAGCGCCGCGCCCACGAGAATGGCCGCGCACCAGCCGACCACCCCGCCCGCCAGCGCCATCGCCACCTGGGCGGACAGGCACATGCCGATGATGCCGAGCAGCATGCCCCGGGCCCGGTTCTTCGGCCCGCTCCAGGCCGCCATCAGCAGCCCGCCCGCGACCCCGCCCACACCGATCGCGGTGTTGACGCTCGCCAGCGCCGACGTCTCGCCCCCCGACCGGGCCAGCACCATCGGCTGTACGGCGGCGAAGCCGAAGACCATGACGAGGTTGACGAAGCAGAACGCCAGCATCAGGTCGCGCAGGCTCGGAGACCGGAACAGGAACCGCATCCCCTCGACGGCCTCGGCGACCAGCTTCCCCCGCGCCCCGCCCTTGGCCTTCGCCGTGCCACCGCCGTCCCCCCGCAGCCGTACGACGCGGATCGCGGCCAGCGCGAGAGCGAAGCTCACCAGGTCGGCGACCAGGATGAAGCCGAGCCCGGAGAACGCCACCAGGAGCCCGCCCAGCGCCGGACCGCCGACGTCCGCCGTGCTCTTGGCGCTCGCCAACAGGCTGTTCGCACGCTGCAGCTGCCTCTTGTCCACCAGCAGCGGCACGGCGGCGCCCAGCGCCGGGAACTGGAACGCGGCGGCGCAGCCGAGCAGCATCACCGCGCCGTACACCTCCCAGGTGCGCAGCCCGCCGGTGAAGTGCAGCACGCCGAGCAGCGCCACGATCAGCAGCCCGCCGCCGTCCGCGAGCTGGAGCGCCGTACGCCGCTTGATCCGGTCGACGAAGGCCCCGGCGAGCGGGCTCAGCAGCACCTGGGGGAGCAGCGCGCACAGCGAGAGCGTGGTGAGCGCGGTGGCCCGGCCGGTGGCCGACCAGGTCTCGAAGACGAAGGCGAACCGCAGGACGGAATTGCCGACCAGGGATATCGCCTGGCCGCTCCAGACGAGCATGAAGGGACCCATGCCGGTGAACCGGCCGGTCGTTCCCCCGTCGTGCGCGGTGTCGTCCTGCGAGCGCGCCGCATCGGCCACGTGCATACCCCCGTCGAATGTGGCTTCCGATCGAGAACCCTAGTTCGATACGGAGCGCCGCACAGCCGAACCGGAAGGTCGCACCGTCACCTCGTAGGCACCTACGAACAATTGACGACACAACGGCATCCGAGATGTCCCCGCAAGGGTGGCATTCGCCCGCTGGTTGACCGATGGACTGGCTCCACCAACTGCCCCCTCCCTAGGATGTGTTGTCGGCGAGGTGATCTCCTCGGCCGTCCTGCCCCTGGGGGAAGCCATGGAGCCTGGAAAGCTGTCCACGTCGATCGATGCCACGGTCCCGACGGCCGCGCGCATGTACGACCACTACCTCGGAGGCAAGGACAACTACGCCTCGGACCGAGCCGCCTGCGAAGAGCTGGACAAGGTCGTCCCCAGCACCCGCGCCCTCGCGCTGAACAACCGGCGCTTCCTCCAGCGCGTGGTCGGCACCCTCGCCGGCGAGTACGGCATCCGGCAGTTCCTCGACCACGGCTCCGGCCTGCCCACCCAGAACAACGTCCACCAGGTCGCCCAGGCCGTCGACCCGTCCTCGCGCGTGGTGTACGTCGACAACGACCCGATGGTCCTGGTCCACGGCCGCGCCCTGCTGGACCAGAACGACAACACCGCCGTCATCCACGCCGACATGCGCGACACCGACGGCATCTTCTCCCACGCCGACACCGAGCGCCTGATCGACTTCTCGCAGCCGGTGGCCGTGCTGTTCAACTCGGTGTTCCACTGCATCCCGGACAGCGACACCGACGGCCCGCTCGCCGTGGCCCGCCGGGTGCGCGAACGCCTCGCGCCCGGCAGCTACATGGTGATGTGCCAGCTCGTCAGCGAGGATCCCGAGGTCCGCGACTTCGTCACCAACTTCATGGACCAGGTGACGCAGGGGCACTGGGGCCGGGTGCGCCAGGAGAAGGACGTCGACGAGTACTTCGAGGGACTTCAGATCCTGGAGCCCGGCCTGGTGGAGGTCTCCACCTGGCGCCCCGACACCGAGGTGGCGCCGCGTCAGCTCACGATGGAGTGGATCGAGTACGGGGGTGTGGGGCGGGTGCCGTAGGGCTGCGGCCCCGGACCTTCAGGAGTGGACCTTCGGGAGTGGACCTTCAGCAGTACCGCTGCATCGTCTCGCGCAGTCGCTCCAGGGACTCGCGCGGGTTGAGGGCCTCGTCACCCAGCCGGTCCAGGGCGAGGCGGTACTCCTCGGTCTCGTCGCGGTCCTCCAGGAAGGCCGCGCTCTTGATGTGCTCCAGGTAGACGATGTCGGGCAGATCGATGCCGCCGAACCGGAGATAGGTGATCGGCATGGCCGGCGCCGAGGCGTTGGTCGCGTCCAGCGGCACGATCTGCACGGTCACGTGCGGCCGCTGGGCCATCTCCACGAGGTGCTCGAGCTGGGCTCGCATCACCTCACGGCTGCCCAGGACGCGCAGCAGCACCGACTCGTCCATGATCGCCCACAGCCGGGGCGCGTCGGGCCGGTGCAGCAGCTCGCGCCGGCGCGTCCGCAGCTCCACCCGCCGCAGCACCTCGCGGGACGGAGCCGTCGGCAGCCCGCGCTCCACGATGGCGCGGGTGTAGGCGTCGGTCTGCAACAGGCCCGGAACGTACTGCAGTTCAAAGGTACGGATGGCCGTCGCCGCCTCCTGCAGCCCGACCAGCCGGTCGAACCACTCCGGCATCAGCCGCTTGTCGTAACGCTGCCACCACCCCGGCTCACCGGCCCGCCGCAGCAACTGCAGCAGCAGCGAGGCCTCGTACTCCTCGGCCTGATAGTGCTCCAGCAGCTTGCGGACGTCGGCCTCCGTGGGCGGCCGACGGCTCTTGCCCGCCTCGATGCGCGACAGCTTCGCCGGACTGAACCCGACAGCGCGGGCCGCCTGGTCCTGGGACAGGCCGAAGTCCTCCCGGATGCCCGCCAACTGGACGCCGACCAGCATCTTCAGCAGGGTCGGCGCGGGCTCGGTCCGCTCCAGATAGGGTTCCAGGCGGGAGATGCGAGGAAACTCGGCGGACATCCTGACTCCCCGTAGACCGGCATACGACAGACCGCATTATCGCATCCCGCTGCCGCATGCCGCCGAAACCGCAAGAAGTGGAAGGCTCAACTTCCGCTTGCGGGAAGGCTTGCGGGAACGCTTGCGGAAGGCTTGCGGAAGGTGTTTCGCCCGCCCGTGGTCGGTCGTGTGGTGTGTTCGTTGTTCCCGGGCAGGCGGACGGCTCGCACGGGGCGGGCCGCCGCCGGCCACGGGTTCGGCTCACACCAGGTGGTCGAACTCCCCGTCCTTGGCGCCCGCCAGGAAGGCCGAGATCTCGGCCGGGGTGTAGACGAGGGCCGGGCCATCGGGGTGACGGGAGTTGCGCATCGCGACACTGCCGTCGCCGAGGGAGGCCACCTCGACGCAGTTGCCCTCGGCATTGCTGTGCCGGCTCTTGATCCAGCGGACGTCCAACGAGCTTGCCCGTACGCCGTTCTGTGCTGTTGGCACTGCACTCTCCTTGCTCACGTTCCGTCACGCGTACGCCCCGGCACCGCACCGGTCCCGGACCGCACCACGCGCTCTGTGTCGACACCGCTCGCGCAATTTCCCGTGAAATTGCACGGAGACGCCGTCGGCGTGGATAATAGCCCTTGGCGTCAAGAGCGGCGCGGACGACCCGTCCTGACCATGTATCAGGGAGACGTTGTGTCCTTACCTGCGTACGAAGGGCTCCGACTGCCCAGCAGCCCCGCGTCCTCAGCGGGGCCGACCGCGACGCAGCAGGCGCACGCTTCCGGTTCGCCCCGGGCCGCCGGGCCCGAACTCCCGCTCACCCCGCCGCGCTCCGCCGTCCTGCCCCTCGCGGGCGCCGAACGGGGCTGCGGCCAGGCCCGCGACTTCGTCCGGCGCACCCTGGAGAGCTGGGAACTGGGCCACTGCGGCCCCGACGCCCTCATGGTGGTCACCGAACTGCTCGCCAACGCCGTACTGCACGCCGTACCGCACCCCGCGGCCCGCCGCGCCCCCGCTGAGGCCGAGATCTGGCTCCGCCTCAGCATCCGCCGCCCCGCCCACCTGGTCTGCGCGGTCACCGACCCGAGCGACCATCCACCGGTGTATCCGCACGCCGGCGACCCCTTCGAGGAGCACGGCCGCGGACTGCGCATCATCGACGCCTTGTCCGAACACTGGGGCTGGACGAGAAGACACCCCACGGGCAAAACGGTGTGGGCGATGCTCCCCACCGCGGATCACTCCTGACCTCGTGGTGTAACACAGCCGTCTTTCCCTGGCGCAGAACTGAATGGAAGCGGGCCACCCCGCAATGGCCGAATCCCGGCACTGTAGGGTGATCCGTCGTCTTGTCCCCAGTAACGCGTCAGATCGGATTTCTCGTGAACACCGACCCGGTCCCGGTCCTCGGACATCAGACATACGACCGGCACACACCTTCACGACGGACACGGAAATTCCACGAGTCGTCCTCAATTACGGTCCTTCGGCCGTCTTCCGGTATTCCCAACGGAAGGGCGGAACAGTGACTCGCACACCCGCCGAAAACGTTCCCCTGCCGATTTATGAAGATCTCGTGCGCGAGCGCGGAGATGTCGTGGCGGAGGCCCAAATAGCAGCGGCACACACCCAGAACCAGGCAGCGGAACTACTCAGCGACGAGGACGCGGCCCACCGGAACAGAAAGCCGGGACAGCCTCCCCACCCCCAGGCCGGATAGCCGCCGCCACGACGGAACATCCGGGGGCGGTGGGGGCAGGCCCGGCCCTCCGAGTCACCGAGAGGACCACCGTGACCTCTCGCTTACCGCACCCCGACCGTCCGGCCGCCCCCTCTCCAGGCGCCGCTTCACCCACCTCGCGGCCCTCGCCCTCACGGCCGGAGCCGGCACACTTCCCCTCGCCACACCGGCCGGCGCCGCCACGCCGGACGCCCAGGCGTACGACGACCGCGCCCGCGCACTGGCCGGCGACGACCAGGTGCTCCTCACCCTCGTGAGGACCCTGCCCCCCGGCGCCGTAGTACCCCGCCCACCCCGCGCCGGAGCCGCTTCGGCTCTTCGACAACGTGGCGTGCTGAGCGCGGGCTGGGTCTCCGCGACGGCCGTACTGACGGACGACGGCATCGTTCGCGGAGCTCGTCCAGGCACTCCTGAGGCAGGCTCATCGAGGCGGCGGCAGCACGCACCTCTTCCGGAACGGCCGGCTCGGTGCTGAGTCGTCGCGACCGGCCGGCCGGCCTCGAACGCCGTCCCGGCCGCCGGCGTGTGGAACGCACTCCAACGGCTGCCGTTCCCGAAGAGACACGTCTCGGCACCCATCGGCCGGCCCGATCGTTACGGCGTGGAGAACAGGCCGGGCCCCGGAGGCGTGGGGCCGTCGGCGCGGACGCCGTTGGTGACCCGTAGGAACTCCAGCTTTTCCGCGTCGGCGGAACCCGCGGCCACCGTGTAGACGACGAGGCGGATGTCGCAGCCTGGGACGGTGAGCACGTCGCAGTCGCAGATCACCTCACCCACCTGGGGGTGTACGACGGTCTTGCGGGCCGAGACGTGCGGGCCGACCGTGCCCTCGTCCCACAGGCGGGCGAACTCCGCGCTGGTGGACCGCAGTTCCTCTACGAGGTTGGTCAGGCCGCACAGGAGCCAACAAGTCCCTCGGGTACGAGACCGCCCGCCGCTTGATCCAGGCCGGCCACACCGTCCTCATCGGCGCTCGTGTTCTGGTTACGCACGGGGATTCCGTGGCGGGATCTGCCCACCCGGTTCGGCAAGTGGCAGACGGCGTATGACCGCCATCGCAGGTGGGCGGCGGACGGAACTGGGGAGAAGATCCTGCGGCGCCTTCAGACCGGCGCCGACGCGGAGGGACGGATCGACTGGTCCATGGTCGGTATGGACTCGACCGTCTGCCGTGCTCACCAGCATGCGGCCGGCGCCCGCAAACGTGCCCCACGAGTCCCGGGCAAGCGAGCCCGCCCCGCCTGGCACCGCGCGGATGAGGCTCCGGGGCGATCCCGAGGCAGCCTGACGACGAAGATCCATCTGGCCAGTGAGGGAGGTCGGCGACCACTGTCCTTGCTGATCACCCCAGGCCGGTGGGGTGACGGCCCGCAGCTTATTCCCGCTCTTGAACGGCTACGCGTGCCGAGACCTGCTGGCGGGCACCCGCGTACCCGCCCCGACTGCCTGAGTGCCGACAAGGCGTACTCGTCGCGCCGCAACCGTCGTTACTTGGGTCGACGTCAGATCCGACACGCCATCCCCGAGCGTCGCGACCAGCGGACCCACCGCCGCAACCGCGGCAGCGCGGGCGGCAGGCCCGCCGGCTTCAACCGGGATTTGTACGCGCGCAGGAACGAAGTTGAGCGGACAGTCAATGCCCTCGAGGACTTCCGGGCTGTGGCAACCAGGTATGACAAGAGAGCCTACGTGTTTCACGGCACTGTCACCGTCGCCGCGCTCCGCCTCTGGTCGCGGGCGTAACTCGCCGGAGAGTCCCTAGCAAGCGCAGTGGGCGGACCCGGCCGGCGCCGTCAACGGGTCGGCAGCCCGCCGCTCAACGCCGTTCGCCCCCTCGACGGGGAGCCCTTCGCGGATCCAGTACTCGATCCCGCCGATCATCTCCTTGACCCGGTAACCGAGCCGAGCGAGAGCGAGTGCCGCACGGGTCGCGCCGTCGCAGCCGGGCCCCCAGCAGTACGTGACGATCGGAACCGCCGGATCCAACAGGCTCGCGGCGCGCTCCGGAATCTCGGCGGTGGGCAGGTGCACCGCACCCCGCACATGCGCCTGCGCCCACGCGGCGTCTCCCCGTGAGTCGACGAGCACAAAGCCCGGCTCGCCGGACTCCAACGAGGCATGGACATCGGACACATCCGCCTGGAAGGCGAGGCGTGAGCGGAAGAAAGCGGCCGCCTCGGCGGGTGCCGCCGGCGGCACCCGAAGGGCGGCGCTGATCCGGGTCGTGGTCATGCCCTGGACGCTATGCTCCCCGCCCCTTTCCCCAGAACCCGTGATCCACGGTCCTGCTCGCCCTTCGCCGTGGACTCCGTGGTATCTATCGGCCATGGCCGCTGATTCCCTTGACACCACCGATATACGCCTCCTGGAAGCCCTGCAACGCAACGGGCGCGCCAGCTATGCCGAATTGGCCCGTAGCGTCTCCATGTCACCAAGCGCCGTCACGGAACGCGTCCGTCGGCTGGAGGACAGCGGCGTCGTCTCCGGCTACTCCGCCGTCGTGAGCTCCGAGGCCCTGGGGCTCGACATCCTGGCTTTCGTCCGCCTCCGGTACCCCACGGGCAACTACAAGCCATTCCACGACCTGCTCGACACCACACCCGAGATCGTGGAGGCCCACCATGTAACGGGCGAGGACTGCTTCGTCCTCAAGGTCGTCGCTCGCTCGATGCGCGACCTGGAACGCACCACGGGCCGCATCGCCGCTCTGGGCTCCGTCACCACGAGCGTCGTCTACTCCAGCCCGCTTCCAAGCCGCTCGGTAACGGCGGTCGTGGCCCAGGGGCCGCCCGGCGGGCACGGTGACTGACCCATCAGACAGGCCCTAGGTCTGCCACCGTCGAACTGTCCGCGCCTGTCCCGCATGACGCGACACACCACGGCGCCGCATCGTGTGTGTCCGACGGCCGCTGTCGTCCGGCCCGCAGTGAGACGGGTACGCATGTCCCACTTCCCTCCGCGGACGTGGACAGGACGGTGGAGGATTCTGCGGTCCCGCCGGCAGCGGAGAGGCGGACGCTTTCCCCGTCCGGCGCACCAGACCCCTACGCACGGTGCGTGATTCGAACGTAGATCTCCCCCGATGACCCCGGTCACGGTGACCGACCCACTGGGCAACACCACCGCATGAGCCGGACGGTGGACGGCAAGCTCGCCCGACGCACCGGCCCGGACGGAGCCGTCGAGTCCTGGAAGTGGGACGGCGAAGGCAATCTGATCCGCCATACCGATCCCGTCGGCGGCGTCACTGAGTACGAGTACACGCACTTCGACCTTCTCGAAGCCCGCACCGAACCGGACGGCACCCGGCACGAGTTCCGCTACGACACCGAACTCCGGCTGCGCCAGGTCACCAACCCCCAGGGCCTGACCTGGGGCTACGAGTACGATCCCAGCGGCCTCGTCACCACCGAACGCGACTTCGACGGCCGCCTCCTTGTCTACGCTCACGACGAAGCCGGGCGCCTGCGACAGCGGGCGAACTCGATGGGCCAGACCGCCTCCTACAAACGGGACCTGCTCGGCCGCGTCACCGTCAAGAACGCCGACGGTGACGAAACCCGCTACACCTACGACCTCGCAGGCCGCCTCGTCGCCGCCGCGACACCGGAGTCCGAACTCGTCCTGCAGCGCGACCGCATGGGCAGGCCGCGTACCAAGATGTACGAAGGCCGAATCCTCACTCTGGACCGCGACCCGCTCGGCCGGCCGGTGCGCCGAGTCACTCCCTCCGGCGCTGTCACCACCTACGCATACGACGCCGCAGGCAACCGCGTAGGCCTCGGCATCGACGGCCACACCCTCGACTTCGCCTTCGACGCCGCCGGACGTGAAATCGGGCGCCATGTCGACACGGCGCTGACCTGGGCCAACCAGTGGGACCCCGCCGGACGCCTTCTCACTCGGCTAGGCGCCCTGACCTGGGGCTTCACGGCGCCGAACCGATGAATTCCCATTTGTCCGATCCCATGGAATCGCTCCGTGTGGGACATGCGTGGGACGAACGTGAGCATGCGGAGTTCCTGTGAGAGACGCCCCTCTCCTCACCTGCGTGTTTGCAGCCAAGACGGCGAGAAGCGCACCCGGCGCAGCAGGCCGTTTCACTTTTCTGGGTCGGAGTTCGCATCGGCGCGCTCAGGGGTCATTACTGCAGCCTGCCTGGACCGGCCGATGTTCCGGCTGGAGCTGATGGCGCAGGTTAACCCCTGGATCAGCTGGGGCGGTTCATGACAGAGCATGCCTTCGGCAAGTACCTGCTGACGGTGGCGGGCGGAAACGATCCTTACGCACGGGAGCTCGCGCGGCAGGCCGGAGAACGACGCCGAGCAACTCTCCAAGCTGTTACGGACAGCCGTACTGGAGGGAGAACCGCTGACGTTCGATCGGCTGAAGCAGGAGTTTGTTCCCTCCTTGTTCGTGCCACCTAAGGGACGTACGAAAGCCGCACCCGTGCCACGCTGGGAGGATCGGGTCGGTGCGGAGTCCGCCCTACTCGATCGCGTACCGCACTGCGTTCACGAGGGCCATGCGCTTGTGTCTCTGGGTCTCGGCGGCTGCGATCGTACCGTCCTGTTTCAGTCGCAGAGCTTGCAGCACCGCCCGCATTACGACCGGGTCCATCAGGTCGACCAAGGGGCGTGAGGCCCTCTCCACCCAGCGCAGAGTAAGCCGCACGTCGGCGGGCGCCATGCGCGGCTCCGGCCGGGGCACGACGAAGGCCCAGTCCCGCGCGCAGCGCCTGCCGCAGCAACTCATCGTTGGGGCGGCCTCGTACGTTCCGGAGCATCGCCTGAGTGATCGCGCACAGCGCATCGTCGGTCTCGTTGCGGGTCTTCGCCGCGACCTGCGGCCAGCGCATCTCCAGATAGTCGAGCGCAAAGTCATACCAGCTGGCGGAGACCGAACCGTGGCCTGTCCCAGCCGAGGCCGACTCGTCAGCGGTGCACTGCCGAACGGCCCGGACCAGCGTGGCACCGAGTTCGTCGGCCAGCGCCCTGACGTCTGGCACACCGCCCTCGGAGCTGTCTCTGACAGCCCGCGTCGCAATCACAGTCCTGCCACCACGTCTCCGTCTGGGGACACCGCCTGTTTGCGATACCGAACTCCTCATGGTGTCCACCGCCTCTCTGACCAGGTGAACGCTTCCGGTTCAGGTGGCAGTGGCGCCCTCGGAGCCCTTGCTGCGCACGGCAGGTATCGCACGAGCACTCGACAAAGCGAGCCATAGGGGCACCTCTCTACCAGGTCGATCTCCGACACCCGCGGAGAGGATGACGGGTAGGATGAGTAGCATGAGTGAGCCTACCGGCAAGTACTCGATCACTATGCCGCGCGACATCGCCGAAGCCGCCAAGGCCCGCAGCGGCCCCTCCGGGCTGTCCGCCTACGTGGCCGCCGCGGTAGCTCGCCAGATCGAACGCGACAATCTCAACGAACTCATCCAGGTCGCCGAGGCCGAGCACGGGCCCATCACGGACGAGGAGATCCAGGCTCTGCGCGACCAGCTCCACCACGCACGCCAGGAGCAGACACGAGACGGGTCGAACGCCGCGTGACCCGCTCTCCCGCCGTCCCCGGTGGCACCCTGGTCCTGGACAGCGAAGGGCTGGCCAAGGCCGTGCTACGCGATCGCACAGTCACCGGCTGGCTCGCCCTCGCACGCGCCGACGACCTGCGAGTGATCACCTCTGCGGCAACCCTCGTCGAGGTGGTCCATCCTCGGATCAAACGGCCGGCCCTGGAGTGGACACTGTCTCGTCTCGTCGTCGAACCGGTGACCGAGCCCATCGCCCGCCATGCCGCCGCACTCCTCGCTGACGCCGGGCTGCACGGCCACAAGTACGCCATCGACGCCATGCTCAGCGCCACCGCCCTCGCCGCCCCCGGTCCGACGACGGTTCTCACCTCAGACCCCGAGGATCTAACCACCCTGTGCGGCTCTCGCATCACCGTCATCAAGGTCTAGGCATCGACTCTCACCCGCGGTACCGATCCCCGTTGACACTCCCCACCGCAGGGCCGCCAACCGCAGAGCCATTCCGATCTGGAGCATGGCGGTAGCCACCCCTAAGGCCCAAACATGTCCTTTATAGTGACTCAGAGCGCGAACGAACTCGACGCCAGCCAGGGAAAGTTCAGAATTGAGCAGCGTCTGCCCAATTCTCGCCCCGGAGCCTGAATGTGAGCTCACTCCTTCTTCCTTACCTTCAGCGCCTCGGATCGAGCCATCAATTTCTCCGCGAACTCATCCCAGTCGGGGCCGAAACTCAGGAGGTCCGCCCCGGCTTTCCCCAGGATTTCGGCGTCGTCAGGCCGCTGCAGGCACAGCAGGCGGAAAGCCAGATTGCGCGCCCAGACCGGGAGTGCCATCCAGTCTTCGGACAGGGATTCATGCAACGAACCTGCCCGGTGCGGTGCTACCCGCCTGGTACGAGCGGTACGGGCATGAGTCGACAGCGCAAGGGCGGGCCGTGCGCGCATACGCCGACGGATTGTTCCGCCATCTTGAGGAAGCGCGGCGCGTATTGGCTCCCGGCGGCTCGGCCACGTACGCCGTCGCGAACAGCGTGCGCTCTGGCAAGGTGTTCGAACTGGCCTCCGCAGTAGCGGAGCTCATGCGGATAGTCGGCTTCGAAGACGTCCAGGTGCGGACTCGGGCGCAGCGCGGTCGACGTATCCTCCCGGCCGGGAGGGATCGGGTGACCGGACGCATCGCCCGGGGCCCTGCTCCTGCCGGGGTCCGCGAATACATGGTCTCGGCCGTGGCGCCATGACGAGGCAAGAGAACCAGGCACCTGCGCGACAAGCCCCAACGACCCGCACTGGTTGGCAGACACCGGAGGTGAGTGTCCTCACGGGAGATGCACGCACCCGCACGCTGGCCACGTGTAGCCGTATTACAGGATCAGGTGCGCCGAGACTCCGCTGAGGTCAGCCCCGGTGCAGTGGCCGCGTCAGGCCAAGGGGCGCGGAGGCGGATCGTCTGGCATGCCTTAGGCGCCTTCGCCCTCTTGGCCGTTCTTGCGGCCGCGTTCACTTGTGCCGGAGTACCGGGCGAGTTCGTGACTCCCATCCTTCTCGCGCTCGGCGGCGCAGTCGGCGTGCTGCTGCCATGGGCGCGGTGGCCTCACTCAGGGAACCCCGTCGTGCGGTATGGCTAAGGGCCGTCGCCCCGTCCGGCTGGACGGAAATGCTCAGCGGGCACCCCGGCAGCGACCGGAGACCTACGGCCGAGAACTGTCCGACCGCCGCTGCCGCGGGTCGGGCCGGGGGAGGGTGGGCAGGCAGGCCCCGGGCGGGGACCAGGTTGTGTGCAGCGCGACGTCCTCCCATGCGGCGGGCCGGATCAGGTCATGCCAGGCCGCGAATGTGTCCTTCGCCGTACAGCGCCCGGATGTCGACGAGGAGGACATCATGGCGGCGCCCGGCGGCTTCGAGGAGGTCAGGATGGAAGCCGTGCAGGGAGAACAGCGCCAGGACCGCGTCATCGGGCCGATGTCCCTGGTCGGCGAGGAGGGTACGGATGTGTTCGAGGCGCTCGAGGTCCTTCAGCCCGCGGGGCTGGACGGTGGCCTTGGCCTCGCCGATCAGGGTGATGGACGCCCGGGGGCTTTGCGGGCGTTCACCGGGGGCCAGGGCGAGCAGGTCGACCTCGTGCTTGGTCCGGGCGGCCGGGTCGGCGATCTCCGCCGTGCCCACCGCACCGAGCGACAGCTCTGTCTCGTCGATGGCGAAGGAGCGGGCCCATTCGCGCGCGGTCTCCTCGAAGTGCGGGCCGAGGATCTTCGAGTGGTATGTCGGCCGGGACGACTGCCACACCTGGGCTCCGCGTCGCCGTTCCACCAGGTCCACCATGGGCAGCGTGATCAGCTGGTTGAAGCGGATCACTGGATCCGCCACGCTGATGACCGGGTGCCGGGCCTTGAGCAGGTCCTGTTCCTTGCGGAGGTAGCCGGTGGATTCCAGCACCTCCAGCGGGGCGACCATGGCGGAGCGGGAACGCTCCAGCATGGAGCCGACCTTCGCTGGGGTCGAGGCGCCCCGGGCTACGGCGGACAGTACGTCGTAGTACAGCGTGCGGTGGGTGATCCGAGGGTCCTCGCGCAGCAGGAACTCGGCCTCCACCCGCGAGTACAGCGCCCGCCCCGGGTCCAGCAGAGTGTGCTCCACCCAGGGGCCGAACTCCGCCTCGCCCTGCGGCACCGGCCCAGCGGCCAGCGGCCGGTAGCCGGGGGCGCCGCCCAGCACGGCGTCGACCTGCAGCGCCACCGCCGGATCCTCGATCTCCCAGTGGGCGCGGGCGGTGCGGTAATCGAAGGCCGGCAGGCGCAGGTCCAGCACGGCTCGGCCGCGCAGCGGCTTGGTGCCGGAGAGCAGCTCGGACATCACGCTCATCGCCGAACCGCACAGGACGATCCGGCCGCCGGGCGCTTTGCCGGACTGCGACTGGTCGTACAGCAGTTGCAGGAACCCTGGGATCTCCGGGGAGTGCTGCATCAGATACGGCAGCTCGTCGATGACGATCAGTGGTGCCCCTGAGGCCCGGTTCACCACCTCCAAGGCGGCGGTGAGTGCATCCCGCCAGTCGTCCAGCCGCATCGCCCCGGGCCGCACTCCCGCGTGTGCGGCGATCGCCTCGGTGAACCGGTGCAGTGCGGGCACCCGGCCCTCCTCCTGCACGGCGGTCAGATACAGCCCGCCCACCGCCTCCGTGAGCGCCTCCAGCAGGAACGACTTCCCGTTCCGCCGCCTCCCCGAGACGATGGCCAGCCGCAGCTCGGCGGCTGGGTCGTCGAGGAAGTCGTTCAGCAGCGCCCACTCGTGATCACGGTCCAGCAGCCGCTCCGGCTTGCCAAGCTGTACAGGCATGCCTTCTCCAGAAATGTTCAGGTCAACCTTAACGAAATCCGTATAGCCACACCTTACCTACGTGGGTGGCTGTGAGCGTAATGCTGCGGTGGGTCACACACGGATTGCTTCTCGCTGAGAAGGTCGCGGCTCCTGGCGGGCTCCGGCCCGGAGCCGCCGAACCAGGACTGCACCGCCATCTGCCTGCACGAGGCCGACGAGGTGCAGCGGCAGCGGCAGCCTCGGTGCGTCCGGCAGGCCGGGCGCCTGACGGAGCTGGTGGGCTGCGAGAGCCAGAGCCTCGGGTCAGCCGCCGTACTCGGGGCGGGCAGCCGAGGGCCGTGAACTCCACCTGGCCCGGGGGAGGGAGAGTGACCGGCTGACCACCCCTGGCATTGGGCGAGTTGAGGGGTCAAACCCACCGAAGCCGTCGGTTTGCAAGCTTCGGCCCCCTAGGCTGGCGGAGCATTGGCTGCACCATCACAGCAGGGCGGAAGAGAATCATGCGCGGCCTCACTGAGGCGAACCTCAAGGCGCTGGCCGGCGCCCGTTCCTTCGATCGCGCCCTCGGGTATCTCGACGCGGTGTCAGGGGTCGAGGTGGGGGACGGCTGGATCACCGCGAGTGTCTACGGGACGGAGCGGTACGAGGTGGAGCTGACCCTGGACGGGCCTGGCGGGCTGTCCGGCGCATGCGACTGCCCGTACGGTCTGAAGGGCAACTTCTGCAAGCACCTGGTCGCCCTCGGTCTGACCGCGCTTGCCCAGCGGGAGGGCCTGCCGCGACAGCGGAAGGCGGCCCGGGAGCGCGCGCAGGACCTCGACACGTGGCTGTCCGCCCTGTCCAAGGACGAGTTGATCGCCCTGCTGCGGGAACGGATCGACGAGGACCGGCAGTTGCGGCGCCGCCTGGAACTGCGGTCCGCGAGCGCCCGCGGGGACCTTGCCGCGGTCCGGTCCCGTATCCGCGATCTGCTCGACATCGGCCCCTTCGCGCAGTACGGCTACGTCGAGTACGCCGATGCCCGCGCCTACGCCGATCAGGCCGGGCAGGCGGTGTCCGCGATCGGCGCGCTGACCGGCTCGGGCCGGGCCGCCGACGCGATCGTCCTGGCGCGGGAGGCGATGCGGCTGCTGGCCGAGGCGGTGGACAGCGTCGACGACTCCGACGGCCGGCTCGGGCAGATCGGCGCAGACCTCGCCGACGCCCACCTCGACGCGTGCCGCGCGGCACGCCCCGACCCCGAGGAGCTCGCCCGCTGGCTGGTCGGCCATGCGCTCGGCGACATCGACGACGGCCTGACGGACATCGATCCGCTCGATTACGACGATGTCCTCGGCGAAGAAGGCATGGTCGTCCTGCGAACACTGGCTGTCGAGGCGTGGCGGCGCAACCGTCGCGGCTGGGCGGAGAAGTACCTGATGGAGCGCCTGGCCAAGGCCGGGGGAAACGTCGACGCGGTGATCGCCGTGCACGCGGCCGATCTCGCACCGAACGGCCATACGCACCTGGTCATCGCCCGCGAGCTGGATGCCGCCGGGCGTTCCGACGAGGCCCTGAACTGGGCAGAACGCGGTATCCGGGACGCCCGGGAACTCTCCGCCGTGGACACCGCCCTCGTCGACTATCTCTGCGACCGCTATGCGCAGGCGGGCCGGATCGCCGACGCCGTCGCCGTGCGCCGCGACCACTTCGGCGCCCGCCGCTCGCTGCTCGCGTACCAGCAGCTGCGCGCCGCCGCGACGGCCGCGGACAGCTGGCCAGCCGAGCGCGAGGGAGCCCTCGCCCTACTGCGCGCCGACGCGGAGCGGCGGCAACAGAGCTGGTACGGCGGCCCCGTCCTGGTCGATGCTTTGCTCGACGACAAGGACGTCGACGCCGCCTGGCAGGCCGCTACCCGGACCGGCGCCCATGACCGGCAGTGGCTCACCCTTGCCGACCAGGCGCGGGCCACCCGTCCCGCCGACGCACTCGGCGTCTACCTGCGCCTGGCCGAGCCGCTGACCAGGCAGACCGGCAACACGGTCTACGAGCAGCTCGTCGGCCTGCTGCTCAGCATCCGCAACTGCCATCGCCGCCTGGGCACCGAGGACGAGTTCGCCCGGTACGTCACCACCCTGCGCACCGCCCAGAAACGCAAACGGAACCTGATGCGCCTGATGGACGAACATGGCCTGTGAGCCGGACGGTGTCTCGCACCCCTCCCGTCAGATCGGCAAACCGCCGTATGTGGTCGCAGACCGTCCACCGTCCTGTCGGCGTCAAACACATTCCCGAAGCGCCGCGACTCTTCCAACTCACGCGAGCGGGCATCGCACAATGCAGAGTACGAAGAGTGAGTCGGAGAGAACCGCCCAAGGTCGTCATCGAGTACGTCGTTGTGGATGGGCCCGAAGGGGAGGAGCTGGGACGGCGTCAGGCAGCAGCGATCCTGGACGTCCTTCAGTGCCTCGCTGAACAGCAAGGGCTCCATCAGGGAGTCGAGGAAGAACCGAGCCGCACAGGCACGTCGTAGCACGTTCCGTTCCCATGTTCTGGGTGTCGGAGAGGGCCCACACCTGCGCAAACCTCGCGTCCAATGCGGCGAGCGCCCTATCGGGCGGCCGACCTGCAAGTTCGCGCGGACAGCTGTCGGCCAGTGTCCGAGAAGGAAGCATCGCGACATATATCGCAAAGGCCCGTCTCCTGCTGAAGGAAACGGGCCTGGGCACCCTGACCTGCGGCAAAGCAAATCGTATGGGTGCCCCCGGCAGGATTCGAACCTGCGCACACGGCTCCGGAGGCCGTTGCTCTATCCCCTGAGCTACGGGGGCGTGTCGGGCGCCTTGCTTGGCGGCGACGGGTAGAACCCTACCAGCTCTGGTGGGGTGTTCATGAACGGGTTTCCGGGGTGGTGGCACCGGGTGCGACCTGGGGCGGCTCATCCGCAGGGGGGTGGAAGTCGGGAAAACCCGGACGCGATGGCCGGTCTCGACCTACGCTCGACTCGTGCCAGGGGCGTCCGGCCGGGTTCTTGTTGTGGACGACAACAAGGTCATCCGGCAACTGATCAGGGTCAATCTCGAGCTGGAGGGGCTCGAGGTGGTGACCGCGGCCGATGGTGCCGAGTGTCTGGATGTCATTCATCAGGTGCGGCCCGATGTCGTCACCCTCGATGTCGTCATGCCACGGCTTGACGGGCTCCGGACCGCCGCGCTGCTGCGTGCGGACCCGCGCACGCGTGATCTTCCCCTCGCCATCATCAGCGCCTGCACCCAGTACGAGGTCGACAGCGGTCTCGACGTCGGTGTCGACGCCTTCCTCGCCAAGCCCTTCGAGCCCGCCGAACTCGTCAGCCTCGTACGGCGGTTGATCGAGGGGAAGCGGGGCGGGGAGCGTGAGGGCGGAGCCGGCGAGGGCCGGGGCGCGGACGAGGCCGTCGTCGGAGGTGTCCTCGGGGCGGGAGAGGCCGCCGGGAGGGCCGGGGGCTGATGATCCCCCCGGCCAGTACGTCATCAGTACATCAGTCCTCCGAGCCATCAGTCCTCCGAGCATCAGTCTTCCGAGACTGAGTCTTCCTCGGGGCATCAGCCACCCCCGGGCCGGCCGTCGACCCGCCCACATCCCGGCCCACCGCGCCAACCCCCACCCCCGTCCACATGCCGGACCCCGCCCCAAACCCACTCGCATACCCACCCCCCTCCTCCCATACGCTTGTCCCGTGACCCCCGTCGAGCTCTCCCGTACCGTGCTGCGCGCGGTGCGTCGTGCTGTCGACGAGGGGGAGCTGCGTGTCGTCGTGCCGGAGCGGGCTCTGGTGACCGTGCCCGGGCGTGGTGGGTGTGGGGACTATGCCACCAACATCGCCCTCCAGCTCGCCCGGCCGGCCGGGCAGTCGCCGCGCGATGTCGCCGAGATCCTCCAGGCCCGCCTCCTCGGTACCGACGGCGTCACCGACGTCGTCATCACAGGGCCCGGCTTCCTCAACATCAGCCTCGGCGACACCGCCTCCACCGCCCTCGTCGAGGAGATCCTGCGGCGCGGCATCCGGTACGGGCACGCCCAAGGCCCCTCCACGGACCACCTGATGCTGGTGTGCCCCCGGGAGGTACGGGCCGTCATCGTGATGGACGCCCTCGCCCGGATCCTGCGATCCCAGGGGGCCGCCGTTCACACCCGCTGCGAGGGCGAGCTCGCGCCAGAGTGGGTCGACATCTTGGGCGTAGGCGTCGACCACCGGCCCTCACGGCCCATGCGGCAGACGCGACCCGCCGCGCCGCACATCCCGGTGCGCCCCGTCCCCGCCCCTGCCGACCCCCTCGCCCTCGGCCGCGACGCCGCCCGCTGGGCCCTGCTGCACCCCGCCGGACACGACCGGCCCCGTATCACCGACGAGCACCTCGTCCAGCGGGAGAGCAACCCTCTCTTCCGCGTCCGTTACGCCCGCGCCCGCACCCGGGCCCTCAGCCGTAACGCCGCCGACCTGGGATTCGACGCCGTGCCCGGGGACGTAGGCCACGACGCATCAGGCCCATCAAGCCCATCAGGCTCATCAGGCCCATCGGACGCATCTCACGTGTCGCACGCGTCGCACGCCATCACCACTCTCCTCGCCGACCACCCCCGCACCCTCGCCCAAGCCGCAGCGCACCGAGCCCCCGACCGTCTCGCCCGGCACCTCGTCACCGTCGCCGATGCCGTGCTCCCTCTCCTGCCCGTCGTTCTCCCGCGTGGTGCGGAGAAACCCTCGGCCGCCCACCGTGCCCGGCTCGCCCTTGCCGAAGCCGCCGGGACGGTGCTGGCCGGTGGCCTGTCCCTGCTCGGCATCGACGCACCCGAACACATCTGAAAGAGCACGCACGATGAGCCGTTCCGCACACCCCGCCGGGCCCCGCCACGCCGATGTCCTCCCCGAGGGGCACTACTCCGCCCCGCCCGCCGACCTCAACAGCCTCCACGCGAAGGTGTGGGCCGAGACCGTCGGCCGTAACTCCGACGGCGTCGTCACCGTCGGCGGGGTCGATGTCAAGGCGCTGGCCGAGGAGCACGGCACTCCCGCCTACGTCCTCGACGAGGCGGACTTCCGCTCGCGTGCCCGTGCCTGGCGCAGCGCCTTCGGGTCCGACGCCGACGTCTTCTACGCCGGCAAGGCCTTCCTCTCCCGTGCCGTCGTGCGGTGGCTGCACGAGGAGGGGCTCAACCTCGACGTCTGCTCCGGGGGTGAGCTCGCCACCGCCCTCTCCGCCGGTATGCCCGCCGACCGCATCGCCTTCCACGGCAACAACAAGTCCGTGGACGAGATCAGCCGTGCCATCGACGCCGGTGTCGGGCGGATCGTTCTCGACTCCTTCCAGGAGATCGTGCGGGTCGCGCACATCGCCCAGGAACTCGGTAAGCGGCAGCGGGTCCAGATTCGGGTCACCGTGGGTGTGGAGGCGCACACTCACGAGTTCATCGCCACTGCCCACGAGGATCAGAAGTTCGGGATTCCGCTGGCCGGGGGGCAGGCCGCCGAGGCCGTGCGGCGGGCCTTGCGGCTCGACGGGCTCGAGCTGATCGGCATCCACTCCCACATCGGGTCGCAGATCTTCGACATGTCCGGATTCGAGGTCGCCGCCCATCGGGTCGTCGGGCTGCTCAAGGACATTCGCGACGAGCACGGGGTCGAGCTTCCCGAGATCGACCTCGGCGGTGGCCTCGGCATCGCCTACACCAGCGACGACGACCCCCGCGAACCGCACGAGATCGCCAAGGCGCTCACCGAGATCGTCACCCGTGAGTGCGAGGCCGCCAAGCTGCGGACTCCGCGTATCTCCGTCGAGCCGGGGCGCGCCATCGTCGGGCCCACCGCCTTCACGCTCTACGAGGTCGGCACCATCAAGCCGCTCGACGGGCTGCGGACGTACGTCTCCGTCGACGGCGGCATGTCGGACAACATCCGTACGGCGCTGTACGACGCCGAGTACAGCGTCGCCCTCGTGTCCCGGACATCCGAGGCCGAGCCCATGCTCGCGCGCGTCGTCGGCAAGCACTGCGAGAGTGGGGACATCGTGGTCAAGGACGCGTTCCTGCCCGCCGACCTGGCACCGGGTGACCTCATCGCCGTACCGGCCACGGGTGCTTACTGCCGGTCCATGGCCAGCAACTACAACCACGTGCTCCGGCCGCCCGTCGTCGCCGTGCACGAGGGTGAGTCCCGGGTGATCGTCCGCCGTGAGACCGAGGAGGATCTGCTGCGGCTCGACGTCGGGTGACCCCGGAGACCCAGAGACCGGAAAAGGTCCGGATACCGGAGAAGACCCGGGGGCGGAAGATCTCCTGTCTGTCGCCCCCGTACAAATGAAATCGATGTCTCACGATCCGGACGAAGGGCAGAAACTTCCGTCCGGTGAGTGAGACTGGTGCAACCGTAGACGGTATGAGGAAACGAGGTCGGATGATGCGTACGCGTCCGCTGAAGGTGGCGCTGCTGGGCTGTGGGGTTGTCGGCTCAGAGGTGGCGCGCATCATGACGACGCACGCCGACGACCTCGCCGCCAGGATCGGGGCCCCCGTGGAGCTCGCGGGGGTGGCCGTACGGCGGCCCTCCAAGGTGCGTGAGGGCATCGACCCGGCCCTCGTCACCACCGACGCCACCGCCCTCGTCAAACGCGGCGACATTGATGTCGTGGTGGAGGTCATCGGGGGGATCGAGCCCGCCCGTACCCTCATCACCACCGCCTTCGAGCACGGCGCCTCCGTCGTCTCCGCCAACAAGGCGCTCCTCGCCCAGGACGGCGCCGCCCTCCACGCGGCGGCGGAATCGAACGACAAGGACCTCTACTACGAGGCCGCCGTCGCCGGTGCCATCCCGCTGATCCGGCCGCTTCGCGAGTCCCTCGCCGGCGACAAGGTCAACCGCGTCCTCGGCATCGTCAACGGGACGACCAACTTCATCCTCGACAAGATGGACTCGACCGGCGCCGGGTATCAGGAGGCCCTCGACGAGGCCACCGCCCTGGGGTACGCCGAGGCCGATCCGACCGCCGATGTCGAAGGGTTCGACGCCGCCGCCAAGGCCGCCATCCTCGCCGGTATCGCCTTCCACACGCGCGTGCGTCTCGACGACGTCTACCGCGAGGGCATGACCGAGGTGACCGCGGCCGACTTCGCCTCCGCCAAGGAGATGGGCTGCACCATCAAGCTGCTCGCCATCTGTGAGCGGGCGGAGGACGGGGCGTCGGTGACCGCGCGCGTGCATCCCGCCATGATTCCGCTGACCCATCCGCTCGCCTCCGTGCGCGGCGCCTACAACGCCGTCTTCGTGGAGTCGGACGCCTCCGGGCAGCTCATGTTCTACGGCCCCGGCGCGGGCGGTTCGCCGACCGCCTCCGCCGTGCTCGGCGACCTCGTCGCCGTCTGCCGCAACCGGCTCAGCGGGGCGACGGGGCCCGGCGAGTCGGCGTATGCCGCCCTGCCCGTCTCACCGATGGGTGACGTCGTCACGCGCTATCACATCAGCCTCGACGTGGCGGACAAACCGGGTGTTCTCGCCCAGGTGGCGACCGTGTTCGCGGAGCACGGTGTCTCGATCGATACGGTTCGCCAGCAGGGCAAGGACGGCGAGGCCTCCCTCGTCGTCGTCACCCACCGTGCGTCCGACGCGGCCCTCGGCGGGACCGTCGAGGCGTTGCGCAAGCTCGACACCGTGCGGGGTGTCGCCAGCATCATGCGGGTTGAAGGAGAGTAACCAGCAATGACCCACCAGTGGCGCGGAATCATCGAGGAGTACCGGGACCGGCTGCCCGTCTCCGACACCACGCCGGTCGTGACGCTCCGCGAGGGCGGCACGCCCCTCGTGCCCGCGCAGGTGCTCTCCGAGCGCACGGGCTGCGAGGTCCACCTGAAGGTGGAGGGTGCGAACCCGACCGGGTCCTTCAAGGACCGCGGTATGACCATGGCCATCAGCAAGGCCAAGGAGGAGGGCGCGAAGGCTGTCATCTGCGCCTCCACCGGCAACACCTCCGCCTCGGCCGCCGCTTACGCCGTGCGCGCGGGTATGGTTTCGGCCGTTCTCGTGCCGCAGGGCAAGATCGCGCTCGGCAAGATGGGCCAGGCGCTCGTGCACGGCGCGAAGATCCTCCAGGTCGACGGCAACTTCGACGACTGCCTCACGCTCGCCCGCGATCTGAGCGACAACTACCCCGTGGCTCTGGTCAATTCGGTCAATCCGGTGCGAATCGAGGGGCAGAAGACGGCCGCCTTCGAGATCGTGGACATGCTGGGCGACGCCCCCGACATCCACGTCCTGCCGGTGGGCAACGCGGGCAACATCACCGCGTACTGGAAGGGGTACAAGGAGTACGCCGCCGACGGGGTCGCCACCAGGACCCCCCGCATGTGGGGCTTCCAGGCCTCCGGTTCCGCGCCCATCGTGCGCGGCGAGGTCGTCAAGGACCCGTCGACCATCGCCACCGCCATCCGCATCGGCAACCCGGCCTCCTGGCAGTACGCGCTCGCCGCGCGCGACGAGTCCGGCGGGTTCATCGACGAGGTGACGGACCGTGAGATCCTGCGCGCCTACCGGCTGTTGGCCGCGCAGGAGGGCGTCTTCGTGGAGCCCGCCTCCGCCGCGTCCGTCGCCGGTCTGCTGAAGGCCGCCGAGCAGGGCAAGGTCGACCCGGGCCGGCGCATCGTGTGCACCGTCACCGGCAACGGCCTCAAGGACCCCGACTGGGCCGTCGCCGGTGCCCCGCAGCCGGTCACCGTCCCGGTCGACGCGGCGACGGCGGCCGAGCGGCTCGGACTGGCGTAGGCGCGCACCCCTGGCGCCCGGGCGCCACGCCCCGTCGTACGGGGCTCGCGCTCACGACTAAGAGGGCGCTCACCTGGGAAAGTTCTCCACAGGGGGTGCACAGGGGGCATACGACACGCATCGTGCGCCTCCTGTGCGCCCTATGTCGCCACAGAACCTACCTTCGATAGGCTGTACTGAACCCGCCCGCCGCATATGCCTCCGCATGGGGTGCGGTGCCGCGCCGTCTCCGCGGCCCGGAAGCGGTCCCAGGGGTTGCGACCCCAGGGGTTCTCGTACGTCATCGAATGTCTTCGACAATCACGCAGCTCAAGGAGAGTCATCGAGCGATGGCCGGTCCAGCGTTCCGCGCCGCCGCCGTGAGGGTGCGCGTCCCCGCCACCAGCGCCAACCTCGGCCCGGGCTTCGACGCCCTCGGCCTGTCGCTGGGGCTCTACGACGACGTCGTCGTCCGGGTGGCCGACTCCGGGCTGCACATCGACATCGCCGGGGAGGGGAGCGAGACGCTCCCACGTGACGAAAACCACCTTCTCGTACGCTCCCTGCGCACCGCCTTCGATCTGCTGGGCGGCCAGCCGCGCGGCCTGGAGATCGTCTGCGCCAACCGCATCCCGCACGGCCGGGGCCTCGGCTCCTCCTCGGCCGCCATCTGCGCCGGCATCGTCGCCGCGCGCGCCGTGACCATAGGCGGCGAGGCCCGGCTCGACGACACCGCCCTGCTGGAGCTGGCCACCGAGATCGAGGGCCACCCCGACAATGTCGCGGCCTGTCTGCTGGGCGGTTTCACCCTGTCCTGGATGGAGGCCGGCGCAGCGCGGGCCATCAGGATGGAGCCCGCCGATTCCATCGTTCCGGTGGTTTTCGTGCCCGGTAAGCCGGTTCTGACGCAGACCGCGCGCGGTCTGCTCCCGCGCACCGTCCCGCATGTCGACGCCGCCGCCAACGCGGGCCGTGCCGCGCTGCTCGTCGAGGCCCTGACCAGGCGCCCCGAGCTGCTGCTGCCCGCCACCGAGGACCGTCTCCACCAGGAGTACCGCGCGCCCGCCATGCCCGAGAGCGCGGCGCTGGTGGAGCGGCTGCGGGCCGACTCGGTCCCGGCGGTCATCTCGGGCGCGGGACCCACTGTGCTGGCGCTGGCCGACGAGGACAGCGCCGACAAGGTCGCCCATCTGGCAGGCGAAGGGTGGGCCGCCAACCGGCTCGACCTCGACGCCCAGGGAGCGAGCGTGCTGCCGCTTGCGACCTGACACACGGTTGCCGGATTTCGAGAGGGGGAATGTTTGTTGGATCCGGTAGTGTTAACCTCAAGTCTGCACCCGACCCCACCATGGCGAGGTGCTTCGTGTCCCCGTCCGGGACAGACATCCTTCCGGGAGCCTCCCAAGCCGCACTGTGTTCCGTACGACGTACGCGGGCAGTACCTCGTACACGAGCACTGAGCGACTTGCCGGACACGCTCCGGAACCGGCGCGACCGAGCCGAGTGACACAGACACTCAGTGCCACGGTTCTGGGAAGCGTCATCACCAGATATTTCCTCCGCCGCTTTGGCGGACCACCGCCCCGGCGCGGTCCACACACCAGGGACCGAAGCCGGAGAAGCACAACCGGTCGCCGAGCCAGACAGGCCGACGTCCGCTCCAGGGAAGGACCCTTCGTGAGCGACACCACCGATCTGATGGGCGCACGTGTCGAGGAGACCGCTGCCGCGCCCGCCACGGACGCCTCCGCGCCTGCCAGCGGTGCCGGCTCCCGGCGGCGCCGCGGTACCGGCCTCGAGGGCATGGTGCTGGCCGAGCTGCAGCAGGTCGCATCCGGCCTCGGCATCAGGGGCACCGCGCGCATGCGCAAGAGCCAACTGATCGAGGTCATCAAGGAGGCGCAGGCGGGCGGTGGCACGGCCCCGGCGAAGGCCGAGACCCCCACCGAGACCAAGCCGAAGCGCCGTACCACCTCCCGCGCCCGTACGGGCGACGAGGCCGCCGCCGAGAAGAAGGCGGCGAAGGCCGCTGAGGCTCCCGCCGAGAAGGCCGTGGCCCAGCAGCAGATCGAGATCCCCGGCCAGCAGCCGGCGAGCGACGACGCGCCGGCCGAGCGCCGCCGTCGCCGCGCCACCGCCGACGCGGGCGCCCCTGCGGCCGCGCCCGAGACGGTCGCCGCCGAGGCCAAGAGCGAGCCGAAGGCGGAGACGCCCGCCCAGCCGCAGGCCCAGCAGGGCGAGGCCAAGGGCGAAGGCAGGAGCGAGGGCAAGGGCGACGCCGGTGACGGCGGCGAGGGCCGCCGTCGCGACCGCCGTGAGCGCGGCCGGGACCGCGACCGCCGCAAGGGCGACGACCAGCAGGGCGGCCAGCGCGGTCAGCAGCAGGGCCAGCAGGGCGGCGGCCGTCAGGACCGCGGCCAGCAGGACGAGGACGACTTCGAGGGCGGCCGCCGTGGCCGTCGCGGGCGCTACCGCGACCGCCGGGGCCGTCGTGGCCGCGACGACGTGTCCGAGCCGCAGATCGCCGAGGACGACGTCCTGATCCCCGTCGCGGGCATCCTGGACATCCTCGACAACTACGCCTTCATCCGTACGTCGGGCTACCTGCCCGGTCCGAACGACGTGTACGTCTCCCTCGCCCAGGTCCGCAAGAACGGCCTGCGCAAGGGCGACCACATCACCGGCGCGGTCCGTCAGCCCAAGGAAGGCGAGCGGCGCGAGAAGTTCAACGCGCTGGTGCGGCTGGACTCCGTCAACGGCATGGCGCCCGAACACGGCCGTGGCCGCCCGGAGTTCAACAAGCTGACCCCGCTGTACCCGCAGGACCGGCTGCGCCTGGAGACCGACCCGGGCGTGCTGACCACCCGCATCATCGACCTCGTGTCGCCGATCGGTAAGGGCCAGCGCGGTCTGATCGTGGCCCCGCCGAAGACCGGCAAGACCATGATCATGCAGGCGATCGCCAACGCGATCACGCACAACAACCCCGAGTGCCACCTGATGGTCGTCCTGGTCGACGAGCGTCCGGAAGAGGTCACCGACATGCAGCGGTCGGTCAAGGGCGAGGTCATCTCCTCGACCTTCGACCGCCCGGCCGAGGACCACACCACGGTCGCCGAGCTGGCCATCGAGCGGGCCAAGCGGCTGGTGGAGCTCGGGCATGACGTGGTGGTGCTTCTTGACTCCATCACGCGTCTGGGCCGCGCCTACAACCTGGCCGCGCCCGCCTCCGGCCGCATCCTGTCCGGTGGTGTCGACTCGACCGCGCTGTACCCGCCGAAGCGCTTCTTCGGTGCCGCGCGCAACATCGAGGACGGCGGCTCGCTCACCATCCTGGCGACGGCTCTCGTCGACACCGGGTCCCGCATGGACGAGGTGATCTTCGAGGAGTTCAAGGGCACGGGTAACGCCGAGCTCAAGCTCGACCGGAAGCTCGCGGACAAGCGGATCTTCCCCGCGGTGGACGTCGACGCGTCCGGTACCCGCAAGGAAGAGATCCTGCTGGGCAACGAGGAGCTGGCGATCGTCTGGAAGCTGCGCCGGGTGCTGCACGCGCTCGACCAGCAGCAGGCGATCGAGCTGCTGCTCGACAAGATGAAGCAGACCAAGTCGAACGCCGAGTTCCTGCTTCAGATCCAGAAGACGACGCCGATGCCCAACGGCGACTAGGCCGATCGCACCCGAATACGGACTGTGCCCACCGCCCCCAAGGCGGTGGGCACAGTCCGTTGTGCAACCTTTTCCCGAGTTTCCCCGTCTGACCGGACGGGGTGACCATGGTGCGGTACGGGTCGAAATCGACCAGGCCTGACCGTGACAGCAGGGGGTAACCGACCGGACGAGAACCGAGGAGCACAGTGTCCGCCGAGAGCACGCCGGAGCCCGGCATACCGGGTGGGTCCGGCACCAACGGCCCGCGTCACCGCGCCAAGGGCCGCCGCCGCAAGCCCCGCGAGAAGCGCAAGGGGCTGCAGATCATGGCCTGGACGGCCGCCGGGATCGTGGTCCTGGGCGGCACCGGCGCCGGGTATCTGTACTTCAAGCTCAACGGCAACCTCAAGAGCGTCGACATCGACCAGGCCCTTGGCACCGACCGGCCGAAGAAGGTCGACAACGGCTCGGAGAACATCCTCGTCCTCGGCTCGGACACCCGCTCCGGCAGCAACAAGGACCTCGGCGGCGGCACCGACGACGGCAGCGCCCGCTCGGACACGGCGATGATCCTGCACATCTACGAGGGCCACCAGAAGGCCAGCGTGGTCTCCATCCCGCGCGACACCCTCATCGACCGCCCCGAGTGCACCGACACCAAGGGCGACACCCATGAGGCCGCGTCCGGCGTGATGTTCAACGAGGCGTACTCCACGGGCGGCGCCGCCTGCACCGTGAAGACGGTCGAGTCCCTCACCGGCATCCGCATGGACCACTACCTGGAGGTCGACTTCTCCGGCTTCCGGAAGCTCATCGACGAGCTCGGCGGCGTCGAGGTCACCACCACCAAGGACATCGACGACCGCGAGAGCCACCTCGAGCTGAAGGCCGGCACCCACCAGCTCACCGGCAAGCAGGCCCTCGGCCTGGTCCGCACCCGCCACGGCGTCGGCGACGGCTCCGACCTCGGCCGCATCCAGCTCCAGCAGGCCTTCGTCAAGGCGCTGATCGAGCAGGTCAAGACCATCGACCTGTTCGGCAACCCCAAGCGGCTCTACGACCTCGCCAACACCGCCACCAAGACGGTGACCACGGACTCCGACCTGGGCTCGGTCAACCGGCTCATGTCCTTCGCCGACGGCCTCAAGGGCATCAGCTCCAAGAACATGTCCATGGTCACCATGCCGGTCCAGTACGACCCGGCGGACCCGAACCGGGTGATCGTGGCCGAGAAGAAGGCCCAGCAGGTGTGGACGGCCCTGAAGAACGACAAGCCGATCCCGAAGTCGGCCACGAAGGGAACGGCAACCGGCGATGCCAAGGGCGTGGTGAGCGCCCCGTAAGGGGCGCGGGGCTGTATCGATGTGCGGCTCCGCCGCGTGGGCGCGATC
Source organism: Streptomyces sp. UG1 (assembly GCF_049974585.1). Lineage (NCBI taxonomy): Bacteria > Bacillati > Actinomycetota > Actinomycetes > Kitasatosporales > Streptomycetaceae > Streptomyces > Streptomyces sp. UG1. The sequence continues at coordinate 49,640 of NZ_JBNGGG010000028.1, read as the reverse complement.
AACCCCCACCGGCCCGCAGGGAATACACAAGGCGAGCCCCCGGTTTTGGGGGATGGCCCCAGTCCTGGCAGACTGGTACGTCGGCCCCGGTTCACGCCCCCGCATCCCGCGGCGGCGACCCGGCGCCCTCCCGAAACTAGGAGACACCTTGAAGCGCGACATCCACCCCGAGTACGTCGAGACGCAGGTCAGCTGCACCTGTGGCGCCTCGTTCACCACCCGTAGCACGATCACCGGCGGCACCATCCGTGCCGAGGTCTGCTCCGAGTGCCACCCGTTCTACACGGGCAAGCAGAAGATCCTCGACACCGGTGGCCGTGTGGCCCGCTTCGAGGCCCGCTTCGGCAAGGCTGCTGCCGCTGGCTCCAAGAAGTAGCGAGCTCCAATCCGCCGGTCCACGGCCGCGCCCGACTCAGGCGCGCCGGGACCGGCGTTTTTGGTCGCCCGCCTTCCCCCCTTACAAACGCAGTTCAGGAGCCCAAGATGTTCGAGGCCGTCGAGGAACTGGTCGCTGAGCACACCGACCTGGAGAAGAAGCTCGCCGACCCGTCGGTCTTCGCCGACCAGGCCAACGCGCGCAAGCTCAACAAGCGCTACGCCGAGCTCACCCCGATCGTCGCCACGTACCGCTCCTGGAGGCAGGGCGGCGACGACATCGAGACGGCCCGTGAACTGGCCGCCGACGACCCCGAGTTCGCGGCCGAGGTCAAGGAGCTGGAGAAGACGCGCGAGGAGCTGACGGAGAAGCTGCGCCTGCTGCTCGTCCCGCGCGACCCGAGTGACGACAAGGACGTCATTCTGGAGATCAAGGCGGGCGCCGGCGGCGACGAGTCCGCGCTCTTCGCCGGTGACCTGCTGCGGATGTATCTGCGCTACGCCGAGCGCGTCGGCTGGAAGACCGAGATCATCGACTCCACCGAGTCCGAGCTGGGCGGCTACAAGGACGTCCAGGTCGCGGTGAAGACCAAGGGCGGGCGGACGCCGGAACCCGGGCAGGGTGTCTGGGCGCGGCTGAAGTACGAGGGCGGTGTGCACCGTGTGCAGCGGGTGCCCGCGACCGAGTCCCAGGGCCGTATCCACACCTCCGCGGCCGGTGTGCTGGTCACGCCGGAGGCCGAGGAGGTCGACGTCGAGATCAACCCGAACGACCTGCGGATCGACGTGTACCGGTCGTCCGGACCGGGCGGCCAGTCCGTGAACACCACCGACTCCGCCGTGCGCATCACGCACATCCCGACCGGAGTCGTCGCCTCCTGCCAGAACGAGAAGAGCCAGTTGCAGAACAAGGAGCAGGCCTTGCGTATCCTGCGCTCCAGGCTGCTCGCCGCGGCGCAGGAGGAGGCCGAGCGGGAGGCCGCCGACGCCCGCCGCAGCCAGGTCCGCACCGTCGACCGCTCCGAGAAGATCCGCACCTACAACTTCCCGGAGAATCGCATCTCGGACCACCGCGTCGGCTTCAAGGCCTACAACCTGGACCAGGTCCTGGACGGCGACCTCGACGCGGTGATCCAGGCCTGCGTGGACGCGGACTCGGCGGCGAAGCTGGCGGCCGCGTAAGGGCGCAGCGGTAAGGGACGTACGCACGTACGAGTACGACACGGAGGACTTGCGTGCAGCAATACATTGGGGGGCGAACCCCGAGCCCTCGCAGCGTGCTGCTCGCGGAGGTGGCACAGGCCACCCAGCGGCTGGCCGACGCCGGCGTGCCCTCGCCGCGCAACGACGCGGAGGAACTCGCCGCGTTCGTGCACGGTGTGAAGCGGGGCGAGCTGCACTCCGTGAAGGACGCGGACTTCGACGCCCGGTACTGGGAGGTCATCGCCCGGCGTGAGCAGCGCGAGCCGCTGCAGCACATCACCGGGCGGGCGTACTTCCGCTATCTCGAACTCCAAGTCGGGCCGGGGGTGTTCGTGCCCCGCCCCGAGACCGAGTCGGTGGTCGGCTGGGCCATAGACGCGGTGCGCGCGATGGATGTCGTCGAGCCCTGCATCGTCGACCTGTGCACCGGCTCCGGCGCCATCGCGCTCGCCCTCGCCCAGGAGGTCCCGCGCTCGCGCGTGCACGCCGTCGAGCTGTCCGAGGACGCGCTGCACTGGACCCGCAAGAACGTGGCGGGCTCCCGTGTCGACCTGCGGCAGGGCAACGCGCTGGACGCCTTCCGCGACCTCGACGGCCAGGTCGACCTGGTCATCTCCAACCCGCCCTACATCCCGCTCACCGAATGGGAGTACGTCGCTCCCGAGGCGCGGGACTACGATCCCGAACTCGCCCTGTTCTCCGGCGAGGACGGCCTCGACCTCATCCGCGGTCTGGAACGGACCGCACACCGGCTGCTGCGCCCGGGCGGTGTCGTCGTCATCGAGCACGCCGACACCCAGGGCGGCCAGGTGCCGTGGATCTTCACCGAGGAGCGGGGCTGGGCCGACGCGGCCGACCACCCCGACCTCAACAACCGCCCGAGGTTCGCCACGGCCCGCAAGGCACTGCCGTGAGCACCCCCAAGCCCTTTCAGATGTACGTGTACGAGGAGGCCCGCTAGATATGGCACGGCGATACGACACCAACGACGCGACCGACCGCACGACCGGTCTGCGTGAGGCCGCGTCCGCCGTCCGCCGTGGCGAGCTCGTGGTCCTTCCGACCGACACGGTGTACGGCGTCGGCGCCGACGCGTTCTCCAAGGAGGCCATCGGCGACCTGCTGGAGGCCAAGGGACGCGGCCGCAACATGCCCACCCCCGTCCTGATCGGCTCCCCGAACACGCTCCACGGTCTCGTCACCGACTTCTCCGAGCTGGCCTGGGAACTGGTGGACGCCTTCTGGCCGGGCGCGCTGACGCTGGTCGCCAAGCACCAGCCGTCGCTGCAGTGGGACCTGGGCGACACCCGGGGCACGGTTGCCGTGCGCATGCCACTGCACCCGGTGGCGATCGAGCTGCTGACGGAGGTCGGCCCGATGGGCGTGTCCTCGGCCAACCTCACCGGACACCCGGCGCCGGAGGACTGCGACGCCGCGCAGGAGATGCTCGGCGACTCGGTCTCGGTCTACCTGGACGGCGGCCCCACCCCCGGCAACGTCCCGTCCTCGATCGTCGACGTCACCCGCGAGGTGCCGGTGCTGCTGCGCGCCGGTGCCATCTCGGCGGACGAGCTGCGCAAGGTCGTACCCGACCTCGAGGTGGCCAATTGACAGCCCCTGACGCGGGGCGTGGCATAGGCAACGGGGAAAGCGCGGCAGAGATCACGACGACCTTCGTGGGACTCCCGCGCGACAGCTTCCGCATCCTCCACGTCAGCACCGGCAATGTGTGCCGCTCGCCGATCACCGAGCGGCTGACCCGTCATTTCGTGACGCAGCGGCTCGGGGTGCTCGGCGGCTCGCTGATCGTGGAGAGCGCGGGCACCTGGGGCCACGAGGGCGCGCCCATGGAATCCAACGCGGAGACGGTCCTCGCCGACTTCGGCGCGGACGCCTCCGACTTCGTCGGGCGCGAGCTCCTCGACGAGCACGTCATCATGGCGGACCTGGTCCTCACGGCCACCCGCGACCATCGCGCCCAGGTCATCTCGATGGGCCATTCGGCGGGCCTGCGCACCTTCACCCTGAAGGAGTTCACCCGCCTGGTCCGCGCCATAGACCCCACGACCCTCCCTCCCCTGGAGGACGGCGTGGTCCACCGCGCACGCGCCCTGGTCCGCGCGGCGGCGGCTCTACGCGGGTGGCTCCTGGCGCCCACGGCGGAGGCGGACGAGGTGTACGACCCGTACGGGGCGCCGCTGACGTTCTTCCGGTCGGTGGGGGACGAGATACACGAGGCGCTCGATCCGGTCGTCACGGCGCTCACGGGCGTTCCCGCGAGGACGTGACAACGCCGGGCGTCCCTGACGTCCCGGGCCTACATTGGACGTACGTCACCGTCGACGCACGCCCGGAGCGCACCATGTCGGTCACCCATACCCTCGAGGCCGATGTCCTGCGGCGGCAGGACCCCCAGCTCGCCGACATCCTGCTCGGGGAGCTCGACCGGCAGTCGACGACGCTTCAGCTCGTCGCCGCGGAGAACTTCACCTCGCCGGCGGTGCTGGCGGCGCTCGGGTCGTCGCTGGCCAACAAGTACGCGGAAGGGTATCCGGGCGCCCGGTACCACGGCGGCTGCGAGATGGTCGACGTCGCCGAACGGCTCGCCGTGGAGCGGGCCAAGGCGCTGTTCGGCGCCGAGCACGCCAACGTCCAGTCGCACTCGGGGTCTTCGGCCGTCCTCGCCGCCTACGCCGCCCTGCTGCGCCCCGGCGACACCGTCCTCGCCCTCGGACTGCCGTACGGCGGACACCTCACGCACGGCTCGCCCGCCAACTTCTCGGGCCGCTGGTTCGACTTCGTCGGCTACGGCGTGGACGCGGAGACCGGGCTCATCGACTACGACCAGGTGCGCACGCTCGCCCGCAACCACCGGCCCAAGGCCCTCGTGTGCGGGTCCATCGCCTATCCGCGGCACATCGACTACGCCCTCTTCCGCGAGATCGCCGACGAGGTGGGCGCCTATCTCATCGCCGACGCCGCCCACCCCATGGGGCTCGTCGCCGGGGGAGCGGCGCCCAGTCCGGTGCCGTACGCCGATGTCGTGTGCGCCACCACTCACAAGGTGCTGCGCGGCCCGCGCGGCGGGATGCTGCTGTGCGGTTCCGATCTCGCCGAGCGCGTCGACCGCGCCGTCTTCCCCTTCACCCAGGGCGGCGCCCAGATGCACACCATCGCCGCCAAGGCCGTCGCCTTCGGCGAGGCGTCGACTCCGGCGTTCGCCGTGTACGCCCACCAGGTGGTCGCCAACGCCAGGACGCTCGCGGCCCACCTGGCCGCGGCGGGCCTCGTCGTCACCACCGGCGGCACCGACACCCACCTGATCACCGCCGACCCGGCGCCCCTCGGCGTCGACGGCCGCGAGGCGCGCGGGCGGCTCGCGGCGGCCGGGATCGTGCTGGACTGCTGCGCGCTGCCGCACGGCGACGCCCGCGGCCTGCGCCTCGGTACGGCGGCCGTGACCACCCAGGGCATGGGGGAGGAGGAGATGGCGTGGCTCGCCGCGACGCTGGCGCGGGTGCTCAGAGGTGAGACCGAAAGCCAGAAGGTCCGTGAAGAAGTGCGGGAGCTCACCGGTAGATTTCCGCCGTATCCCGGCTGAGGCGGGGTACACGCCCCGGAACACACAGCCACGCATGCAACCATCGTCGCTACCCGGAAGTCCCCACACATATGCGTCGCGTATGCGTCCATCGCTAGGGTGTGGGGCTGAGATGGCCGGCGAGACTTGTGGGGAAGCCTGTGCGTGAATACCTGCTGACGCTCTGCATCACGGCCGCGGTGACGTATCTGCTGACAGGGCCGGTGCGCAAGTTCGCGATCGTGGCCGGAGCGATGCCGGAGATCCGGGCACGTGACGTGCACCGGGAACCCACTCCGCGGCTCGGCGGGATCGCGATGTTCTTCGGCCTGTGCGCGGGCCTGCTGGTCGCCGACCACCTCACCATCCTCAGTGCCGTCTTCGAGAAGTCCAACGAACCGCGGGCGCTGCTCTCCGGAGCGGCGCTGATCTGGCTCATCGGCGTCCTGGACGACAAGTTCGAGATCGACGCCCTGATCAAGCTGGGCGGCCAGATGATCGCCGCCGGCGTCATGGTCATGCAGGGCCTGACGATCCTGTGGCTGCCCATCCCCGGTGTCGGCAACGTCGCGCTGACCCAGTGGCAGGGCACCCTGCTGACGGTCGCGCTGGTCGTCATCACCATCAACGCGGTGAACTTCGTCGACGGCCTGGACGGCCTCGCGGCCGGCATGGTGTGCATCGCCTCGGCGGCGTTCTTCCTCTACGCCTACCGCGTCTGGGTCTCGTACGGCATCGAGGCCGCCGCCCCGGCCACCCTGTTCGCGGCGATCCTGATGGGCATGTGCCTGGGTTTCCTGCCGCACAACATGCACCCGGCGCGGATCTTCATGGGCGACTCCGGCTCGATGCTGATCGGCCTGGTCCTCGCCGCGGGCGCGATCTCCATCACCGGACAGGTCGACCCGGACGCGCTGAAGCTGTGGACCGGCTCCGAGCAGGCGGCCGTGCACCAGACGGTGCCCGTCTACATCCCGCTGCTGCTGCCGCTGACGATCATCGCGATCCCGGCCGCCGACCTGATTCTGGCGATCGTCCGCCGCACCTGGCGCGGCCAGTCACCGTTCGCCGCCGACCGCGGTCACCTGCACCACCGCCTTCTGGAGATCGGCCACTCGCACAGCCGCGCGGTGCTCATCATGTACTTCTGGTCGGCGCTGATCGCCTTCGGCGCCCTCGCCTACTCGGTGAACTCGGCGTCCATGTGGATCGTGCTCGGCGTGGTGTTCCTCAGCGCCATCGGCCTGGTCCTGCTGCTCCTGCCCCGCTTCACCCCGCGCGCCCCGCGCTGGGCCGAGCACTTCGTGCCGCCGCGCTACCGGCGGCCCGGGGCCGTCGCCGAGCCGGCGGCCGCCACCCCGCAGACCGGGTGCGCCGAGGAATCCGCCGAGGCGGAGGACGAGCCGCGCACCCCGGTCGGCGCCGGCGCCTCGCGCGTCAACGGAGCGACCGCGATCGGTGCCCGTCAAGGTAAGAGCACGCCCAAGGTAAGAATCTGACTAGAGCATTGCCAAGTCATGGGGGAACGAAGCGTCCCAATACCAGACAAGGCGACCGTGATTCCGCACAGACGCGCATCATCACTCTCATGTGTGACAGTGAGCACACGTCCCAGGTAAAGACCTCATCAAATAGTTTGTGATACGGTTCACGAGAACCCGGGACGGAGCCGAAGGACCGAAGTGCGACGGTCCACCGGCGTGAGGTTCTCTCTCAGCCCGGGACTACGCTCGTCCATGACGACACCCTGCCCCCACCGTGAAAGCGGAGTTGCCGCCATGCCGTCCAATGACGCCCGCACCCTGCTCCAGGCCGCTGTGCCCACAGCCGCCGCCGGCGCTGTTGCCGCCGTCGTCAGTGGTGTGGTCGCCGGCGGCAAGGGGGCGGTCGGGGCGGTCGTCGCGACGGCGGTCGTGATCCTGTTCATGGGACTCGGTCTCTATATCCTTCAGCGCACTGCCAAATCGCTTCCGCATCTGTTCCAGGCCATGGGCCTGATGCTGTACGCGGCGCAGATCCTGCTGCTGTTCATCTTCATGGCCGCGTTCAAGAACACGACGCTGTTCCACCCGCGGGCCTTCGCATTCACGCTGCTCGCGGCCACGCTTGTGTGGATCGCCATGCAGACGCGCGCCCACATGAAGGCCAAGATCCTCTACGTGGAACCCGATTCGGACGCCTCCTCGAAGGGCGGCAGGTCCGAAAAGACGGGGCACTCGTCGTGAGAGGTAGGGGCGGGATAAAGGCGCTCGAGAGATCCTGCTATCGTCCGGTGCCAACTGCGGCATCGCGGGCGCGGGCATCCGAGCTGACGCCTGCTCAATCGCGAGGCGAGATGCCCCACAGCCGCCCCCATATCCGTAACACCAGTCCCGTGCCGAACCGCGGCTGCTCGCCGCGCCGACACAACGAGGTTGCCGTATCCATGCGCCACGCTGAAGGAGCCCGCGGTGAGTGCTGACCCGACGCAGGTGCTCGCCTTCGAGACCGACTGCCACCTTTTCGACGGGTGTGGCTTCGCCGAGGTTTCTCCGGGCCTGCACTCGTTCCTGTTCCAGCCCCTGTGGGGTGACGGTGACAGCAACCTGTACTTCAACAAGACGATGCTGCTGGCGCTGCTCGGCTCGATCATCATCGTCGGCTTCTTCTGGGCCGCCTTCCGCCGGCCGCAGGTCGTGCCCGGCAAGCTCCAGATGGTCGCCGAAGCCGGCTACGACTTCATCCGCCGCGGTGTCGTCTACGAGACCATCGGCAAGAAGGAAGGCGAGAAGTACGTCCCGCTCGTCGTCTCGCTGTTCTTCTTCGTCTGGATGATGAACCTCTGGTCGATCATCCCGGTCGCCCAGTTCCCGGTTACCTCGATCATCTCGTACCCGCTGGTCCTGGCGCTGATCGTCTACATCACGTGGGTGTCGCTGACCTTCAAGCGGCAGGGCTTCGTCGGCTTCTGGAAGAACGTCACCGGCTACGACAAGTCGCTCGGCGCCGTGCTCCCGCTGGCCATGCTGATCGAGCTCTTCTCGAACCTGCTGATCCGGCCGTTCACCCACGCCGTGCGACTCTTCGCGAACATGTTCGCCGGCCACACCCTGCTGGTGCTTTTCACGATCGCCAGCTGGTACATGCTGAACGGCATCGGTATCGCCTACGCGGGCGTCTCGTTCGTGATGGTCATCGTGATGACCGCCTTCGAGCTGTTCATCCAGGCCCTGCAGGCGTACGTCTTCGTCCTGCTGACGTGCACCTACATCCAGGGCGCGCTCGCCGAGCACCACTGAGCCACCGCCCTCCCACCTCCACAGATCGTCCGGTGGCCAACCCCCACCGGTCCGTAAAGAAAAGGAAGAACTGGCATGTCCCAGACTCTTGCCGCAGTTACCGGCTCGCTCGGCTCCATCGGTTACGGCCTCGCCGCGATCGGCCCGGGCGTCGGCGTCGGCATCATCTTCGGTAACGGTACCCAGGCTCTTGCCCGTCAGCCTGAGGCCGCCGGCCTGATCCGTGCCAACCAGATCCTCGGCTTCGCCTTCTGTGAGGCGCTCGCCCTGATCGGTCTGGTTATGCCGTTCGTCTACGGCTACAACTAAACCGCCGCCGGACCAGCCGACTAGACGAAAGGCACTCACATGAGCAACCTGCTCATCGCGGCGAGCGAGGGGGAGAACCCTCTCGTCCCGCCGATCCCCGAGCTCGTCATCGGCCTGATCGCCTTCGCCATCGTCTTCGGCTTCCTCGCCAAGAAGCTCCTCCCGAACATCAACAAGGTTCTGGAAGAGCGCCGCGAGGCCATCGAGGGCGGTATCGAGAAGGCCGAGGCCGCCCAGACCGAGGCCCAGAGCGTTCTGGAGCAGTACAAGGCCCAGCTCCAAGAGGCCCGGCACGAGGCCGCGCGTCTGCGTCAGGAGGCGCAGGAGCAGGGTGCCGCGCTCATCGCCGAGATGCGCGCGGAAGGCCAGCGGCAGCGTGAGGAGATCGTCGCCGCCGGTCACGCCCAGATCGAGGCCGACCGCAAGGCCGCCGCGTCCGCGCTGCGCCAGGACGTCGGTCAGCTCGCCACCGAACTGGCCGGCAAGCTGGTCGGCGAGTCCCTCGAGGACCACGCCCGGCAGAGCCGCGTCATCGACCGCTTCCTCGACGAGCTCGAGGAGAAGGCCGAGGCCGGACGATGAACGGAGCGAGCCGCGAGGCCCTGGCAGCCGCACGCGAGCGACTCGACGCGCTGACGGACAACACGTCCGTGGACGCCGGACGGCTCGCCGACGAGCTGGCCGCCGTCACCGCGCTGCTCGACCGCGAGGTGTCGCTGCGTCGGGTCCTGACCGACCCGGCGCAGGCCGGTGAGGCCAAGGCCGAGCTGGCCCAGCGCCTGCTCGGCGGCCAGGTCGGCGGCGAGGCCGCTGACCTGCTGGCCGGCATGGTGCGCTCCCGCTGGTCGCAGTCCCGCGACCTGGTGGACGCGCTGGAGGAGCTGGCGGACACCGCCGACCTCACCGCCGCGCAGAAGGACGGAACGCTCGACGACGTCGAGGACGAGCTGTTCCGGTTCGGCCGGATCGTCTCTTCCAGCACCGAGCTGCGCGCCGCGCTCACCGACCGCGCCGCCACCACCTCGGCCAAGGGCGAGCTGCTGCGCAGCCTGCTGGGCGGCCGGGCCAAGGCGACCACCGAGCGTCTGGTGACGCGTCTTGTGACCGCGCCGCGTGGACGTAGCCTGGAGTCGGGACTGGAGTCCCTGTCCAAGCTCGCCGCCGAGCGCCGGGACCGCATGGTGGCCGTGGTCACCTCCGCGGTGCCGCTGAGCGACGGGCAGAGGCAGCGCCTGGGCGCGGCCCTCGCCAAGCTCTACGGCCGCAAGATGCACCTCAACCTGGACGTGGACCCCGAGGTCGTCGGCGGTATCCGGGTGCAGGTCGGTGACGAGGTCATCAACGGCTCCCTCGCGGACCGCATCGAGGACGCCGGCCGCCGCATGGCGAGCTAGCAGCAACTTCATAGCAGTACGTACTTACGACGGCCCATGTTGGGCCGTGCAGAGGATTCACCTCGTTCAGGGGGGAGTCCCCATCCCCCCAAAGTGAAACTTCGGGCCCAACAAGGAGAGCAGGGAACCCAGATGGCGGAGCTCACGATCCGGCCGGAGGAGATCCGGGACGCGCTGGAGAACTTTGTCCAGTCGTACAAGCCGGACGCGGCCTCGCGCGAGGAGGTCGGTACGGTCACCCTTGCCGGCGACGGCATCGCGAAGGTCGAGGGCCTGCCCTCGGCCATGGCCAACGAACTGCTGAAGTTCGAGGACGGCACCCTCGGCCTCGCCCTCAACCTCGAGGAGCGCGAGATCGGTGCCATCGTCCTCGGTGAGTTCAGCGGCATCGAGGAGGGTCAGCCGGTGCAGCGCACCGGTGAGGTGCTCTCCGTGGCCGTCGGCGAGGGCTACCTCGGCCGCGTCGTCGACCCGCTCGGCAACCCGATCGACGGCCTCGGCGAGATCGAGACCACCGGTCGCCGCGCCCTCGAGCTGCAGGCCCCCACGGTCATGCAGCGCAAGTCGGTGCACGAGCCGATGGAGACCGGCTACAAGGCCGTCGACGCGATGACCCCGATCGGCCGTGGCCAGCGTCAGCTCATCATTGGTGACCGCCAGACCGGCAAGACCGCGCTGGCCGTCGACACGATCATCAACCAGCGCGACAACTGGCGCACCGGCGACCCGAACAAGCAGGTCCGCTGCATCTACGTCGCCATCGGCCAGAAGGGCTCGACCATCGCGTCGGTCCGCCGCGCGCTGGAGGAGAACGGCGCGCTGGAGTACACGACCATCGTGGCCGCCCCGGCGTCCGACCCGGCCGGCTTCAAGTACCTGGCGCCGTACACCGGTTCGGCCATCGGCCAGCAGTGGATGTACGACGGCAAGCACGTCCTCATCATCTTCGACGACCTCTCGAAGCAGGCCGACGCCTACCGCGCCGTGTCCCTGCTGCTGCGCCGCCCGCCGGGCCGTGAGGCCTACCCGGGTGACGTCTTCTACCTGCACTCCCGTCTCCTCGAGCGCTGCGCCAAGCTCTCCGACGACATGGGTGCCGGCTCGATGACCGGTCTGCCGATCGTCGAGACCAAGGCCAACGACGTCTCGGCGTTCATCCCGACCAACGTCATCTCCATCACCGACGGCCAGTGCTTCCTGGAGTCGGACCTGTTCAACGCCGGTCAGCGCCCCGCGCTGAACGTCGGTATCTCCGTCTCCCGAGTCGGTGGTTCCGCGCAGCACAAGGCGATGAAGCAGGTCTCCGGCCGACTGCGCGTCGACCTCGCCCAGTTCCGTGAGCTGGAGGCGTTCGCCGCCTTCGGTTCCGACCTGGACGCCGCGTCGAAGGCGCAGCTGGAGCGCGGTCAGCGCATGGTCGAGCTGCTGAAGCAGGCCCAGTACGAGCCGATGGCCACCGAGGACCAGGTCGTCTCCGTGTGGGCCGGCACCACCGGCAAGATGGACGACGTGCCGGTCGGCGACATCCGCCGCTTCGAGAAGGAGCTCCTGGAGTACCTGCACCGCAAGGAGCAGGGCCTGATGACCTCCATCAAGGAGGGCGGCAAGATGTCGGACGACACCCTCACCGCCGTCGCCGACGCCATCGCGGAGTTCAAGAAGCAGTTCGAGACCGCGGACGGCAAGCTCCTCGGCGAAGAGGCTCCGGCCGCCCCGAAGGCGACCAGCGCCTCCAAGTGACGTAAGGAAGGGACCTGACTCATGGGAGCCCAGCTCCGGGTCTACAAGCGTCGCATCCGATCCGTCACCGCGACCAAGAAGATCACGAAGGCGATGGAGATGATCGCCGCCTCGCGCGTCGTCAAGGCGCAGCGCAAGGTGGCGGCCTCCACGCCGTACGCGACCGAGCTCACCCGCGCGGTCACGGCGGTCGGCACCGGCTCGAACACCAAGCACCCGCTGACCACGCAGGCCGAGACGGTCACGCGGTCCGCGGTGCTGCTCCTGACCAGCGACCGCGGCCTCGCCGGCGCCTTCAATTCCAACGCCATCAAGGCGGCGGAGCAGCTGACCGAGCGGCTGGAGCGCGAGGGCAAGGAGGTCGACGTCTACATCGTCGGCCGCCGCGGTGTGGCGCACTACAACTTCCGTGAGCGCAAGATCGCGGAGTCGTGGAGCGGCTTCACCGACGAGCCGTCGTACGCGGACGCCAAGAAGGTCGCGGCCCCGCTGATCGAGGCCATCGAGAAGGAGACGGCCGAGGGCGGCGTGGACGAGCTCCACATCGTCTACACCGAGTTCGTCTCGATGATGACGCAGCAGGCGCTGGACGCCCAGCTCCTGCCGCTCAGCCTCGAAGAGGTCGCGGAGGAGTCGCACACCAAGGGCGAGATCCTCCCGCTGTACGACTTCGAGCCCTCGGCGGAGGACGTCCTCGACGCCCTGCTGCCGCGGTACGTCGAGAGCCGGATCTACAACGCGCTGCTTCAGTCGGCCGCCTCCAAGCACGCCGCCACGCGGCGCGCGATGAAGTCGGCCACCGACAACGCCGGAGAGCTCATCGAGACGCTCTCCCGACTTGCCAACGCGGCCCGCCAGGCCGAAATCACCCAGGAAATCAGCGAGATCGTCGGTGGCTCCGCAGCCCTGGCCGACGCGACCGCGGGGAGTGACCGATAATGACCACCACTGTTGAGACCGCGACGGCCACGGGCCGCGTCGCCCGGGTCATCGGCCCGGTCGTCGACGTGGAGTTCCCCGTCGACGCGATGCCGGACATCTACAACGCCCTCCACGTCGAGGTCGCCGACCCGGCGAACGCGGGCGAGAAGAAGACGCTGACCCTGGAGGTCGCCCAGCACCTGGGTGACGGCCTGGTCCGCACCATCTCCATGCAGCCCACCGACGGTCTGGTCCGCCAGGCCCCGGTCACCGACACCGGCACGGGCATCACCGTCCCGGTCGGCGACTTCACCAAGGGCAAGGTGTTCAACACCCTCGGTGACGTGCTGAACGTCGACGAGACCTACGACGGCGAGCGCTGGTCCATCCACCGCAAGGCCCCGAACTTCGACGAGCTCGAGTCGAAGACCGAGATGTTCGAGACCGGCGTCAAGTGCATCGACCTGCTGACCCCGTACGTCAAGGGCGGCAAGATCGGTCTGTTCGGCGGCGCCGGCGTCGGCAAGACGGTGCTCATCCAGGAGATGATCTACCGCGTCGCCAACAACCACGAGGGTGTGTCGGTGTTCGCCGGTGTCGGCGAGCGCACCCGTGAGGGCAACGACCTCATCGACGAGATGAGCGAGTCGGGCGTCATCGACAAGACCGCGCTGGTCTTCGGTCAGATGGACGAGCCCCCGGGCACCCGTCTGCGCGTGGCCCTCGCCGGTCTGACCATGGCGGAGTACTTCCGCGATGTGCAGAAGCAGGACGTGCTGTTCTTCATCGACAACATCTTCCGCTTCACCCAGGCCGGTTCCGAGGTGTCGACCCTGCTCGGCCGTATGCCCTCCGCGGTGGGCTACCAGCCGAACCTGGCCGACGAGATGGGCATCCTCCAGGAGCGCATCACCTCGACCCGTGGTCACTCGATCACCTCGATGCAGGCGATCTACGTCCCCGCGGACGACCTGACCGACCCGGCCCCGGCGACCACGTTCGCCCACCTCGACGCGACGACGGTGCTGTCCCGTCCGATCTCCGAGAAGGGCATCTACCCGGCGATCGACCCGCTGGACTCCACGTCCCGCATCCTGGACCCGCGCTACATCGCGCAGGACCACTACAACACCGCCATGCGCGTCAAGGGGATCCTGCAGAAGTACAAGGACCTCCAGGACATCATCGCGATCCTCGGTATCGACGAGCTCAGCGAGGAGGACAAGCTGGTCGTCCAGCGTGCCCGCCGCGTGGAGCGCTTCCTGTCCCAGAACACCCATGTCGCCAAGCAGTTCACCGGTGTGGACGGCTCCGACGTGCCGCTGGACGAGTCGATCGCCGCGTTCAACGCGATCTGCGACGGTGAGTTCGACCACTTCCCGGAGCAGGCGTTCTTCATGTGCGGTGGTCTCGAGGACCTCAAGAAGAACGCGAAGGAGCTGGGCGTCTCCTGACGCACCGGTTCGTGAGCCACTGAGCTCTTGATGAGGGGGCGGGGGTTCGTCCCGCCCCCTCACTCACGCCTACTAGACTTGTAACCAACACCCGGCAGAACCGCCGGGTGGTGACCCGAGGAGCCACCTTGGCTGCTGAGCTGCACGTCGCGCTGGTCGCCGCCGACCGTGAGGTCTGGTCGGGCCAGGCCACCCTGGTCGTCGCGCGCACCACGTCCGGCGACATCGGCGTCATGCCCGGTCACCAGCCGCTGCTCGGTGTGCTGGAGTCGGGCCCGGTGACCATCCGTACGAGTGACGGTGCGACCGTCGTCGCCGCGGTGCACGGCGGTTTCATCTCGTTCGCGGACAACAAGCTGTCGCTGCTGGCCGAGATCGCCGAGCTGTCGGACGAGATCGATGTCCAGCGTGCGGAGCGGGCACTGGAGCGCGCGAAGTCGGACGACGACGCGCACGCCGAGCGCCGCGCGGAGGTCCGTCTGCGGGCGGCGACGGCGCGCTGACCCACAGGGTCACCTTCCGGGCCGTCTAGGCTCTGGGGGAGCGCACGCGATGACGTCACTCAGCCGCGGCTGGGACCGGAGCGATCCGGTGCCGGTCGCGGCTGAGGCAGATATGGAAGTTTTTTCCGTTCCGTTACCTAGGAGACGAGGAGGTCGGTGTCGATGGTCCTCGCTCTGACTGTGTGCGGAATCGTCGTCGCCCTGGTGGTGCTGGGGCTGTTCGTCTTCGGTCTGCGCCGCAGACTCATCCAGCGCTCCGGCGGCACCTTCGACTGTTCCCTGCGCTGGGACGTGCCGGAGAAGACCGACACCAGCGGCAAGGGCTGGAGCTACGGCGTCGCCCGCTACAACGGCGACCGCGTCGAGTGGTACCGCGTCTTCTCCTACGCCTACCGCCCGCGCCGCATCCTGGAGCGCTCCGCCATCGAGGTGGCCGGCCGCCGGGTGCCCGACGGCGAGGAGGAGCTGGCGCTGCTCTCCGACGCGGTGATCCTCACCTGTCTGCACCGGGGCACCCGCCTCGAACTCGCCATGAGCGAAGACGCGCTGACCGGTTTCCTCGCGTGGCTGGAGGCAGCCCCGCCCGGACAGCGAGTGAATGTGGCGTAGTCACATTCACTCGCTGGGTGGGGGTCCCCCCGGACGAAGTCTGGGGGAGCGTCAATGTCGCCTAGCGAAAATCTTTACGACAGCCCGCTGTTGATGGCGCTCACCAGCTCTCCGTTGCCGGTGTCGCCGCTGAACTCCCAGAAGAACGCGCCGCCGAGGCCCTGGTTCTTGGCCCAGGTCATCTTCCCGGCGATCGTCGACGGGGTGTCGTACGACCACCAGTTGCTGCCGCAGTGCGCGTACGCGGTGCCGCCGACCGTGCCGGTGGCCGGGCAGGACGCCTTGAGGACCTTGTAGTCCTCGATGCCCGCCTCGTAGGTGCCGCTCGCCGGGCCGGTGGCCGTGCCGCCGGGGGCGGACTGGGTGACACCGGTCCAGCCGCGGCCGTAGAAGCCGATGCCGAGCAGCAGCTTGCTCGCCGGGACGCCCTTGGCCTTGAGCTTGGCTATGGCGGCGGCGGAGTTGAAGCCCTCCTTCGGGATGCCGGAGTACGACGTGAGCGGCGAGTGCGGGGCGGTCGGGCCGGTCCTGTCCCAGGCGCCGAAGTAGTCGTAGGTCATCACGTTGTACCAGTCGAGGTACTGCGCCGCGCCGCCGTAGTCGGCCGCGTCGATCTTGCCGCCGGAGGAGGCGTCGGCGGTGATGGCGGCGGTGACCAGGTAGTTCGAGCCGAACTCGGCACGCAGTGCCTTGGAGAGGGTGCGGAAGGCCGCCGGTCCCGAGGTGTCGCAGGTCAGACCGCAGGCGTTCGGGTACTCCCAGTCGATGTCGATGCCGTCGAAGACGTCCGCCCAGCGCGGGTCCTCGACGACGGCCTTGCAGGACTTGGCGAACGCGGCGGCGTTCTGCGCGGCCTGGCCGAAGCCGCCGGAGTAGGTCCAGCCGCCGAAGGAGTACAGCACCTTGATGTGCGGGTACTTCGCCTTGAGCTGGCGGAGCTGGTTGAAGTTGCCGCGCAGCGGCTGGTCCCAGGTGTCGGCGGTGCCGCTGACGGACTGGTCGGCGGTGTAGGCCTTGTCGTAGGCGGCGTAGGTGTCGTCGACGGTGCACTGGCCGTTCTTGACGTTGCCGAAGGCATAGTTGATGTGGGTGATCTTCGAGGCGGAGCCGGAGGTCACCAGGTTCTTGACGTGGTAGTTGCGGCCGTAGACGCCCCACTCGGTGAAGTAGCCGAGCTTGACCTTGTCACCCGTGGGCGGCTCGGTCGTGCCGCCGGTGGTGCGCACCGCGCGGGCGCCGCTGACCGGGCCGGTCTGGTCGGCGGTGTCGCGGGCCCGGACGGTGTAGGAGTAGTCGGTGCCGGCGGTCAGGCCGGTGTCCGTGTACGACGTGGTGGTCACCGTCGCGACCTTGGCGCCGTCGCGCAGCACGTCGTAGTTCTTGACGCCCTTGTCGTCGGTGGCGGCGCTCCAGGACAGCTTCACCGAGGTGTTGGTGATGTCGGAGGCGGTCGGGGTGCCGGGCGCGGACGGCGGATTGTCGCCGGGGACGCTGCCGCCGTCGCAACTGCCGCCGTTCAGCTTGCAGTTGGCGGGGGAGCCGGAGCCGGTGCCGTTGAAGCCGAAGGAGACGGAGGCGCCGGGGGCGAGGGTGCCGTTCCAGGACTTGTTCTTCGCGGTCCAGTGGGTGCCGGAGGAGGTGACGTCGGCGTCCCAGGCGGAGGTGACGGAGGTGCCGGAGGGGAAGTCCCACTCGACGGTCCAGGAGGTCAGGGCGGTGGTGCCGGTGTTCTTCACCGTCCACTTGCCCTCGAAGCCGGAGCCCCAGTCCTGGGTCTTGGTGTAGGTTGCGGTCGCGGAGCCGACGGCCTCGGCGGGGCTTGCGAGCCCGACCAGACCGGCCAGCGGGAGCAGCAGGGTCGCCAGCCCCGCCGCGGCTCTGTGTCTGAAGCGCATCTCGCGCCTCCTTGGGGGTCTTGGGGGCGCGACTGAGCCTTCACGCCCACGGTGCCGCGAGAATAGAAAGGTCTGGACCACGGGTCAATAGGTCTGGACCACTCTGTGTACGGTCGGTACGGTCCGTTCAGACGCCCAATTCCTGTGCCAGTACGGCCGCTTGCACCCGGCTGCGCAGCTCCAGCTTGCCGAGCAGACGGCTGACGTGGGTCTTCACCGTCGCCTCCGCCATGTCGAGCCGGGCCGCGATGTCCGCGTTGGACAGGCCCTCGCCGAGGCAGGACAGCACCTCGCGCTCCCGGCGGGTGAGGCTGTCGAGGACGGCGGGGTCGGCGGTCGGCTCACGGACCGGCTTCGCGGCGAACTCGGCGATCAGGCGCCGGGTGACGGCCGGGGCGATGAGGCCCTCGCCGCGCGCCACCGTACGGACCGCCGCCAGCAGGTCCTTTGCGTCGGTGTTCTTCAGCAGGAACCCCGAGGCACCCGCCCGCAGCGCCCCGAACACGTACTCGTCGAGGTCGAAGGTGGTGAGCACGAGCACGTCCGCGAGCCGTTCCCCGACGACCCGCCGGGTGGCCGACACCCCGTCCAGGCGCGGCATCTGAACGTCCATCAGGACCAGGTCCGGCCGCAGCTCCCGGGCCAGCTCCACCGCCTGCTCGCCGTCCGCGGCCTCGCCGACCACCTCGATGTCCGGGGCGCTGCGCAGGATGAGGACGAGCCCGGCGCGGACGGCGGACTGGTCCTCGGCGACGAGCACACGGATCATGCGGGGTCTCCTCCGGTCAGCGGAAGCGTGGCGCGTACGACCCAGATCTTGCCGTCCGGGGCGACCGGGTCGTCGGCGGGGCCCGCTTCAAACGTCCCGCTCAGCAGCGCGACCCGCTCCCGCATCCCGACCAGACCGGCGCCGGAGCCGGGCGCGCGCGGCCCGTCGCGGTCGCCGAACGGGCTGGTCACGGCGACGGCGAGAGAACCGTCCCGCTGGGCCAGAGCGACCGTGACCCTGCCGGGCGAGGCGTGCTTGAGGGCGTTGGTCAAGGACTCCTGGACGATGCGGTAGGCGGCGAGTTCGACGGGGGCCGGGACGGTGCCGTGGTCGGTGTCGAGGTGGACGTCGAGGCCGTTGGCGCGGGCGCCCTCGACCAGGGCGGCGAGGCCGTCGAGGGTGGGGACGGCGGAGGGTTCGTGGTCGTCGCCGCCGTCGCGCAGGATGCCGATCAGCCGGCGCATCTCGGCGAGTCCTTCGACGCTGTTCTCCCGGATGACGGAGAGGGCCTCGCGGGAGGTCGACGGATCGTCGATGGAGAGCGCGGCCGTGGAGTGGATGGCGATCGCGGAGAGGTGGTTGGCCACCATGTCGTGCAACTCGCGTGCCATCCGGGCCCGTTCGGCCGTGACGGCCTGGGAGCGGTCCACCTCGGCGAGCAGCGCGGTCTGCTCGGCGCGCAGCCGGGCGGCCTCGGCGGCGTCACGGTGGTTGCGGACGACCCAGCCCGTGGACGCGGGCGCGAGTGCGACCACGCCGACGCCCACGCCGATCAGCAGGCCCTCCGGGTCCCGCCAGAGCGCGGCGGGCACCACACCGCCGATCACCGTCAGCAGGCCGGTGACCCAGGGCAGACGGCGGGCGGCGGCGGGCGTGCCGTACAGGACGGCCGCGTACATCAGGTCGGTGAACAGCACGATGGTGACCACGTTGCCCATCGTGATGGTGTCGGCGACCAGCGCGGCCGTGCCGATCACCAGGCCCAGCCGGGGCCGGGTGCGGCGCAGCAACTCGCAGGCGGCCGTCACGACGAGCGGCACCAGCACCGCCCAGTACGGCGACCACAGGACGAGGCTGGACCCGGAAGGGCGCGGACTGAGCCCGAGCCCCCACAGCAGGAGCCCGCCGAGCAGTCCGCCCACCGCGATGCGCACGTCGTGCGGGTGCGGTGGGGACAGTCGTACGGCCATGCCCTCCATCCAACCAACCACGCGCCAGGTCCGCCTGATGCCCGGGAACGGTCCTGGACTGCATCCTTCGATGTACCGCGGTTTCGTCACCGCCGACGACGAAAGGGGCCGCGCCCGACGGGAGCCTGGAACGGTGACCGAAGGGAGCAAGTCGTGATCGTCGCCCTCATCATCGCCTGCGAGGTCGGCTTCTGGGTGCTGCTGGCGCTGGGCCTCGCCGCCCGCTACCTGCTGAAGTGGCGCCGTACGAGCGTGGTGCTGCTGCTGTGCGAGCCGGTGCTGGAGCTGGTGCTGTTCATCGCCACGGCGATCGACCTGAAGAACGGTGCGGAGCCGGGCTGGGAGCACGGGGTGGCGGCGCTGTACATCGGCTACACCGTGGCCTTCGGCCACTACACGATCCGCTGGCTCGACGGCCACGCGGCCCATCGCCTGGGCGGCGCCCCGCCGCCGCGCAAGCCCCCGCGCTACGGCCGCGCCCGCGCCCGGCACGAGGCCAGGCTGTGGCTGCGGGCGGTGTACGGGGCGGCGGTGGCCCTGGGCCTGCTCCAGCTCGCGGTCTGGTACGTCGGCGATTCCGGCGACATCAGCTCCCTGCGCGCCTTCCAGTGGGTGGCGATCCGCACGGTCGGCATCTACGGGCTGATCGCCCTCGGCTACTGGATCTGGCCGAAGAAGGCCCCCGCCGACGCCGAGGACCCGCCCCGGCTCACCACCGACAAGGAGCGCGCCCGCTCATGAGCCGGGCGTCGAGCCGCTAGCGTTCCCCGCCCGGCACCCACAGCACGTCCCCGACCTCCTTGTTCGCCGTCCTGGCGAGGATGAACAGGAGGTCGGACAGGCGGTTCAGGTACGTCGCGGTCAGCGGGTTCATGGTCTCGCCGTGGACCTCCAGGGCCGCCCACGTGGAGCGCTCGGCCCGTCGTACGACGGTGCAGGCCTGGTGCAGGAGGGCCGCGCCCGGTGTGCCGCCGGGCAGGATGAAGGAGCGCAGCTTCTCCAGCCGCTCGTTGAAGCGGTCGCAGTCCGCCTCCAGCCTGTCGATGTAGAACTGCTCGACCCGCAGCGGCGGAAATTCCGGCTTCTCCACGACCGGCGTCGACAGGTCCGCGCCCACGTCGAACAGGTCGTTCTGCACCCGGGTGAGGACCTTGACGACCTCCTCGCCGAGCCCGCCCAGCGCGATCGCCGTGCCGAGCACCGCGTTGGCCTCGTTGGCGTCGGCGTACGCCGAGATCCGCAGGTCGGTCTTGGCGACCCGGCTCATGTCGCCGAGGGCGGTGGTGCCCTGGTCGCCGGTCCTGGTGTAGATGCGCGTCAGATTGACCATGCGACCAGCGTAGTTACGCCCCGGCCGTTCGGAACACGCGCGTGGGCCCGGTCCCGGGCGGCTGATGGATAACGATCCCGGTCCTTTGTGATCTCGGGCACGTTCGTTTTCGGTCATGGCCTGATATTCGTGATCGCATGTCGGTTCCTCCGCCGCAGTACCCCCAGTACCCCCAGTACCCCCAGTACCCGCACGGGCCCGGACCGCAGTGGAGTCCGATGCCGCCGCCGGTGCCGCCGGCCCTGAACGCCTTCGCGGTCACCTCCCTGGTGACCGCGCTGCTGGTGTGCCTCGCGCCCCTGGGGCTGGTCTTCGGTCTGGTCGCGCTGTGGCAGATACCCAGAAAGGGCCAGCGGGGCAAAGGCCTCGCCATTGCCGGGGTCTCCGTCTCCGGCGCGGTTCTGGTGCTGGCCGCCGGCCTCGCCACGGTGGGCGACTTCAGGGTCTGGACGTTCTCCGGCCCCGCCCGGGACGACAGCGGTGCGGTGACGGAGCCGGGGTGGACCACGGTCCAGTCGCTCGACGTCGGCGACTGCTTCAACCCCGGCGCCTGGATGCGGGAGAAGGACACGCCGCCGCTCGGCAAGGGCGGCGTGCAGGTGATCCCGTGCGACGAGGCGCACCGCGCGGAGGCGTACGCCACGTTCCGGCTCGCCGAGCAGGAGCAGTTCCCGGGCCGGGAGGCGATCGCCGAGGTCGCGTGGGAGCGCTGCGCCGAGCTCTTCATCGACTACGCCGTGGACCCGGAGGGCTCCGGGCGGCTGCGGACCGCCTACTTCCATCCCGACGAGGTGGGCTGGAACGCCGGGCGCCGCACCGTGCAGTGCTGGGTGGTGCGGCCGGGCGACGCCGAACTCGACGGCTCGGTCCGTCGCCGCGAGTCCGATTTCGACACCGACCAACTGGCCTTCCTGTCCGCCGCGAAGCCGTTGTACGTGGCGACGGCGCTGCGCCCGGCGAAGAGCCCCGAACAGGACCTCGCCGGCGCCAAGGCCTGGGCCGAGCGGATGGCCGAGGCACAGGCCGAGACCATCCAGCGGCTCGAGGACACCGAGTTGGCCGGCGCCGAGCGCCCCACCGAGCGGCTCGTGGCCGAGCTGAAGACGGGACTGCCGCTGTGGCGGAAGGTTGCCGACGCGTCCGACGCGGACGCCTTCCTGGAGTCGCTGCGCTCCGTGGAGCGGCACAGCGGGACGGAGCACGTCGTACAGATCCGCACCGCACTGGGCCTGCCGGCCTCCGCGAACCAACGGTGAGAAACGTGCAATTGGGTCCCGCGTGCCGCCGCCGGTGTGATGTCCGTCAGATGAGACGTGACTCGCGTTACTAACCGGTCACACAGTCCCTCACGACCGCTAAGGTCCGCCGAAGAGGCAACGTAAACAGGGTGTAAGGCGTTTCAAAGGGGAGTCGCAACAGTGGCACGGAAGCTTGCCGTCATCGGCGCCGGCTTGATGGGTTCCGGGATCGCCCAGGTCTCCGCTCAGGCGGGCTGGGACGTCGTCCTGCGGGATGTCACCGACGAGGCGCTCAGGCGTGGCACCGACGGCATCAAGGCGTCGTACGACAAGTTCGTCGGCAAGGGCAAGCTGGAGGCGCACGACGCCGACGCCGCCCTCGCCCGTATCACCGCGACCACCGACCTGGACGCCGCCGCCGACGCGGACGTAGTGGTAGAGGCCGTCTTCGAGAAGCTCGAGGTCAAGCACGAGATCTTCCGCACGCTCGACAAGATCGTCCGCGAGGACACCGTGCTCGCCTCCAACACCTCCGCCATCCCGATCACCAAGATCGCGGCAGCCACCGAGCGCCCCGAGCGGGTCGTCGGTGTGCACTTCTTCTCGCCGGTGCCGATGATGCAGCTCGTCGAGCTGGTCCGCGGCTACAAGACGAGCGACGAAACCCTCGCCACGGCGCGCGAGTTCGCCGAGTCCGTCGGCAAGACCTGCATCGTCGTCAACCGGGACGTCGCCGGCTTCGTCACCACCCGGCTGATCTCGGCGCTCGTCGTCGAGGCCACCAAGCTCTACGAGTCGGGTGTCGCCACCGCCGAGGACATCGACCTCGCCTGCAAGCTGGGCTTCGGCCATGCCATGGGCCCGCTCGCCACGGCGGACCTCACCGGCGTCGACATCCTGCTGCACGCCACCGGCAACATCTACACCGAGTCCCAGGACGAGAAGTTCGCCCCGCCGGAGCTGATGCGCCGGATGGTGGACGCGGGTGACATCGGACGCAAGAGCGGGCAAGGCTTTTACAGCTACTGAGGTTTCGTAGACCACCGCACAGCCCCCACGCGTATCACGCGATGGGGTGAATTCGGTATCGGTTCGCTTACAGACGGAAACCTCTGGCTGCTCAACGCAGTCAGAGGTTGCATCACCGGCCACAGCAAAGACAACGCATCGCGGAGCACGCACGTACGCACGCTTGGGGAGCGCATATGTACATCAGGGGCGACCACGCCGAGCTGGTCGTCGGGGGCCGCCTCGACGTCCGCAGCGCGGCGGACGCCCGTACGGTCCTGCACTCGGCCGTCGACGACGGAGTCGGCGATCTGGTGCTGGACCTGTCCGAGCTGGAGTTCTGGGACGCCACCGGACTCGGGGTGATCATGGGGGCCCATCGGCGGGCCGGCCGCTGCGGCCGGCGCCTGGTGCTGCGCGGTGTGCCGCCGCAGATGCAACGCCTGCTGGTGGCCACCCGGCTGCACCGGATCCTGGCGATCGAAGGCGGCATCGGGGTGGAGTCACTGCCCCGGGTGTGACGCCCGGCACGGGTGGGGCGGGGCAGTCGGGCGTTCCGGCTGCGAAGCGCATGTCACGCACAATTCTCACGAGACTGTGATGTCTCGGGCGGCGCGGTACCCCGACCTGTCGTAGATACTGTGCAAAGGTTTAGGGTTCGGCTGCCCGCTGCATGGACAAACCCCTTCGAGCGGGCCCGGACCAGAAGCGACAGCGCGGTGTGCAGCAAGGCCGGGAGGGGCTTGGCTTGGGCACACGACGCTTTTGGGGGGCTTGAACCTATGGACCCGAACAACCGGGGACCCGAGGAGTACGGCCATGAGGCCGGCGGTCAGTCGTCGCGCCCGCGCCCGCCCAGGGATCCCCTGACACCCGACTTCGGACAGCACACGCCCGCACTCGCCCGCACGGTGCAACTGGTCTCGGGCGACTTCCTGCTCACCGTCAACCCCGTCGACGGCAGCGAGATCGAGGTCTGCCCGCCCGCGGAGCGGCCCGAGCGGCCCGCCAAGCTGGCCCCGGCCGAACGCGCCGAGGCCGAGCGCGCCGCCAAGCCGCCCGTCCCGCCCGGGCCGACCCGTCCCGCACAGCCGCTCCTGGCCCGCCAGGACGAGCGCGAACAGCTCGTACGGCTGCTCGCCCGCGGCCGCTCCGTACGTCTGGTCGGCCCCCGGGGCGCCGGCCGCACCAGCCTCCTCGACCTCGTCGCCGAGGACTGCGCGGACCTCGCCCCCGACGGCGTCGTGCGCCTGAGCGGCTTCCACCGCGACCCGGCCGACCTGCTGTACGACCTGCTGTACTCCGTCTACAGCGCGCCCCTTCACCGCCCCGATCAGGACGAACTGCTCTCCTGCGTGCGTGAGATCGGCGCGGTCGTCGTCCTGGACGACATCGAGTTCGGCGGCGCCGCGCTCGACGAGCTGCTCGACGCGACCCCCGAGTGCGCCTTCCTGATCGGCGCCACGCCCGATGTGCCCGCGCCGTCCGCCGAGTCCGGCATCGAGGACGTCACGCTCGACGGGCTCGACCGCACCGCGAGCATGGACCTGCTGGAGCGCGCGGTCGGCCGGGTCCTCACCGAGGACGAGCTGAACTGGGCCGGCGACCTGTGGTTCGAGTCGGAGGGCCTGCCGCTGCGGTTCGTCCAGGCCGGGGCGCTGCTGCGGCAGCGGGAC
Organism: Streptomyces sp. UG1; assembly: GCF_049974585.1. Classification (NCBI taxonomy): domain Bacteria; kingdom Bacillati; phylum Actinomycetota; class Actinomycetes; order Kitasatosporales; family Streptomycetaceae; genus Streptomyces; species Streptomyces sp. UG1. The sequence goes on along the minus strand of NZ_JBNGGG010000028.1, from coordinate 25,168 downwards.
CAACTGCGGGCCGAAGCGGACGCCGTCGACGAGTACGGCGTCTTCGAGGACGCCCCGCCACCGGCCGACGCTCCGGTCGACCCCGAGGACGGCGGCGCGCAGCCGCCCCTGCCCTCGCTCGGCGAGGCCGCCGGACCGGCGCCGCTGCTCGCCTCGCGGCTCAGCGCCTCCGCCCGCACCACCCTGAGGTTCGCCGTCGCGCTCGGCGGCGAGGTGCCGCACCAGGCGCATCTGCCCGCGCTGGTCGGCGACACCCACGCCGACGCCGCACTCGGCGAGCTGGCCGACTGCGGGCTGGTCTCGCCGGTCGGCTCCCGCTACCGGCTCGCCGCCGGCGTCCTGGCCCAGCTGGAGTCCGCCGGATACGCCGACGAGGCCCGGGACAACGCCCTCACCGCCGCCCGGCACTACGCCTGGTGGGCCGGGCACCCCTCGGTCACACCGGAGCGCGTCTGCGCCGAGGCCGACGCCGTGCTCGCCGCGCTGGGCCTGCTGGTGCCGAGTACGACACCGCCCGCCGAGGGCGAGGAGAGCCCGACCGTACGGCTCGCCCGCACGGCGGCGCCCGCGTTCGCGGCCGGGTTGCACTGGAGCGCCTGGGAGCGGGTGCTGCGGGCCGGCGCCGAGGCCGCCCGCCTCGTCGGCGACGTCTCCGAACAGGCCTACTTCCACCACGAGCTGGGCATCCTCGCGCTCTGCGGCGGCCGCCTCGACCGGGCCCGTGCCGAGCTGGAGACCTCCATCGGGCTGCGCGGCGCCCTCGCCGACAAGCGCGGCACCGTCGCGGGCCGCCGCGCCCTCGCGCTGGTCTCGGACCGCTCCGGGACCACGCCGGGGGTGGCCGCCTTCGCCGCGACGGCGGGGGAGGAGGTGCCGGACGCCCGCTACGAGGAGTCGCAGTCGCCGCCGGGCGGTGTGCCGGCCGCGTTCCCGCCCGCTGGGGACACCACGACCCTCGTCACGCACCAGGCGTCCTCGCCGTCGCCGTCGGCCTCGCACAAGGGCCGCGGCGGTGTCCGCAGCTTCGCGCGGCGCAACCTCGTCGCGGCCGGCGCGGGCGCGCTCCTCGTGGCGGTGCTCGGCACGGTGGTGACGCTGGGCGCCACGTCCGACAACGACCCCAACGCGCCGTCCAACCAGGTCGGCGTCAACCCGTCCGCCAGCCAGGGCCCCGGCGACGACAGCCTGGGGGCGGAGAAGGTGGAGGGCGACGACGGGGAGGGTTCCGGCGACACGGGCAAGGCGACGAGTCGGCCGACGGATCCGGGGCCCGACGGCTCGTACGGCACGGCGGACGACCCGGCCCCGACGGACGAGCCGACGGACCCGTCGGACGACCCGAGCGGCACGCAGAGTCCGGGCGGCGGTTCCTCGCCCTCGCCGACGAAGAAGCCGTCTTCGTCGCCGACGAGGCCGCCTTCCCCGACCAGGCCGCCGACGCCCACGGACGACCCGACCCCGACGGGCGATCCGACCCCGACGGAGGATCCGACCACCCCGACCGAGGACCCGACCGGGGATCCGACGGACGATCCGACCTCCTCGAACTCGGCCAGCGACTCCGCCTCCTCCAGCCCGACGGAGACCACCACCTCCGCGAGCGCGCCCACGTCCACGGACGAGGGCACACCGAGCACCGGCTCGGAACCGGTGATCTGACGCGCCGAACAGGACAAGAGGGCCGGGTCCGTCCAACGGACCCGGCCCTCACCGTCGTACGACCGCGGACGCCCCCGGTCAGAACAGCCGCAGCTTGTCGTCCTCGATCCCGCGCAGCGCGTCGTAGTCCAGCACCTGGCAGCCGATGCCGCGGTCCGTCGCGAGGACACGGGCCTGGGGCTTGATCTCCTGGGCCGCGAAGATGCCGCGCACCGGGGCGAGATGGGGGTCGCGGTTGAGCAACTCCAGGTAGCGCGTGAGCTGTTCCACACCGTCGATCTCGCCGCGCCGCTTGATCTCGACCGCGACCGTCGCGCCGTCCGCGTCCCGGCACAGGATGTCGACCGGGCCGATGGCCGTCGGGTACTCGCGGCGGATGAGCGTGTAGCCCTCGCCGAGCGTTTCGATGCGGTCCGCGAGGAGTTCCTGGAGGTGCGCTTCCACGCCGTCCTTGATCAGACCGGGGTCCACGCCCAGTTCGTGCGAGGAGTCGTGGAGGATCTCCTCCATCGTGATGATCAGCTTCTCGCCCGCTTTGTTGATGACGGTCCAGACGTCCTGCTGCTCGCCGTCCCCCTCCTTCAGAGTGCAGGGCGGCGACATCCAGTTCAGGGGCTTGTAGGCCCGGTCGTCCGCGTGGATCGAGACGCTGCCGTCCGCCTTGACCAGGATCAGACGGGGCGCCGAGGGCAGGTGGGCGGTGAGCCGGCCCGCGTAGTCGACGGAGCATCGGGCAATGACGAGACGCATGGTCGGCAACGCTACTCGACGGGCCGGTGTCGACGCGATTCGCCCCGTGGGAGTCCGTAAGACACCGGACTGCCCCTGTTCATTTCTGGCCGATTGTGTGCCCATGTGCCCAATGAGGACCGCCGATGTACGCAATCTCGTGGTGCCGTCACCGTCTGTTGCCTACCGTATTAAACGGGAGGTCGCGAGGCGTGTACACAGCGTGTCCGGTATCGCGAACTCCCTTATCTGTCCGGCAACCCCCGCCGCGGTGGGGGTGCGAGAGGAGAACCCATGTCGCTCGACGTCTCACCGGCCCTACTCGAACAGGCCGAGCGAGGCGAGGTCGACGAAGCCGCCTTCGTCGACTGCGTCCGGACCTCCCTGCCCTACGCATGGGAGATGATCAGCTCCCTGGTGGCCCAGCTGAAGGTCGACGGCGGCGCGTTCGCCGACAACCTGACGCCCCCGCCGGACGAGCAGGCACGTGGCCAGTTGCTGCGTGCGCTTGCGAGTGACGCGATACGCGGCGCGCTGCAGCGGCACTTCGGGGTGCGACTGGCCTTCCAGAACTGCCACCGGGTGGCGGTGTTCCCGCTTGACTCCTCGGTCGACGAGACGCTGGCTCGCTTCACCTCGGTCCGCAGTCAACTGCTGAACCAGTCCCCGGAACTCAGGGACTGCTGACGCGGTGACCGCTTGCTTGCCGCTCCGTACGCGGGAGGTGCAATCAGTACCGGGGCGGCAAGCCCTCTGGCGGACCGGGCCGTTCGGCCGGCCCCAGGGCGACTCAGCCGAGGTGCGGCAGCACTTCGGCGCCCAGCCGCCGTACGTTCTCCTCGGTCGCCGCCAGGTCGCCCGAGCCCTCCACGAGCAGTGCGAAGCGGGAGATGCCGGTCCGCTCGCTGGTCGCCGCCAGACGGTCGGCGGCGAGGCGCGGGGTACCCACCGGGTGCAGCCCGCAGAGCAGTTCGGTGTACGCCAGCGGGTCGCGCATCGCGCGATGCCGGCCGTCCACCGTCACATGGGCCTCCAGGCCTTGCCTGAGCCAGCCCGGCATCGCCTTCGTCAGCGCCTCCACCGCGTCCGTGCGCCGGTCCGCGATCTGGCAGACGCCGGCCGACACATGGCCCGCGCCGCGGATCTCGTCGGCCGGGCGCCCGGCCGCGCGCGCGTGCTGCCGCCACAGGGCGACCATCTCGGCCTTCTCCTCGTCGCCCACATGCATCCCGAGCAGCATCGGCACCCCGCGCTCGGCGGCGAGGCGCACGCTCTGCGGCGACGTACAGGCGACGACGACCTCGGGCCCCTCGACGTCCGTCAGGCACTCCGACGGCCTGGGGACGACGGGGACTTCGCGGAAGTCGAACCGCCCGCCGCGGGCCGCGACCGAGGGCTCGCGCAGCCAGCGCAGCAGCAGATCGAGTGATTCCGGGAACCCCTCCTCGTACGCCTCGAGACCGGAGCCGAACACCTCCAGGTCGACCCAGGGCCCGCCGCGCCCCACGCCCAGCGAGAACCGCCCGCCGGAGGCGATGTGCAGCATCGCTGCCTGTTCGCCGACGGCCACCGGGTGGGCGGTGGGCAGCACGGTGACCGCCGTGCCGACCCGCAGTCTGCTGGTGCGGCCGAGCAGTAAGGCGGCCAGGGTGATCGCGGACGGACAGGTGCCGTACGGCACGAAGTGGTGCTCGGCCAGCCAGACCGAGTCGAGCCCCGCTTCCTCGGCGACCTCGGCGGAGCGGACCGCGCGGTGCAGCGCCTCCCCGTCGCCCTGCCCCGGGAACCGGGCCGCCAACACGAAACTTCCTACGCGCATTGCTTTTTCCTGCTTCCTTGGCTCCGACGCGGAGCTCCCCCACCGGGCATAACCGTCTGACACGTGCCGAAGACACGGCCTGGCGGAGAGATTTGCGGATTGTCTGCAGAATCGATGACCATGGTGGGGGACTTGTGGGGGTTGGTGCCGTACGGCTACCCCTGTCCGTGCCGCGTAGGCTGGACATGACCCGTGCATCCTGTATAGCCCCGTGAGGTGTTCCGTGTCCCCGCGTCGCAACCGATTCAACGGCCCCAAAGGCGCTGCCTCGTCCGGGCGCGGTGCCGAGGGCGACCGTCCCGGCCGCTACGGCGGCTGGCAGTCCACGGAGAGCTGGCGGGGCGAGGACTGGAACGTGCGGCATGTGGCGGGCGCCAGCGCCCAGGGCAAGGCGTACCGCTGCCCGGGCTGCGACCAGATGATCCCGGACGGCGTCCCGCACGTCGTCGCCTGGCCGGACCACGCGGGCGTCGACGACCGCCGCCACTGGCACAAGGCGTGCTGGAACGCGAAGGACCGCCGCACCACGCGGGTGCAGCGGTCCCGTAACGCGCCCAAGTTCTGAACTCCGGATGCGTCTTACACGTCCCGCTTCTCCAGCAGTGCGTAGGCGCCCGCGAACGCGGCGGCCGTCACGCCCAGCATGATCCACAGGGGGTCCCAGCCGCTCGGGCCGGACTCGGTGAGGGACTGGGTGTAGAAGACGCTGAACTGGTTCGGGATGGAGTACTCGATCAGGGCCTGCTGAAGGTCCTGGAGCGACTCCGAGAACATGAACATCGCGATGACCAGCGGGGCCAGCACCACGCCGATCATGATGGTGATCGCGCCCGCCGAGTGCCGGATGATCGAGCCGACGACGAGCGAGAGCAGGCCGAGCAGCGCGATGAAGAGCGAGATGCCGAGGGTGCCCTTCAGCCACTCCTGACCGGACGGCTCCCGGGCGCCCTCCAGCATCGCCACGTCCGCGAGGGCGACCAGCACGGCCGACGCCAGCGTCACCGCGAACGCGACCACGAAGAACACGATCGCCTTGGCCGCCAGCACCCGCCCGCGGGTCGGGCACGCGGTCATCGTGGTGCGGATCATGCCGGTGCCGTACTCCGAGGCCGTGGTCAGCACGCCGAGCGTGATGATGCAGATGCTGCCGAGCAGCAGCCCGAAGAAGCCGAAGGACAGCGGGTTCTCGCCGGCGAGGCTGCCCTCCGCCGAGTTGGCGGCGACCAGCGCGGCGGCCGCCAGTCCGATGCCGACGACGAGCAGTACGAACACGCCCAGCGTCCACATCGTGGAGCGCACCGACCGGATCTTGGTCCACTCCGAGGCGAGCGCGTGCCCGAGGTGCGTGCGCACCACGGGGATCGGCGAACTGTAGGTGGGCTGCGACGGGCCGGGTGCCGCCTGCCAGTTCGGTGCGGCGGTCTGCGGCATCGGGGGCTGCGGCGTGCTCATCGGGCGTCCTTGGACTCGGTCGGGGCGGAGGAGGCGGCCGGGGCGGACGGGGCTGCCGGCGGCTGGGCGGGGCCTTGCGGGGCCTGCTGCGCGGCGGGGGGCTGCTGGATGGGGCTCGGCGGGGCCGGCGGTGCGGGCTGTGCCGGAGCCTGGCCCGGGGCCTGCGGGGCGGGCTGGGCGTACGGGTTGGGTGTGTCGGCGCCGGGCGCCCCGGGGGCGCCGTACGGCCCGGGCCGGCCCTGCGGCCCGGCGAACGGCTGCCCGCCCTGCTGGGGCGGCGGCGGGGCGTACCAGCCCGGCTGGCCCTGGCCCGGTACCGGCATCGGCGGCTGCGCGCCGGGCGGCAGCGGCTGCTGGAGCCCTTCCTTCTGGTCGATGGTCGAGCGGTAGTCGACCGCGCCCTGCGTCATCCGCATGTACGCCTCCTCCAGCGAGGCCTGGTGCGGCGACAGCTCCCACAGCCGTACGTCGGTGTCGTGCGCGATGTCGCTGATGCGCGGGAGCGGCAGTCCAGTCACCCGGAGCGCGCCGTCCTGCTCGGGCAGCACATGCCCGCCCGCCTCGGCGAGCGCGGCGGACAGCTTCTCGCGCAACTGCGGCTCGGTGTCGGGCGTACGCACCCGGGCGAAGCCGGCGGAGTTCGCCGCGATGAAGTCCTGCACGCTCATGTCGGCCAGCAACTGGCCGCGCCCGATGACGATCAGGTGGTCGGCGGTCAGCGCCATCTCGCTCATCAGGTGCGAGGAGACGAAGACGGTGCGGCCCTCCGCCGCGAGCGACTTCATCAGGTTGCGCACCCAGAGGATGCCCTCGGGGTCGAGGCCGTTGACCGGCTCGTCGAACAGCAGCACCTGCGGGTCGCCGAGCAGCGCGGCGGCGATGCCGAGCCGCTGGCCCATGCCGAGCGAGAAGCCCTTGGAGCGCCGCCCGGCCACGTCCTGGAGGCCGACCACGCCCAGCACCTCGTCCACCCGCCGGACCGGGATGCCCGAGAGCTGGGCCAGGCTCAGCAGGTGGTTGCGCGCGGCCCGGCCGCCGTGCACCGCCTTGGCGTCCAGCAGCGCGCCGACCTGACGCGGGGCGTTGGGCAGCCTGCGGTACGGATAGCCGCCGATGGTGACATGACCTGCGGTCGGGTTGTCCAGGCCGAGGATCATCCGCATCGTCGTCGACTTGCCGGAGCCGTTCGGGCCCAGAAAGCCGGTGACGGAACCGGGCCGCACCTGGAAGGACAGGTTGTACACAGCGGTCTTGTCGCCGTAGCGCTTGGTCAGGCCGACTGCTTCGATCATGCTCCGCACCCATCGAAAGGATCAGGACAGCGGGGCACACGCCCCCGTAAGGGTTAGGAGGATATCGGGGCGCTGACGGTTCCACTCAAGGGCGGGTAAAAACTGGCGTGCGAACGAACCTGTCTCGGGCCCCACGCTAGGCGTCCCGTTTCTTGAGCGTGGCGTAGCCGCCCGCGAGTGCCGCGATCACCCACAGCACCATGATGCCCAGGCCGCCCCAGGGGCCGTACGGCACGTCGTCGTCGATCGGGGTGACCACCTGCATGATCTTGTTGCCGGCCTGGTCGGGCAGATACCGGCCGATCTTCTCGGTGGCCGAGACATTGCCGAGGATGTTGGAGACCAGGAAGAAGAACGGCATCAGGATGCCCAGCGACAGCATCGGTGAGCGCAGCATCGCGGCGACGCCCATCGAGAACATCGCGATGAGGGTCATGTAGAGCCCGCCGCCGATCACCGCGCGCAGCACACCCGGGTCGCCGATCTGCGCCCTGTGCTCGCCCAGCATCGCCTGCCCCAGGAAGAACGTCACGAAGCTGGTGGCCAGGCCGACGACCAGGGCGAGGCCGGTCGCCACCGCGATCTTGCTGAACAGGAAGGTGCCGCGCTGCGGCACGGCGGCCAGCGAGCTGCGGATCATGCCGGTGCTGTACTCGTTCGACACCACGAGCACCCCGAACACGATCATCGCGAGCTGACCGAGGCTCATCCCGGCGAAGCTGATGAAGGTCGGGTCGAAGGAGAGCTGGTCGCGCCGGCTCATGTTGTCGAACTCGTTCTTCGACAGGGCCGAGATCAGGATGCCGAGGGCGATGGTGACCACCACGGCCAGCGACAGCGTCCACACGGTCGACGCCACGGACCGGATCTTGGTCCACTCGGAGCGGATGACCTGGGTGATCACCATGCTCAGCTCCTCCTCCAGTCCGCGCCCCACTGCCGCTGCTGTTGCGGCGGCTGTGGCGGTGGCTGCGCCGCGTCGGCGTGCGCGTGGTACTCCACCGACTCCGCGGTCAACTGCATGAACGCCTCCTCCAGGGAGGCCTGTTGCGGGCTCAGCTCGTGCAGCACGATCTGGTGGCGCGCCGCCAGCTCCCCGATCTGCTCGGACTTGCCGCCGTCCACCTCCAGCGTGCCGTTGCCGGCCTGTACGGCGGTGATCCCGCCCTGGTGCAGCACATCGAGCAGCCGCTCGCGCTGGGGGGTGCGGATGCGGACGTAGGCCCGAGAGTTGCGGGCGATGAAGTCGGGCATGGAGGTGTCGGCGAGCAGCCGCCCCTGGCCGATGACGACGAGGTGGTCGGCGGTCAGCGCCATCTCGCTCATCAGGTGGGACGAGACGAACACGGTCCGGCCCTGCGCGGCCAGCGATTTCATCAGGTTCCGGATCCAGTGGATGCCCTCGGGGTCGAGGCCGTTGACCGGCTCGTCGAACATCAGGATCCGCGGATCGCCGAGCAGCGCGGCGGCGATGCCGAGCCGCTGGCCCATACCCATCGAGAAGCCCTTGGTCTTCTTCCTCGCGACCGCCGTGAGCCCGACCGTGTCCAGCACCTCGCGCACCCGGCTGCTCGGGATGCCGTTGCTCTGCGCGAGGCACAGCAGATGGTTGCGGGCGCTGCGCCCGCCGTGCCAGGCCTTGGCCTCCAGCAGGGCGCCGATGTACGTCAGCGGATCCTTGAGCTGGTCGTAGTGCTTGCCGTCGATACGGACGTCGCCGGCCGTGGGCCGGTCCAGGCCCAGGACCATCCGCATCGTGGTCGACTTGCCCGCACCGTTGGGGCCGAGGAAGCCCGTGACGATGCCCGGTCTCACGCTGAATGTGAGGTTGTTGACCGCCACTTTCTCGCCGTACCGCTTCGTCAGCCCCTCGAGCTCGATCATGCCGCCCACGCTAAAACGGGACAAAGCCCTCTGCCACCCCAGTGGCAGAGGGCTTTGCGAAATTCAGCAGATGTGCGCCGGATTGTTACCGGGTCTGCTGGGCGGGCACCCCACGGGAGATCGGCTCGTCCTCGGCGGCGGGCGCGCCGGTCGCGGCGACCGCGGCACCGGTGAGGGTCGCCAGCATCTCGCGGACGTTCGTCAGCTGAGCGTTGATGCTGTCGCGGCGGTTGGTGAGGGCCGCGAGCTCGCGCTCGGATTCCGAACGGATGCGGTCGGCCTTGGCGTTGGCGTCGGCCACGATGTCCTCGGCCTGGCGCTGCGCGGTCTCCACCGTCTGGCGGGCGCGGCGCTCGGCGTCGGTGCGCAGCTTCTCGGCCTCCAGGCGAAGCTGCTCGGCGCGGTGCTCGATCTCGGCGAGCCGCTTCTCGGCCTTGGCCTGACGCGACGCCAGGTCGCGCTCGGACTGCTCGCGGCGCTTGGCGAGGTTCGTCTCGAAGTCGGCGGCGGCCTGCGCGGCCTTGGCGCGGGTCTCCTCGAAGAGGGCGTCCGCCTCCTCCCGCTTGGACTGCGCGTCCTTCTGCGCCTCGGCGCGCAGTGCGGAGGCGTCGCTCTTGGCCTTCTCGACGATCCGGACGCCCTCGTCCTCCGCCTTGGACTTGCGCTCCGCAGCGAACGATTCTGCGTCGTTGCGGACCTGCTGGGCCGCCGACTCGGCGAGCTCGCGGTGCTGCTCTGCGGCGCGGCGCGCCTCCTCGCGCAGATCCTTCGCCTCTTCCTCGGCGAGGCGGAGGATCTTCTCGACGCGCGCGCCGAGACCCGCGTACGACGGCTCTGCGTCGGTGACGGCTGCCTGGGCGTTCTGCGTCTCGAGGTGGAGCTCCTCGATGCGCTTTTCCAGAGCGGTGATACGGGCGAGAGCGCTGTCGCGGTCGGAGACGAGCTTCGAGATGCGTTCGTCCACCTGCGCGCGGTCGTACCCACGCCGCACAAGCTCGAAGCCGTAGGGGGAAGTGTCGCTCATGGGGTTCCTGTCGAATGAGACCGGTGAGGTGATAAGGGGAATCCTAGGGGCCGAAGCGGTGTGTCATCGAGCGGATACGTGTTTGATCTGGAGAATGAGACCCCTTTTGAGTGGCTAACCGTGGGACGGCTTGCCAAAAACTTGGTCAAAGGCCCCAGGAGACACCGGAAACCGGTGCCTCCGCTAGCCGTCTGACGACTTGCCACCCGATCGTGGTGCTCCGACTGTCGCACCCGCCTTGACCCCACCGTCCTTGCCGGCCGACGGCGCCTCGAAGGACTCCAGGGCCTCCAGGACGTCCTGGACCCGCGAGATCTCGGCGTTGATGTCCTCGCGCCGCCGCACCAGGACCTCCAGCTCGCGCTTGCCCTCCTCGACCGTGCGCTTGGCCTCGCGGACCGCCTCGGCCTTGAGCTCCTCGGCCTCCTTGATCAGCGCGGACCGCTTCTGCTCGGCCTCCTTCAGCAGCCCCTCGGCCTTCTTGACGGCGGCGATGCGCACCTTGCCGGCCTCGGAGTTGGCCTCCGAGACGATCTCCTTGGCCTTCGCCTGCGCCTTGGCGAGCTGCTCCTCCGAGGCCTTGATGAGGGCGTCGCAGCGGTCGCCGGTCGACTTCATCGTCTCGGAGGCCTCGCGGCGGGCCCGCTCGTGCAGCGCCTCGATCTCGCCCGTGATGCGGTCGCGCAGCTCCTCCGCGCGCTCCCTGATGGCGGTGGCGTCCCGGCGGGCGCCGACGAGCAGCTCGTCCGCGTCCGTGCGGGCCTTCTCCACCATGGAGTTGCCCTCGACCGTCGCCTCGGAGACCAGCCGGTCGGCCTCCTTGCGGGCGGCGCCCACCATGGTGTCGGCCTGCCCCTCGGCGTCCGCGGTCGTCTTGTGCGCCTGCGCCTGCGCCTCGGTGAGCAGCTTGTCCGCCTCGGCCGTGGTCTCGGTGATGAGCTTGTCGACCTGCTCGGCCACGTCCTGGCGCCGCTTGCTGGCGTCCTTGCGGGCCTCGTCCAGGGTGCGCTCGGCCTCCTCGCGCGCGGAGCCGACCAGCCGCTCGGCCGTCGCTTCGGCGTCGGCCTTGAGCTGCTCGGACTCGCTGCGGATCCGCTCGGCGTGCTGCTGCGCGGCGCCGACCGTCTCCGCGGCCTCGGCGCGCAGCCGCTCCGCCTCCGACGTGGCGTCCCCGACCAGCTTCTCGGCCTTGGCCAGCGCCTCGGCCCGCACCCGGTCGGCCTCCGTGATCGTCTCCGACTGGAGCCGCTCCGCCTCCGAACGCGCCTCGGTGATGAGGGTGTCGGCCTGCGTCGCCGCGTCCGAGCGGATCCGGTTGGCGTCCTCGCGGGCGTCCGCACGGGTGCGGGAGGCGGCCTGGTCGGCCTCGGCGATCTTGTCCGACGCCTCGGTGCGGATCCGCTGGGCGTGCTCGGCGGCCTCCGACCGAAGCCGCTCGGCCTCCGCGATGGCCTCCCCGACGGTGCGCTCGGCGAGGGACTTGGCGGCCGCGGACTCCTCGTTCGCCTCGCGCCGGACCCGGCCGGCGTCCTCGCCGGCCCGCTCCCGCTCGGCGTAGGCGTCGGCGCGGACCCGGTCCGACTCCTCCTCGGCCTCCCGGCGGGTACGGTCCGCCGCGTGCTCGGCGGCGCTGCGCAGCCCGGCGATCTCCTCCTGGGCCTGCTCGTGCAGCCCCGACACCGAGTCCCGCACCTGCTGCGCGTGCTGCTCGGCCGCCGACACCATCTCGGTGGCGCGCCGGTCGGCCTCCTCGACCAGCCGCACCGCCTCGGCCTGCGCCTCCTCGACGCGGCCCCGGGCCACGGCCAGCAGCTCCTCGCTCTGCTCACGGGCCCGCTCGCGCTCCTGGTCGGCCTCCTGGCGGGCGGAACCGAGGAGTTCGTCGGCCTCCCGGCGGCGCCTGGCGGCCTCCTCCTGGGCGGCCGACAGCGTCTCGGACGCCTCGGTGGCGAGCCGCTCGGCGGCGGCCTGCGCCTCGGCACGCACCCGGTCGGCGGTGTCCTGCGCCTCCGACTTCAGCCGCTCGGCCTCGGACGCGGCCTCCGACCGCAGGCGTACGGCGATGGCCTCGCCCTCGGCCCGGGACGCGGACGCGTCCGACGCGGCCTCGGTGCGCAGCCGGTCGGCCTCCTCCTCGGCCTGCTGCTGGAGCGTGCGGATCCGCTCGGCGGCCTCGGTGCGCAGCCGCTCGGCCTCCTCGGCGGCCTCGCGCCGGATGCGGGCGGCCTCCTCGCGGGCGTCGGTGAGCGCCTCCTCGGCCGCCGCGAGCCGCTGCTCGGCCTCGGTGTGAAGGCGCGTCAGCTCCTCGGCGGCCTCGGTGCGGCGGGCCTGAACGGCCTGCTCGGTCTCCTCGCGCAGTTCGGCGGCGGCCCGCTCGGCGTCGGCCTTGATGCCCTCGGCCTGCTCGACGACCTCGTCGCGGTGCCGCTCGGCCTCCTGGCGGGTGCGCTGGAGGGTCTCCTCGGCCTGCCGGCGCAGCGTGGTCGCCCGCTCGATGGCCTCGGTGCGGACCTTCTCGCTGTCCGTCGTGGCCTTCTGGCGCAGCTCGTCCGCGTCCTGCTTGGCCTTGGAGAGCAGTTCCTCGGCGGTCTTGGCCGCCTCTTCGATCTGCTGGACGGCCTCCTTGCGGGCCTCCGCGCGGATCTTCTCGCCCTCGGCGACCGCCTCGGAGCGCAGTTGCTCGGCCTCGCCGCGCAGCCGGCGGGCCTCCTCCTGCAGCTCGACCGTCTTGGCGCGGTACTCCTTGGTGTCGTCCTTCGCCGCGCCCTTGAGCTGCTCGGCGATGTCGTTGGCCTCGGAGCGCAGCCGGTCCGCCTCGGCCTCGGCCTCCTTGCGGACCCGCTCGGCCTCCTCGGCCGCGGCCTTGGTGGTCCTGCGGGCGTCCTCCTGCGCCTTGTTGAGGACGTCCTCGGCGGTCTTGGCCGCCTTCGAGAGCTGGGTCGCGCTCTCCTCGGCGGTGATCGTACGGGCCTTCTCGGAGGCCTCGGCGACGATCTTCTCGGCCTCGGCGCGCGCGTCGGCGACGACCTGCTCGGCGTCCGCCTTGGTGGCCTCGGCCTCCTTGGTGGCCTCGCTGACCAGCCGGGCGACCTGCTCCTTGGCCGTACGCATGCGCTGCTCGTTGGCCGACTCGGCACCGGAGAGCGCCTTCTCGGCGGCCGCCTTGGCCTCGGCGACCAGCTTCTCGGCCTCGGACTGCGCCTTGCGCAGCGCCTCCTCGGCCTCGGCCATGCGCTGCTCGGCGGCCCGGCTGAGCTCGGTGGCCTGCCGGCGGGCGGCGTCCGACTCGGTCGCGGTGGAGCTGCGCAGCTGCTCGGCGTGGTCGGTGGCCTCCTGGGCCTGGGTGGAGGCGGCGTTCAGCAGCCGCTCGGCGTCGGTGCGGGCCCGGCGCAGGATCTGCTCGGCCTCGGCGCGCGCCTCCTCGGCCGCGTTCGTCAGGCGCTGGCCGGCCTCGCCGGTGAGCCGCTCGGCCTCGGCGCGCGCGGCCGCCATGGCCTGGTCGGCCTCGGCGCGGGACTCGTCGAGGAGACGGCGGGCCTGCTGTTCGGTGCGGGCGCGAAGCTGCTCCGCCCACGCCACGTTCTCGTTGACGTGCGACTCGACGGTCTGGCGGCGCTCGGCCAGCTCCTGGTCGAGCTGCTGGCGGCGGGTCACCGCCTCCTGGTGCAGCTCGGCCTGCAGCCGGGCGGCCTGCTCGGCGTGCTCCTGGAGGATGCGCTGGGTCTGCGCGCGGGCCTGGCTGAGCTCGCGCTCGGCCTCCTGGCGCAGCTGATCGGCCTGGACCTGGGCGTTGCGCAGCAACTGCTCGGCCTGATAGCCGATGTCGCCGCCGTCGAAGGCGGGCCGGGACATGATGGTCCGCCGCGCCTCGTGCAGCTTGGCGCGCAGCACCTCGACCTGGTAGCCGAGGTCCTCGGCGTGCTGGATCGCCTTCTCCCGCTCGGTCTTCAGCCGATCCATCTCGGCCTCGAACCGAGAGAGGTGGTCGACGTCAGCCGCCGGCTCTCGCTCCTGGCGTTCGTAGCCCCGCACTGCGCGGTCCCATCCGTCCCCTGGTCGCAAGTCTGGCCAAACGGGCTCCGTCCGTCCGCCGAACGGGGCCCCCGGGGAATGGTGTCAGATCAACGGCAGAGCCTGGGCTGCTGCCCCGACGCTCGCCCCCCGAAACCCGGACCCCGGAACGGTCCCTCCGCAAAAGGCGGGACCGGGCCACCCCGGTTCAGGGAGCGACCGCCCCCAACCCTACCGGCCCATATGTACGAGGGTCAGTGCTCAGGTGACTCAACAGGCGCCGAAGTGACCAGTTCTGTCAGTACGCCATGGCAGTCCTTCGGGTGCAGGAAGGTGATTCGTGACCCCATGGAGCCGCGCCGGGGCTCTTCGTACAGAACGCGTACGCCCTTGTCCTTGATGTCGGCGGCGTCCTGGTCGACGTCCGCCGTGCCGAAGGCGATGTGGTGGACACCCTCGCCGTTCTTGTCGAGCCACTTGGCGACGGTCGAGTCCGGCCGCGTCGGCTCGAGAAGCTGCAGGTAAGAGGCGCCGCCGTCGGAGGTTTCGTTGATCTTGAGCATGGCCTCGCGGACGCCCTGCTCCTCGTTGACCTCCGAGTGGAACACCTCGAAGCCGTAGGTGGCCCGGTAGAACTCGACGGTCTTGTCGAGGTCGAAACAGGCGATCCCGATGTGGTCGATTCGCGTCAGCATGGATTCAGTGGAGCGCTCGCGGGATGGTTACGCAACGTGCGCGCGATCACACCGACGGCCCGGTGACGGCACGGAGTGCCACTCAGTACATTCGAAGTAAACCCTCGTTCACTCCTCGGCTGTCCAAGCTGGAAGGGGATCGCACCTCATGTCTTCGTCAAACGGCACGACATCCGTGATCGTCGCGGGTGCCCGCACCCCGATGGGGCGGCTGCTCGGCTCGCTGAAGTCCTTCTCCGGAGCCGACCTCGGCGGCTTCGCGATCAAGGCCGCCCTCGACCGTGCGGGGATCGGTGGCGACCAGGTGCAGTACGTGATCATGGGCCAGGTGCTCCAGGCCGGGGCGGGGCAGATCCCGGCGCGCCAGGCCGCGGTCAAGGCCGGCATCCCGATGAACGTGCCGGCGCTCACCGTCAACAAGGTGTGCCTCTCCGGCCTCGACGCCATCGCGCTCGCGGACCAGCTCATCCGCGCCGGCGAGTTCGACGTGATCGTCGCGGGCGGCCAGGAGTCCATGACCAACGCCCCGCACCTGCTGCCGAAGTCCCGCGAGGGCTTCAAGTACGGCGCGGTGCAGATGCTCGACGCGATGGCGCACGACGGTCTGACCGACGCCTTCGAGAACATCGCCATGGGCGAGTCCACCGAGAAGCACAACATGCGCCTGGGCATCCGGCGCCCCGAGCAGGACGAGATCGCCGCCCAGTCCCACCAGCGCGCCGCCGCCGCGCAGAAGAACGGCATCTTCGAGGCCGAGATCACCCCGGTCGAGATCCCGCAGCGCAAGGGCGAGCCGGTCGTCTTCAGCAAGGACGAGGGCATCCGCGCCGAGACGACGGCCGAGTCGCTGGGCAAGCTGCGCCCGGCGTTCGCGAAGGAGGGCACCATCACGGCGGGCTCTTCGTCCCAGATCTCCGACGGCGCCGCCGCGGTCGTCGTCATGAGCAAGGCAAAGGCGCAGGAGCTGGGCCTGGACTGGATCGCCGAGATCGGTGCGCACGGCAATGTGGCGGGCCCGGACAACAGCCTGCAGTCCCAGCCCTCCAACGCCATCCTGCACGCCCTGAAGAAGGAGGGCCTGGAGGTCTCCGACCTCGACCTGATCGAGATCAACGAGGCCTTCGCCGCGGTGGCGGTGCAGTCAATGAAGGACCTCGGAGTGTCCCCGGAAAGGGTGAACGTCAACGGCGGAGCCATCGCCCTGGGTCACCCGATCGGTATGTCGGGCGCGCGGCTCGTGCTGCACCTCGCCCTGGAGCTGAAGCGGCGCGGCGGCGGCGTCGGCGCGGCCGCGCTGTGCGGCGGCGGCGGTCAGGGTGACGCACTGATCGTGCGGGTACCCAAGGCCTGAACCGTCTGTACGTGCTGTACGTGATGTGAGGAACGGAGCTGTGATGCAGGACGTCTCCACGCTGGTGGCCCAGGCCAGGGAGGGCAGGCCGAGGGCGGTGGCCCGGCTGATCTCCCTGGTGGAGGGGGCGTCCCCGCAACTGCGGGAGGTCATGGCGACGCTGGCCCCGCTCACGGGCAACGCCTATGTCGTGGGCCTGACCGGCTCCCCGGGCGTCGGCAAGTCGACGTCCACCTCCGCCCTGGTCACCGCGTACCGCAAGCAGGGCAAGCGGGTCGGCGTCCTGGCCGTCGACCCGTCCTCGCCGTTCTCGGGCGGCGCCCTGCTCGGCGACCGGGTCAGGATGTCCGACCACGCCTCCGACCCCGGCGTCTACATCCGCTCGATGGCGACCCGGGGCCACCTGGGCGGCCTCGCCTGGGCCGCCCCGCAGGCGATCCGCGTCCTGGACGCGGCGGGCTGCGACGTGATCCTGGTCGAGACGGTGGGCGTCGGCCAGTCGGAGGTCGAGATCGCGTCGCAGGCCGACACCTCCGTCGTCCTCCTGGCTCCCGGCATGGGCGACGGCATCCAGGCAGCGAAGGCGGGCATCCTGGAGATCGGCGACGTGTACGTCGTCAACAAGGCCGACCGCGACGGCGCCGACGCCACCGCCCGCGAACTCAACCACATGCTCGGCCTCGGCGAGTCCCGCGGCCCCGGCGACTGGCGCCCCCCGATCGTCAAGACGGTCGCCGCCCGCGCCGAGGGCGTCGACGAGGTCGTCGAGGCCCTGGAGAAGCACCGGGCCTGGATGGAGGAGCGGGGCGTCCTGGCCGAACGCCGCCGGGCCCGCGCCGCCCGCGAGGTGGAGACCATCGCCGTCACCGCCCTGCGCGAACGCATCGCCGACCTGCACGGCGACCGCCGCCTCGGCGCGCTGGCGGAGAAGATCGTCGCCGGGGAACTGGACCCCTACCGGGCGGCGGACGAGCTGGTGGCCGGGCTCACCCGGACCTGAGCACAACCGCCTGGTCAACTCCCCCCCGCCCGCTGTTAAGTTGATCCACATGTACCTCCTCCTGGCATAGGGCACGCCCCGCCCGCGCACGGTCCACGCCCCCTCGGCAGTGACCGGCGCGGCGACAAGGCGTCCCCTTTTCCGCCTCGAGTCGAGGAACTCCCGTGTCTTCCACATCAGTGGCGCGGCCTTCGTATGCCGCCGTCCTCCGCATCCCCCACGCCCGCCGCACTTGGGGCGTGTGCCGGATGTCCCGTCTGCGCCCCGGCGTCCGGCACGCACGCTCGCCGCACGGGGGCCTGGGACAGGTGGCTCCGCCACATGACCCAGGCCCCCGCACGCCGATCGCACGCACCGGACGCCGCTGCGCCCGCGCTTCGCGCGGACGACGGGACATCCGACACACGCCCCAGCCGCCGCCCTCCTCGGCAGGCTCTCGTACGGCGTCGCCCCGCTGTCCGTGATGCTCGCCGTGACCCGGACCTCCGGGTCGTACGCCGTGGCCGGTGTCGTCATGGCGCTGTTCTCCGGTGCCAGTGTCTTCCTGTCGCCCGCGCGGGCGGCCCTGATCGACCGGTACGGGCCGCGCCGGGCGCTCGTGCCGATGGTCGCGGCGTACACCTCGCTGCTGGGGCTGCTGGCGGTGCTCGTCTGGCGGCCGGGTGCCGCCTCGCCGTTCGTCCTCGGCGCCGTGGCCGCCGTCGCCGGTGCCGGAACCCCGCCGCTCGGGCCGACCATGCGGGCCGTGTGGGGGCGGCTGGCCCCCGACCGGGCGCTGGTGCAGCGGGCGTTCAGCCTCGACGCCGTCGCGGAGGAACTGCTCTTCGTCTCCGGGCCGCTGCTGGTGGGCGTGCTCGTCGGGTTCGCTCCGCCGGCGGTCGGGGTGCTCGTCGGGGCCGGGCTGATGGTGGTGGGGACGGCCGGGTTCGTGTCGTCGCCCGTGGTGCGTGCGGTGCCGGCCGGCGGGAGCGAGCCGAAGCGGCGTACGGCCGGGCGGCGGGTACTGCGCGGGCTCGGCCGGCCGGTGATCGCGGCCGCGGGGGTCGGGCTCGCACTGGGCGTGGCCGATCTGCTGGTGGTCGCCTTCGCCGAGACCCGTGGCCACGGTGGTGCCGGCGCGGCCTGGGTGCTCGCCGCCCTGTCCGCCGGGAGCGCCGTCGGCGGACTCCTCAACGGGGCCGTCGACTGGAGCGCCTCCGCCGGGCTCCGGCTGTCCGTGCAGGCGGCCGGACTGGGGCTGGCGCTGTGCGGTGCCGGACTGGCCCAGGGGCTGGGGACCCTCGCCGCGGCGGTCGCGGTGGCCGGTGTCTTCGTCTCCCCGTTGATCACCACCGCGTATCTCATCGCCGACGAGACCGCCGCGCCCGAGGCCCGGGTCCGCGCCGGCGCCTGGGTCAATACGGCCGTCAACGCCGGGAGTACGGCCGGTGCCGCGCTCGCCGGCGTGCTGGTCGGGGGGCTGTCGGTGGGGGATGTGCTTCGCGGTGACCGGCGCGGTGATGCTGCTGACGGCGGTGGCCGTGGCGCGGGGGGCGGGACGTGAGAGGGGTACGGGGCGCCCCGTACCCCTTGTATGACGGCCCGACGTCAGTCGTCGTCGCCGTCGCGGTCGTCGTGGTCCTGGGTGACCTTGCCCGTCCTGAGGTCGACCTGCCACTCGCCCTTGGTGGTCTCCACGCTCCAGGCCCCGGGGCCGTCGTCGTCGAGGTCGACCTCGGTGACGGTGCCCTTGCCCGCCACAGCCTCGGCGGCCTCGCGGGCATCGACGCTCGCGCCCTTCAGCGCGGCCAGGTCCTCACGGCCGTCGTTGTCGTCATCGTCGTCGCGCTGGGCGCCGAGGATCTTGCCGGTCGTCGCGGAGACCCTGACGTCGTGGTCGGAGCCGTCGCCCATGACGACGCTCACCTCCCAGACGTCCGCGCCGTCGTCGTCCAGGTCGGCGGAGACGGCCGTGCCCGGCGTGTGCTTCAGTGCGGCGGCGATGGCGTCGGCGTCGGTGACCTTGGCGGCGGTGGCCTCGTCGCGGACCTCGACGGTGTCGTCGTCCCGGTCGTCGGCGACCCGTACGCTCGACTGCCGCTGTGTGGCCGCGCCGTCGTCGTCGCCGGACGCGTAGGCCGCGACGGTGCCGCCCCCGATCAGGGCCGCTGCGGCGACGGTGGCGATGACGATGTTGCGCTTCATTCCGGTTCCTCCCGAGTCGCTGTCGTTTCGACGTGAATCAATCTGCCGAACCGACGCTGAGAGGAACCTGAAGGACCCTGAAGAGATCTTCAGCTTCGCTTTGCGAACCTTTACGCATGCGCCCGCCCGTCTCCCACCACCGCCCTACTCGAGGCGCTTCGCGCCGCCCCTTTCGAATCTTGATCGTGGAGGACGAGAAGCGGCTGGCCCTGTCGCTCGCCAAGGGGCTGACGGCCGAGGGGTACGCCGTGGACGTCGTCCACGACGGCCGGGAAGGGCTGTACCGGGCCTCGGAGGGGACGTACGACCTCGTGATCCTCGACATCATGCTGCCCGGCATGAACGGCTACCGCGTCTGCGCCGCCCTGCGCGCCGCCGGTCACGAGGTGCCGATCCTGATTCTCACCGCCAAGGACGGCGAGTACGACGAGGCCGAGGGGCTGGACACCGGCGCCGACGACTACCTCACCAAGCCGTTCTCGTACGTCGTCCTCGTCGCCCGCGTCAAGGCGCTGCTGCGGCGCGGCGGCCAGGGCGCCGGGTCCTCGCCCGTGCACGTCCACGGCGACCTCAAGGTCGACACCGCCGCCCGCAGGGTCTTCCTCGGCGACGCCGAAGTCACCCTCACCGCAAAGGAGTTCGCGGTCCTGGAGCAGCTCGTGCTGCGGGCCGGCGAGGTGGTGTCCAAGTCCCAGATCCTGGAGCACGTCTGGGACTTCGCGTACGAGGGCGATCCCAACATCGTCGAGGTGTACATCAGCACCCTGCGGCGCAAGCTGCGCGCCGGGCTGATCCGGACGGTGCGCGGGGCCGGTTACCGGCTGGAGAAGGAGCAATGAGAAGGCTCTTCGGCTCGGTCCGGTCGAGGGCCACGCTCGGCGCCACTCTCGTCGTCGCCGTGGCGCTGGTCGCGGCCGGGGCCGCCGTCCTGCTGTCGCTGCGGTCCAACCTGATCGGGCAGGCCGGTACCGAGGCGGAACGCACCGCGCGGGCCGTCGCCTCGGAGATCGCGCTCACGAGGCCGCGGGACCGGCTGTCGGTGGACGACGACGAGCCGGTCCAGGTCGTCGACGAGAACAAGAACCTGCTCGCGGCCAGTGAGGACCTGGAGCGGATCAGCGGCACCGGCACCGACGCGGTACGGCCGCAGCCCGGGACGTCACCCGGTGGGGCCCGCAGCGGGGAGGACTCCGACGACGACGCGGATGACGACGACTCCTCCCCCGAAGCCCTCGAACCGGGCGAGATCAGCGAGCACACCACCTTCACCAACGGCACGGCGACGCTCGACGGCGAGAGCGACGACTACCGCTTCGCCGCCGTCCACGTCGAGGTCGACGGCAGGGGCCGGCTCACGGTGTACGCGGGCGCGCAGCTCTCCGCCGAGCAGAGCGCCGTCAGGACCGCGCTCACCGTCATGCTGATCGGCTTCCCGCTGCTGCTCGGCGTCGTCGCGGGCACCACCTGGCTGGTCACCCGGCGCGCCCTGCGCCCGGTCGAGGGCATCCGCGGCGAGATGGCCGCGATCACCGCGTCCGAGGACCTGGCACGCCGCGTACCGGTACCGGACACCCATGACGAGGTCGCCCGCCTCGCCCTGACCACCAACGAGACGCTGGCCGCCCTGGAGACCTCGGTGGAGCGCCAGCGCCGCTTCGTCGCCGACGCCTCGCACGAGCTGCGCAGCCCGATCGCCTCCTTGCGCACCCAGCTCGAAGTGGGCGCCGCGCACCCCGAGTTGCTGGACCTGGACGGCGCGGTGGAGGACACCGTACGGCTCCAGGGCCTCGCGGCCGACCTGCTGCTGCTCGCCCGCCTGGACGCGGGGGAGCGGCCCGGTGAGGCCCGGTTCGACCTCGGCGCGCTGGCCCGGGAGCAGGCCGAGGGGCGGGCCGGGGTGACGGTGGCGGCGGACGCCGTGCCGGTGGCCGGGTCGCGGGGGCAGGTGGGGCGGGTGCTCACCAACCTGCTGGACAACGCCGAGCGGCATGCCCGCACGGCGGTCACCGTGAGCGTCCGTGGCGAAGGGGAGTGGGCCGTGGCGGCGGTCGCCGACGACGGGGACGGTGTGGCCGAGGCCGATCGGGAGCGGATCTTCGAGCGGTTCGTACGGCTGGACGAGGCCCGCAGCCGCGACGACGGCGGTGCCGGTCTGGGCCTGGCCATCGCCCGCGACGTCGCCGTACGGCACGGTGGCACGCTCACCGTGGGCCGGGCGCCGACCGGCGGAGCCCTGTTCGAGCTCCGCCTGCCGCGGGCCGGGTAGCCGCCGGATCCGTCGTTATGGGCGTCCCCGATGCCCGCGCAGGTGCTCCGCGATGGGCTTCAGGGCCTTGTCGAGCTCGGTCAGGGAGTCGGGGGACAGCAGGTCGATGAAGTGCCGGCGCACGGACGCCACATGGTGCGGCGCGACCTTCCGCATCGTCTCCATGCCGTGATCGGTGAGGACCGCGTACAGCCCGCGACGGTCGGATTCGCAGTTCTCACGCCGGACCAGGTTCGCGTTCTCCATCCGGGTGATCTGGTGGGAGAGCCGGCTCTTGGACTGGAGGGTGGCGGAGGCGAGGTCGCTCATCCGCATCCGGAAGTCCTCCGACTCGGAGAGGTTCACCAGGATCTCGTAGTCGTTCATTGTCAGGCCGAACGGCTGAAGGTCTTTTTCGAGCTGGTAGCTCAACAGCCTGTTGACCTCCAGGTGGGTGCGCCAGGCGCACTGCTCCGCATCGGTCAGCCAGCGGGTGGCCGTCTCGGTCTCCATGAATGAAGTCTACCTAAGAAGTTGAAAGGCGAACTAGTGAGGGTTTTCTATGACTCGTCCGTGTGAACCCTGTGTGCTCACGCGTTCGATGTCACACTCCGCAGACTACCGCTCACAGCCCGAAGCGACGCTGGAGGTCTCCGAGCTGTCCGGGAAGGCGCGGTGACCCAGCCATTTGTGAAGGGCCTGTGTGGGCGCCACCCGAACCGGGTACTCCGGCGTCCGGCGGAACCGCCCCCGTGGCCTGCTCGGCCATGAGGGTCTCGGTCGACTGCAGCAGCACGGTGCCGGTGCCGACGAACTCGAACTGATGCTCCTCCCCGGAGGCCCCGCCGAGGCCTGTCAGTGCACGTAGACCGCCCATTACGCCGGTCATGTAGCCATGGTCGTAGTGGTGGCACGGCGACGGGCAGTCGGCCCAGCCGACGAGGGCCTGCGGGTCCACCCGGATCGGGGGTTCCATGAACACCACTGGTCCGTTAGATGCGGCCACGAACTTTCCGGTTCCGATCAGCGTCAGAAAACCCGGCACGATCGATTGCTTGAGCGCAAGACTTGGCTGAAAAGCAAGCAGGTTGCCCGAGCGAATGGTCAGATTGCCGTCCTCGAGGTCATACGAGTTCACGTCGAAGGCCCGGTCAGCGAGGAGCATCTTCCCCGAGCCGGCCGCCACCACCCAGTCGCTCGCATGCAGTGGCGAATGAAAGGACGTACGGACAAGCCGGTCGAGCCGCCCGTGCCCGACACCGTTGAACTCCATCTGCCCGTAGTAGGCGATCATCTTCCCCTTCTGCAGGAACCACTGGCTCCCCTTGAGCTCCACGCAGAAGGTGTAGTCGTTGACGTTGTCGTCGGAGGGCAGCGTCATGGGGTCGTACGCGCTCGGGCCCCCGCCCGGGTAGTGGCTCACAGCTTCTCCTCCGACGCCTGGACGAACACCGCACCGTTGCCGCTGAGCTCGAGCTGGAAGGCCTCGCCGGAGCCGCGGCCCACCATGTCGCGCCAGCCCAGCGCGGTGGACAGCTTGTTGCGCACGTCGCCGTGATGGGCGACGTAGGCCTGCGGGTCGACGTGCACGGGCCGCTGCGGAGTGATCGGAACCTCAAAAACACCACCGTGCGCCATGACAGCCACAGCCCCATGCCCCTTGAGAGTCGTGGTGAACAACCCTTGCCCGCTGATCTGCCCCCGGACCATGCCCATGACGCCGCCCTGCGAGCCGAGGAACATCGTGCCCTGCTGGAGGGTGCCCTCGAAGGCGAGAAGCCGGTCCGCCTCCACGCACAGGGTGTCGCCGGAAAGGTTGATCACCTGGACGTGATGGCCCCCGTGCCCGAACAGCACCGTGCCGTTGCCCTCGACGCTCATCAGCGGAGTGTCCTCGTTGGCGACCCGGCGCCCGATCATCGACATGACCCCGCCCTGACCACCTTGCATGTTGGGCGTGAAGGACACCTCGCCCTTGTAGGCGAGCATCGCACCCCGCTGGCTGAACAGCCGCTGCCCGGGCGTGACCGTCGCCTCGATCATCTTCGAGTTGATCTCACGGAAGCCCATGTCACACCTCCCCCGCGATCGTGTTCCGCTCGCTCGGCTGTACGTACACCAGCCCGTCCCCCTCGAAGCGGATCTGGAAGGCCTCACCACCGCCCTCGCCCATGAGCGTGCGAAAGGTCACACCGGACTGAAAGGACTGCCGCAGATTCCCCTGATGAGCCACGTACGCGCCCGGATCGACGGTCAACGGATACTGCGCACTGACCCGCAACACCACCGCAGGCCCATCGGACATGATCGCCGCCTGCCCGTGCCCCTCGACGGTGGTCGTGAACAGCCCGTTGCCCTGCGAGGCGCCGCGCATGCCCGTGAACGTGGTGCCGGTGCGCAGCCCCGCGTCGGTCGCGAGCAGGTTGCTCGACTCGACGTACAGCTTGTCGCCCTGAAGGCTCACCAGGTTGATCTCGGAGGCCCGGTCCGCGAACCAGCACGTCCCGTGCCCCTTCACCTCCATCACCGTCATCTGCTCACCGGTGAGCCGCCGGGTCACCATGCCCCGGATCCCCTCACCGCCACCGCTCATCTTCTTGAAGGCCATCTGCCCGTCGTACGCGACCATCGAGCCGTTCTTCGCCTTCACGGCGTCCCCGGTCATGTCGACGGCGAGCACCTTGCTGCCCTGAAGTCGGAACATCGCCACGGAGCGAAGGTAACCGCCCCCGCCCGCCGCCAACAGATCCCAAAGGCGGACTTCACCCCTGACGGGACCCTCAGGGACGTACGACACCGACCCCCGGGCCCCGCCCACCGGCCGGGGTTTGCCACAATGGCCGAGCCCTTGTGCTCACGTTCACAAGCCGATCCGCCGCCCCCGAACCCCACCGAAGGTGACCCGTGGACATCAAGACCGCCACCGCCCTCCGCCGCCTCCGTCTCGTCTCGGCCCCCGAAGCAGTGTCGTTCCTCCTCCTGCTCGTCTGCTCGGTGCTGAAGCGCACAACGGACTTCAACGCGGTGCCCGTGATGGGCATGATCCACGGCGTCCTCTTCATCCTCTACGTGATCTTCTGGGCGGACGCCTGGAACCGCACCAAGTGGCCCCTGAAGACCGCCGCCCTCTACTTCCTCCTCTCCGTCCTGCCGACCGGCGGCTTCTTCGCCGAGCGCAAGCTCAAGCGCGAGGCCGAGGACGCGGTGATCGCCTCCCGCGCCCGCAAGGAAGGAATCGTCAACGCATGATCGTCGCATTCTCCGTGACCCCGCTCGGCGTCGGCGAGGACGTGGGGGAGTACGTCGCCGACGCCGTCCGCGTGGTCCGGGAATCGGGCCTGCCCAACCGCACCGACGCGATGTTCACGTCCATCGAGGGCGACTGGGACGAGGTCATGGACGTGGTCAAGCGCGCCGTGTCCGCCGTGGAGGAGCGGGCCTCGCGCGTGTCGCTCGTACTGAAGGCCGACATCCGCCCCGGAGTGACGGGCGCCCTCACGACCAAGGTGGAAACGGTGGAGCGCCACCTGGCATAGCGAAGTCCCCGCCTCGCCCAGGGACTTCGGCGCACCCCCCACGCACCCGCAGTCGCGTACGGCGGGAAGGGGACGTGGCGGGGGGTGTCCGCCCGCAGTGGCCGGCGTCAAGAAACGCTCAGCGCCCTGCCCAACCCCAACCGCCGGTCCGAGGACGGACACCCCCCGCCACGTCCCCGACCCACAACGCACCCGCAGGCGCTACGCGCCCCCCCACACACCCCGCACAGGCGCCGCAGGCATCAACGCGAACCCCAGACCACCAGACGCCCTACCGCAACCGCTCC
>NZ_JBNGGG010000027.1:0-159324 GCF_049974585.1 Streptomyces sp. UG1 | reverse complement strand
CACCGCGCCGAGCACCTACAAGATCACTCTCCCTGATGCCTTGACACCGCCAACAGGGCCTTAACTTCGTGGCATTGCCGCCTCGTCCGGTATCGACAGCGGAGGGACGACGAAGACGTGCTCGCCCGTGACCCCCAGCGTCTGGCGGCTCGTCGCCAGGATGCGCAGCTCCGGACAGGCCGACAGCAGCGCCATCGCCAGGGCGGCGGACGCGTCGATCAGGTGCTCGCAGTTGTCCAGCACGATCAGTGCCCGGTGCCGGGCCAGATGGTCCGTGAGCTGGTCGAGGGCGGGCCTGGCGCCGCGGTCCGGAACCCGCAGCGCACCCGCGGTCGCGGCGGCCACCGCCGACGGGTCGCGCACCGCGGCCAGGTCGACGAGCCACACTCCGTCCGGGAACGCCTTCCTGGAGGCCGCGGCCGCTGCCAGCGCCACCCGCGTCTTTCCCACGCCGCCCGCTCCGGTGAGTGTCACCAGCCGGCCGACGCCCACCAGGCGGCGGATCTCGCCCACCTCGCGGCGCCTGCCGACGAAGCTGGTCAGGGCCGTGGGCAGATTACCCGCAGCAGGGATGACAGTGGCCACGAGTCGCCCCTCACACATTTGTCGTACAAATATGCCCGAGGCTAGCAAGAGGATGGAGTGCCCCGAACGTGAGTTTTCTGGCACAGCAGCCCTGGGATGGACACCCTCGGACGACCGGAGCGAGCCGAGCCTCATCCTTCCGAGCGCCAGAGCCTCCCGCACTGAGCGGTCCGCGGTGGGCGCTCTCGCACGGCTGTGGCAGATCAACGAACGCTGCCTCCGCTTGGCCTGACTGGAGGGGGTCGATTCCGACGGCATGGCAAGCGCCCCGCGTCCCGCCACGATGAGGGGCGGGCGGAGGACCAGGACCTTCTCCCGGCCCGCCGCCACCCGCCTGTAGAGCCGACATGAGGAGCACTGCCCGAGAGACGACAGAACCCTGGGCATGAGCACCCCGCGCCGCCACCACCTCAGTACGCATACGGGCACCAGGAGCCCGTCGGTGCCGGACGCCGCAGCAGCGTGGAGAGAGCGGAGCACCACGGCGCCGCGCGTTGAGACGCGGGCTCGCGCCATGGCGGCCGCCGCTGCCGATTGAGAGATGCTGCCGGCATGGCTGACGTCACAGGAAGGCTCGGCCGGAAGCACAGGGTCACGCCGGGGCCGCGGCCTGACCGCGCTGCGGGCTGCGCGGTCCGGGCAGGGTTGCTCCCGCGGCAGTAAGGTCCAGGCCGAGGTTGAGGCGGCTGTTCATGTCGAGCTCGAACCGGCCTAGGGGTTCACGTGCGTCCAGAACAGCGGCGACAGCGCCCGCCGGTCCGCGTCGGTGAGCGTGTCGGCCCACTTAGAATCGGCGAGGACCTGCTGCACCAGCAGCGTGTTGACGTGGACCAGGGCGGACTGGAGCAGGTGCAGCGCGAGCATGCTGATTTCCTGGGACTCCTTGTCCTGCCCGGCCAGGTCTCCGTCCTTGCCGTAGAAGAGGTCCCTGTTCGCCGAGTTCCAGTTCTCCACCACCTGCAAGCCCTCGTGGATCTCCTGGCACAGCTCGACGTCGGCGAGGTAGTCACAGACGAACGCCGTGCGCACCGCCCGGACCAGTTCCTCTTCACGTCGAACCAGTCGCCGCCCACCTCGGCGTCGCCGCCCGACGATAGCGGGCGGCCCTCTCCACCGCGGCGTGGGAGATCTGGCTCGGGGGCACCAGGGCGCGCTGAAGCGCCGGCGCGATGCCGCGTGCGCGCGTGTACCGGCGGGCGTTGTCCACGTGGTTGGCTGGAGCCGGTCCACATGGGCGGTGCGAGGAGTGATGCCGCAGCCAGGCAACCGGCCCGCAGGTGGTCCTGGCCGTAGTCCCCGTCCTCTGTGGAAGGCGCCCGTCGGCGTCACCGACGGGCACCGCAGGAGGGGGCTTGCCCCATCCGCCGAGGCAGCCCCTCCTGTCCTTGCGGTTGTTCATCCGACGGCGTCACCGGCGACGTAGCGGGCGTTGCGGTCGACCGAGTGGTAGATGTCGGCGGCGATGGGGCGGCGGAGTTCCTCGGCGAGGTGGCCGAGGAGTCCGGCCGCGCGGGCCAGGAGAGCGAACCCGCGCAGCAACTCTGTGGGGAGGCGGAGGTCGGCGAGTGCGGCACCGCACACGCCGGCGCCGTTGAGGGGCAGGGTCCGGCCGAGGATCTCGGGTGCCATGCGGCCGAGGGCCTCGAACAGGGCGAGGTGGGGGCCGTAAACCCCTTCCTCGCGTGCGATGCGGATGATCACCGGTGTCCGCGGGTCGCGTTCCTTGTGCACGGGGTGGCCGAGGCCGGGCACGAACCGTTTGGTCGCCTTGCGTTCCGCCAGTGCCTTGCCGGCCAGGGCGTCCCACTCCTCGGTGGTGGCCGGGAGCGGGTCTCCCGCGGCGGTGATCACCTCGTCGAGGAAGCGGCCGGTGTCCTCGGTGACGCCGAGGAAGCGGGAGCCGCCGCCGAGCAGGCCGGCGGCCATGGCTCCCTGGATGGACTCCGGTGCGGACAGCAGGGTCAGACGGGCGGCGATGGCGGTGGGGGTGAAGCCGTGGTCGGCCAGCGCGACCAATACCGTCTCGAAGAGCCGTACCTCGCCCGCGCTGGGGCGGCGCTGGGCGGCGAGCCAGAAGGCGAGCTCGCCGAAGCCGACCTGGCCCATCAGGTCGTTCGCCAGGTCATGGCCGAGCAGTCTGATGGTGGTGGCATCCGATGTGCCGAGTCCGGTCGGGTACTGGGGCTGTCCGGCAGTCACTGGTCTGCGTCCTTGTCCGCCGCGAGCCAGGCCCGCAGCTCGTCGCCGTGCTGGTCGAGGTCGGGGGGAGGAAGGATGTGCCGTGGCGCGGTGGCACTGAAGGTGATCGGGTTGCGGATCATCGGTGTCGCATGCGGTCCTGAGCCGACGGTGACCACCGGGTCGAGCCCGAGCTCCTTGGCGAGGGCGACACCGCCGTCCACGTGGTTGATCGGTCCGCACGGGATCCCGGCCGCGGACAGTTTCTTGAACCACTCGTCCGCCGGGCGCTCCTTGAGCTTGGCGACCAGGAGCGGGCCCAGCTGTTCGCGGTTGCGGGTGCGGGCCTCGTTGCCGGCGAAGCGGGGGTCCTCGGGCAGCTCGTCCAGGCCGAGTTCGGCGCAGAGTCTGCGGAACTGGCCGTCGTTGCCTGCGATGACGACGAGGTCCTTGTCCGCCGTGGGCAGCGGCTCGTAGGGGAACAGACTGGGGTGTGCGTTGCCCATCCGGTGCGGGACGACCCCGCCGGCCACGTAGGCGGAGGTGTGGTTCACCAGTCCGGACAGCGCTGAGGACAGGAGATTGACCTCCACGTGCTGCCCTGCCCCGGTCGCGTTGCGGTGGTTCAGGGCGGCCAGGATGCCGATGGCGGCGTGCATCCCCGTCATGACGTCGAACACCGAGATCCCCGCCCGATACGGCGGGCCGTCCGCGTCTCCGGTCAGGCTCATCAGGCCCGATGCCGCCTGGACCAGCAGGTCGTAGCCGGGCAGGGACGCCCCACCCGCGGTGCCGAACCCGCTGATCGAGGCGTAGACCAGTCCCGGATTGTCGGCGCTGACCGTGTCGTAGTCCAGGCCGAAGCGCGTCAGGCCGCCGGGCTTGAAGTTCTCGATCATGACGTCGGCGCGCGAGACCAGTTCCCTGGCCAGGCGCAGGTCCTCGGGGTTCTTGAGGTCCAGGGCGATGGACCGCTTGCTGCGGTTGATGCCGAGGTAATAGGTCGAGACCTCGTCCCGGACCGGCGGCACCCAGGTGCGCGTGTCGTCACCGGCGGGCGATTCCACCTTGATCACCTCGGCGCCCATGTCCCCGAGCAGCATGGTGGCGTACGGCCCGGCGAGGATGCGGGAGAAGTCGGCGATCAGCAGCCCGTCGAGGGCTCCAACTGTGTCGGTCATCGGGCGACACCCTTCAATATGTCCGCCATACGGACGGCTGTCCGACAGTTTGGGTTCCTGATACAGCCAGTGTCAACCGCCACCTCCGCATGGAAGGTATGCCGTCCGTCGCGCGGGGGCTGAAGTAACCGTTGTGCGGACGCGGGTCCGTTGTGCGGCAGGAGAGGTGGTCCTGTTGCCGGAAACGGCCCGACCGTGCCGGAAGCGGCTCGTGCCGCCGACCTCCCCCTCCTACCGTCGCCTCTACGGACAACGGACCGAACGCTCGATGACGAGCACGAGATCGCACTGTGGAGGACGCCATGGGCGTGCAGACGACACGAGTCCTGGGGATCGGCGGGACGACGCGGCAGAACTCCAGCTCGGAGCGCGCCCTGCGGGTCGCCGCCGCGGCTGCGGCGGACGCCGGCGCGACCGTCGAGCTGATCACCGCGGAGGAGCTCGTCCTTCCCCTCTACGATCCGGAGAAGTCGGCGAGGACGGAGCGGGCCACCGCGTTGGTGGCGGCGCTGCGTGACGCGGACGCACTGCTGATCTCGTCCCCGGGCTACCACGGCACGGTGTCGGGGATGGTGAAGAACGCCCTTGACTATGTCGAGGACCTGCGAGACGACGAGCGCTCCTACCTTGCCGGGCTCCCGGTCGGCTGCATCGCCGTCGCTCACGGCTGGCAAGCGAGTGTGGCGACCCTGCAGACCCTGCGCACCTGCGCCCACGCGCTGCGAGGGTGGCCTACCCCGATGGGAGCCGCGCTGAATGCCTCGATGCCGGGGCTTTTCGACCCGGTCACCGGCGCCTGCACGGACGAGTCGGCCCGGTTCCAGCTGGAGACCGTCGGCCGTCAGGTCGTCGAGTTCGCCGCCGCTCGGCTGGGAGACGAGAGGGTGCTGACTCCGGCGCAGGCGTGAGGTCGGCGCATGGCGTGACCGTGGGGCAGCGTTGCGCGCCGTCCCACGGTCACGCCATGCGCCGAGGTGGGACCTGCCATCTGCGGAGCGGGCGGCGGTACAGTGGCGGACAACCATCCGGTGGGCGGTCATTCGGCCCGTCCGCCCATTTCGCAGGCGTGGAGGGACGACAGATGCGCCGGGATGCCGGTCCGGATTTCATCGAGGCCCTCGCGAGGGGGCTCGACGTTCTGCGCTGCTTCCAGCCGGGCAGGCCGTACATGACGCTGAGCGAGGTCGCCGCCGAGGCACAGCTCGCCCGGCCCACAGCACGCCGGATTCTGATCACGCTCCAGAAGCTGGGATACGTACGCAGTAACGAAGCCGGGTTCTCCTTGACGCCCCGCGTGCTCGAACTCGGGATGACCTACATCGGCTCGCAGAACATCTGGGAGCTGGCGGAACCTCACCTGCGTGCCCTGGTCGACCGCACCCGGGAGTCGTGCTCGATCGCGCAGCTCGACGGATCCGACATCGTCTACGTATCCCGGGTCGCCATGCCCAAGCTGGTGACGCTGTCGGTGACCGTCGGTACCCGCTTCCCCGCCGTGCAGACGTCTCTCGGCAAAGTGCTGCTTGCCGCCCTGGACGGTCCCGCACTCGACCGCGTCCTCGCTCAGCCCAGCAGGTCGGGCATCACGCCCCGGCACCACCCCCAGCGCGACGAACTCGACGAAATGCTCCGCGACGTACGGGCCAAGGGGTGGGCGGTGACCGACGAGGAACTCGCTCTCGGCATCAGGTCCATCGCGGCGCCCATCCGCAACGGGCAGGGCCGTACAGTCGCGGCGGTGAACGTGAACGCGCATGCCGCCGAGACGTCGGTCGACCGCTTGGTCGACCACCATCTTCCCCTGCTGCTGCGCACCGCCGGCGACATCAGCGCCGACTGGGCCGCATGGGAGAACCGTCCCCTCGCCACGCTCGCCCCCCGGGCCGGCTGACCCGGCCGGGGGGCGAGCGTGGGCTGTACAGGTCAGGAGGATGCCGGCACCTTGCCCGCGACGCCCAGCGGACGCAGGGCGGGCATCACCCCGGACGCGAACAGCTCCATGCTCCTGGTCATCTCCTCGGCGGTGATGTCTCCGATCGAGAACAGCCCGATGAGCTGGCCGAAGCCGAGCTGCGCCTGCAGGTCGCTCAGCCGGGCCGCGACGGTCTCGGGACTGCCCACGACGGCGTATCCGCCCGCCAGCAGTTCCTCGTACGACGTCTCGGTGTACGGCTTCATTCCGGACATCAGCAGACCGCGCATCGAGCCCGGCGACATGTAACCCGGCGGATAGACCTGCGGGAAGCTCTGCTTGAGCCCGCGGTGGAACAGCCACTCGATGTGCCGTCGTCCCTCACGGTGGGCCTTCTCATCGGTCTCCGCCACATAGATCGGCACCGAGAAGGCGGACTTCACCGGGTCGTGTTCCATGCCCAGTTCCTCCGCCGCCTGCCGGTGTCCGTCGAACCAGCGGCGGACCAGCGGCGTCGGGGCGTAGACCGACATATAGGTGTAGCCGTGCTCGGCGACGAACTTCATCGTCTCCGTACTGCCGGCGCCGGGGATGTAGATGGGCGGATGCGGCTCCTGCACCGGCCTCGGCCACAGATTGACGTAGCGGTACTCGTAGTTGGGGCTGACCCACT
The DNA here is from genome assembly GCF_049974585.1 of Streptomyces sp. UG1. Classification (NCBI taxonomy): domain Bacteria; kingdom Bacillati; phylum Actinomycetota; class Actinomycetes; order Kitasatosporales; family Streptomycetaceae; genus Streptomyces; species Streptomyces sp. UG1. Next base: position 152,795 of record NZ_JBNGGG010000027.1, on the reverse strand, counting down.
GGAACGGCTCGTCGGACGTCCACGCCTTGATGATCAGGTCGTGGGCCTCGTTGAACCGGTCCCGTGACCGGGTCGGGTTGACGCTCTGCGCGAAGTACTCCCAGCCGATGCCGCGGACGAATCCGGAGACCACCCGCCCATTGCTGAGGTGGTCGAGCATGGCGATCTCCTCCGCCACCCGCAGCGGATTGCCGCGCACGCCGATCGCGTTGCCGAGCACCATGATCTGCGCCCGCTCCGTACGCCGGGCAAGGGCCGCAGCCATGAGGTTCGGCGAGGGCATCAGACCGTACGCGCTCTGGTGGTGCTCGTTGACGGCGATCCCGTCGAAACCGAGCTTCTCGGCATGCTCCAGCTCGTCCAGGTAACGGTGGTAGAGCCGGTTGCCGAGTTCGCGGTCGAAGAACTTGTTCGGGAAGGTGAGGGAAGGGCTCGGGTACTTCTCGTCGAAGTCGTCCGGCAGGTACGGGTAGGGCATCAGGTGGAAGAAGACGAACTTCATCGGCTCGCTCCGCTCAGCTGGGTCCTGGCATCGGCTTCGGCCAGGAATTCGGTGACAACCTGGGCGAACTCCTGCGGACGTTCGAAGTACATCGCGTGACCGCAGTCCTCGACCTGCGCGAACCGGGCCTGAGGAATGAGTTCGGCGTAGCGCGCTCCGTGGGCAACGGGGACGACCTTGTCCTCGGACGGACAGGCGACGAGTGTGCGCGCGGTGATGCGGTGCAGCCTGCGTTCCAGCTTCGGGTTGTTCAGGAACGGATGCCACGAGAAGCGGGCGAGGGCGGTCATGTCGCGGTAGGCCGCGAGGATGTCGTCGACGTCCGGCTCGCCGGGGAACAGGGCCGACGCCTTGGCGGGGTCCTTGAACAGTGCGTCGACCACCTGGTCCGGCGTCATGAGGAACAGATCGGCGAGCGGATGTGCCGGCAGCCGCAGCCCGGCCGGGCCAAGCAGGGTCAGGGAGCCGATCAGGTCCGGGCGGGCGACCGCGAGTTCCGCCGCGACCCATCCGCCGAAGGATGCGCCCACGATGTGCGGACGCTCCAGCCCCAGCCGCTCGATGACGTCGAGGTAGTGGAAGACCAGATCGTCGACGCCCTCCAGCTCGGGGAACTCGTCCGATCCGCCGAACCCCGGGTGGTCGGGAGCGAAAACTTCGAAACCGCGCGACAGCAGTTCATGGAATGGGTGCCATTGGCCCGCGCCGCCTGCCGCGTGCAGAAAGAGGACCGGCGCCCCCTTACCGCCCCGCAGCAGATGAACCCGCCCTTCGGGGACCTCGAGGAAATCCTCGGTCGGCGGACTGCTCACGTCCCGCCCGGCCTCGGTGGTCGTCACTTGTGTCACTGCACTACCTCCGGCTCTTGTGGTGCTGGCGTCCGAAGGTAGGGAGTCGGCGGCAGAGACACCGAGCCGGATGCCGCAGCCTTGGGCCGCTTCCCGCACCACGGTTGACATGCCGGTCAGAACCACGGATTCTGCGAGCTGGACGTCATACGGACAGGCGTCCGACGGTGGAGGTAGTCATGCGCGCTCCGTCAATGTCGATGGACGAGGGGCTGATACCGGAGGGCACCAGCGTTCCCTACGGCCGATTGATCAACACGCGGGACCCGTCCGAGGCGCGGGCACGGACGCAGGAACTCCTCAAGAACGTACACAGCATGAAGGTGCTGGAGCGCGGGAGTACCTTCCAGGCCCGCGTCGAATACCGGAAGCTGAACGGCATCGGCCTGATGGCCTCTGGCTACGGCCCCGCGGTGGAGATCTCCTGCACGCCGCCGATCAGCGACGTGTGCGTGAATTTCGTCTTCGGCGGCACCATGCTCATCGACGAGGGCTCGACCGGTGAGGCCACCGCGATCGCCGGCCCGGACCGGGCGGCGGTCTTCTGCTTCCCGGAGACCGTCAGCATGCGCTGGTCCCCAGGGCTACGCCAGCTCATGCTGACCGTCGACAAGGCCCTCATCGACCACTGCCTGCGGAACCTGCTCAACGAGCCGCTGCACGCGCCCCTGCGCTTCGAGACCGAAATGGACCTCAAACGCGGTGGTGAGGGCATCACAGCCGCGATCAGGACGCTCCAGCGGGCACTCGAACAGTGCGGCAAGGCAGGCCCTCCCCCGGTGCTCGCCAAGGAGATCGAACACGGCATCCTGACCGCCCTGCTGCTCGGGCAACGGCACAACTACACCGACCGAATCTTCTCGGCGCAGCCGCTGCCGGCGCCCCGTGTGGTCCGGCGCGTCGTGGAACTCATCGAGTCGTCCCCCGACGCCGCCTTCACCGTCGCCGACCTCGCCGAATTCGCCGGGGTGAGCGAACGTTCCCTGCATTCGGCGTTCCGTCGGCAGTTGGGCACGTCACCGATGTCGTACGTCCGCCGCCACCGCCTCGAACAGGTCCACGAGGAACTGCTGATCGCCGACCCCTCCACCGGGGTGAAGGTCACCGATGTGGCTCTGCGCCACGGGTTCACTCACACGGGCCGCTTCGCGGCCGCCTACAAAGAGCGCTTTGGAGAGTCGCCGTCCGCGACGATGCGCCGTTGAACGTTGAACAGAGAGCGAGCTGTGGACCCCCTGATTCTCTTCGTACACGGAGCCAACCACGATGGCTGGTGCTGGGCTCCGGTCCTGGAGCGGCTGGATCACGTCGGCGTCGCCGGCCGGGCGATCGACCTTCCGTTCACCTCCTTCGAGGACGACACCGCCGCTGTGCGGGAGGCCGTGCGCGAGATCGCGCGGGCACGGCCCGTCGTGCTGGTCGCGCACAGTTACGGCGGCCTGCCGGTGACCGCCGGAGGGCAGGGAGCGGACCGATTCGTCTTCGTGGCCGCACGGATGCCGCTGGCCGGAGAGTCACCCGCGGCGCACACGCCCCGCTGGAACCATCCGGAGTTCCGGGCGGCATGGGACACGGGCGAAGACGGCGCCGTCATCCTGCGCCAGGAGGCCCGCGAGGTCCTCTACTCGCGCTCACCGCCGAACATGGCCGAGTTGGCGGCACAGCGGTGGCGGCCGATGACGAGCCGCGTACCGCGAACGCCGATCATCGAGCCCGCATGGATGTCCGCGCCGTCCGTATACGTGGTCTGCACGAAGGACCGGACGGTCCGGGTCGGCGCGCAGCGCGAATGCGCGGCACACGCCACCGAGAGCATCGAGATCGACTGCGACCACTCCCCCTTTTTCTCCGCCCCGGACCGGCTGTCGGCGCTTCTGGCCGAGCAGGCCGCACTGGCCGCGCGAACGGTCAGGACCTGAGATCCCGCCCCCGCCGGGATCTCAGGTGCGCTGCGGTCCGGCTCCACGCAGATCCGCTCTCCGCGAGATTCATCCGATTCCCGCAGGGCTTGATTCCCCTGCCTTGCCCGGCTCTTGACCGGGGAAGAGCCGCGCGCGACCGTCGACCCATGCTCGCCTGACGGACAGATGTCCGGAGAAGTTTCCGTCTCGGTGAGCGGAAGATGACGAAGGAGAGTCAACGATGACCCAGTCCCTGCCCGAAGCCGCCAACAGCCCGGCCGTCGGCTCCCTGCCGACGCGACTTCACCACAACGCCTACGTCACACGGGACCAGGAAGCGACCCGGGCGTTCTACGAGGACATCATCGGCCTGCCGCTGGTGGCGACGTGGAAGGAGTCCGACGAGCTCTTCGGGGCCGTGCGGACGTACTGCCACACCTTCTACGGTCTCGGGGACGGCAGCGCGCTGGCCTTCTTCCAGTTCGTCGACCCGGCCGACCAGGAGCAGTTCGGCCCGAGGATGCCGCACTCGCCGTTCCAGCACATCGCGCTCAAGGTCACCGAGGAGGTCCAGGACGCCATCGCCCAGCGGCTCAAGGACGCCGGCTGGAAGCCCGAGGAGACCTACGTCCTGGAGCACGGCTACTGCCGGTCCCTGTACACCAGCGACCCGAACGGCCTCCTCCTCGAGTTCACCCTGGACGCCCCCGGCATCGAGGCCTCCGACGAGGAGCGCCGACGGACCGCACACGCCGAACTCAAGTCGTGGCTCGAAGGTGACCACGTCAGCAACAACACCTACCGCTGAGCCCCGGTGCCGCCGCCCGTATCCACCGCCCATCCCTGTGTCCCGCGCGGGTGGGTACGGGCGGCCCCCGGGCACTCAGCGGCGACACCGAGTACCGCCCGCCAGACAGGCGACGAGGCGGGTCCGAACATCAGGGCCTTCGCCGGGTCCTCATAGCGGCGATCCGCCGGCCGACGAGGCCGCCCATGGACAGGCCGGCACAGTGGGCCGGGCGGGGGCGAGGCGCTCGATCAGCTCCGCCGCGATGGTCAGAGTATGCATACCGTAGGGCCCGCCGAGGGCTGGCGCCGGACGCCGCCAGCGGCCGGGCGCTTGGCCTTCGGCGCGGAGTTCATCGCTCCGTTGACGTCGACCTGCACCTGTGTGCGGCAGTCGGGCACCGGTATTTGTTGAGCGACACTCAATAGGCTTGTTGCCCATCGCTTAACAGGTTGGGGTTACAGGTATGGCTGCGAAGTCCGCACCGACCCGCGTTCGACTGAAACCGGAGGAACGCAGGACTCAGCTGATCAACATCGGCCTGCGCCTGCTTACCACCCGCCCCATCAACGAGATGTCCATCGACGAGGTGCCCGCCGAGGCGGAGATCTCCCGCGGACTGCTCTACCACTACTTCCCGACCAGGCGGGACTACTACGTCGCGGTGGTGCAGGCGGCCGGACCCCGACTGCTTCTGCACGCCAAGGCGCCGGAAGAAGGTACGGCAACGGAACGGGTGCGCGGAATCGTCGACGGCTTCGTGTCGTTCGTGCGACGCCGCCGACGCCGCGACCACGGCCCGGTTCAAAGCTCTGGATCTCAAGGTCGAGACCAAACCGGACATGACACCACTGAGCGAGAGGCCGACGCCCGCGCCGCGCGGGGGAGTCGCCGTAGCGCTGCCAAAGGAGGACTCAAGGCCTTCGTGACGGGGGACAACATCACCAGCCTGGCCGTGAAGCGATGGGCTACCGCCCGCTCACCCCAGTTCGCCGGGCTGATGACCGCGACCCGGCTCCCGTCACCCCAGAGACATCGCCTGACGCCTCGACTCCGGGCTCAGCCCTCTGCCCAGTGACGGTCGAGGGGCTCGTTCAAGATTTTTAGGGCCTGCTCGCGCAGCCGAACAAGGTCATCGGAGGTCGCCTGAGGGAGGGCGGCCCACCGTCGATGGGCCGCTCGCAGTGCCGTGCCGACGGCGCCGACGGCGAGGAAGGGGCGCAGGTCGGTATCGGGGTCGACGCCCTCGCGCTCCGCGAGCTTGCGGGCGAGGCGGTCCTCGATCGACAACCCGCGCTGGAGATGGGCCGCGAGCAGCGGCGGGGACTTCTCCAGCAGCCGCTGGATGCGCGTCCACAGTTCCCCGGTGCCGTCGTCGGCCTGCATCAGCTGCTCCACGACGGTACGGACCGCGTTGGCGAACGCGGTGACCGGCGGCTCGTCGGCCGGGCGGGCCTCCAGGGCGGGAAAGATGGCCTCGTCGGCCTCGGTGATCAGGGCGAGGGCGACGTCGTCCTTGGTGGCGAAGTAGCGGAAGAAGGTGCGGGGAGCGACCTCGGCGGCTTCGGCGATCTCAGCGACGGTGGTCTCGTCGTAACCGCGTTCCACGAACAGGGAAACGGCGGTCGAGATGATCGCATACCGGGTGCGCATCTTCTTGCGCTCCCGCAGACCGGGCTTCGCCTCAGCCGTCATATCGTCCTGCCTCCGCTCTTTCCGCTGGAAGTCTGCCACAGGGCAGAGGGAGAGGCCGGGGCCCGCCGTCCCCACGAGGGCCCCGGCCGGGCGGGGAGCGCCAGGAGAAGACTCGCCCGGCGCCGCTCAGACCGAGCGGTGCGCTCCCCGCGTCTGCGGGCGGGCCCCTAGACCCGCCTGGCAGGACGTCAGATGTGCACGGCGGCGCCTTCGACCTTGCGGCCCTGCTTGGTCAGCAGACCGATCGCGGCGCCCACGAGGGCGACGACGCCGGCGACGACGAACGCGAGATGCATGCCGTCCATGAAGGCGTGGTGCGTGATGTTCGTGATGACCTCGGCGACGGGCGCCGGGGTCTTGGGGGCGACCGGGGCGACGCCGACGGAGACCGCCTCCTTGGCCTGGGCGAGCTGCTCGCCGCGGAGCGGGGGCAGGTGGGCGGCCGACCAGCGTTCGGTGAAGACGTCGTTGAGCTTGGCGGTCATCACCGCGCCCAGGACCGCGGTGCCGAGGGTACCGCCGACCTGCATGGCGGTGGACTGCAGACCGCCGGCCACACCGGCCAGCTCGACTTCGGCGTGGCCGACGATGACCTCGGTGGCGCCGACCATGATCGGGGCGAGGCCGAGGCCAAGCATGCCGAACCACACCAGGGTGTCGTTGGCGCCCGAACCGGTGTCGAGGCCGCCGAGACCGAACAGGGCTCCGGCCGTCACGAGCATGCCGACGACTATCGGCGGCCGTGGACCGAACCGGTTGATGAGTGCGCCGGCCAGCGGTGCGCCGACAACCATCAGGCCCGTCAGGGGGAGCATCCGCACGGCGGCGTCGACGGCGCTCATGCCGTGCACGTTCTGCAGGTAGAAGGTCATGTAGAACATGGCGCCGAACAGGCAGAAGGCCAGCATCAGTATCAGTACGGTGCCCGCCGACAGGGGCAGGGAGCGGAACAGGCGCAGCGGCAGAAGTGGCTCCTTCGTGCGGCTCTCACGCAGTACGAACAGCAGGCCCACGACCAGGGTGGCGCCGAGGAAGCCCAGGGTCCTGGTGTCGCCCCAGCCGTAGTCGGGGGCCTTGATCAGGGCCCATACCAGCAGGAACAGGGTGCCGGACAGCAGCACGATCCCGGGGACGTCGAATGACTTGGAGTTCTGGTCGCGCTCGGTGTCCTTGAGGAACAGCAGACCCATGGCGAGGGCGACGATGCCGACGGGCACGTTGATGTAGAAGCAGGACTCCCAGTTGACGTGCTCGACCAGCAGACCGCCGACGATCGGGCCGGCCGCGGTGGACGCGGCGACCACCGCGCCCCAGATGCCGATCGCGGAGTTCAGCTTCTCGGGCGGGAACGTGGAGCGGATGATGCCGAGCGCGGTCGGCTGGAGCATCGCGCCGAACACGCCCTGCACCACGCGCAGCCCGATCATGACCTTGATGTCGTCGGTCAGGCCGATGCCGACGGACGAGGCGACGAAGCCGACCGCGCCGATCAGGAAGATCCTCGTGTGCCCGAAGCGGTCGCCGAGCTTGCCGACAGTGATCAGGCTGACCGCGAGCGCCAGCAGGTAGGCGTTGGTCACCCACTGGATGTCGGACAGCGAGGCGCCCAGGTCCTTCTGGATGGCCGGGCTGGCGATGGCGACGATCGTCCCGTCCAGCGCGACGAGCATCACGCCGAGCGCGACGGCCAGCAGCGAGAGCCACGGATGGCCGCGCAGACGGCGAATGCCCGTGGCGGCTGGGGCCGGCTTCTGGACGGGAGCTTCGGCAACGGTGGACTTGCTCACGGTGAGGGTTCTCCTGAACTCACGGTTCGATCGGATGAGCTCAGGTTATGGCATCAAGTGCCATGTGGCATTCAAGTGCCAAGTTAATTCGAAGTGACATGTGGCAGGTGAGTGCACAGCCGGTAGGGGCTCGGCGAGCTGTCCACGGCCAGTTCCCGAACTCGAGCCCGGCAGTCGTCGGAGTGGAGCTCCTAGTGCGGCTGTGCTCCGCAGGCCGGAGTACAGAGGTATCCGGCGCAGTCAGGAGAACCGCTGTGCAGCGGATGGAGGTGGAGGGGGTCTTTGGTGGAGCGGCTCCGACCCGGAAGCCGCCCCCATGCAGGTAGAGGATGACAAGGTCTTCGCGGGCGCCGTGGTGAACCGCCCTTCCAGGTCGGCCAGGAACTTCTCGCCGTCGGGCAGCATTCCGGCGATCGCCCGTACGCTGGTCCCGGCCGGAGTTCCGGAGCCGCTCTCGATGAACTCTGCGGCCTCCGGGAAGTACGAGACGAGCAAGTCCTTGAAGACACGGACCGCATCTTCGCGGTCCGTGGGTTGCCCCATCGTCATGTCCAGGGACAACGGTGCCTGCTCAACCCTGTGTGCCCATTACCTTCCGTGTAGAGCCCGGTTCGGGCTCGTGGCCTCCGGGGCCGGTATGGCTCTTTGCCCCTGTCCTTGATGATCCGGGGGGTGCTGTCGCCGGTCCCGGCGGCACCGGATGGTCGCTGATGGAAGCGTGTCCGCCGACAGGCAGGGCTGCGTAATGTGGCTGCCGATCTTCCGGTGCCCCGGTGGGCCACCGGTGTGACTCCGGGGAGGGAAAGCCCGGTGACCAGCAACGACTTCACCTCGATCGATGTGTTCTGTGCCCTGGACGTGGGCAAGTCCACCCACCACGGCACGGCCTTGCTGGCCGACGGCCGCATCACCTTCGACAAGCCGCTGCCCAACGGCGAGCCCCATCTGCGAGAGCTGTTCGCCCGCCTCAAACGCAAAGGCAAGGTCCTGGTAGTGGTCGACCAGCCGGCCTCCATCGGCACCCTGGCCGTCACCGTCGCCCGCGCCTGTGGATGCGAAGTCGCCTACCTGCCTGGCCTGTCGATGCGCCGGCTGGCCGATCTGCACCCCGGCACGGGCAAGACCGACGCCCGCGATGCCTACGTCATCGCCGATGCCGCCCGCACCATGCCCCACCTGCTGCACTCCATCGACCCGGCGGAGAGCGTGCGGGCCGAACTGACCATGGTCCTGGGCCACGATGACGACCTTGCCCAGGACGCCACCCGCACCTCCAACCGGCTGCGCGGACTGCTCACCTCCATCCACCCCGCCCTCGAACGCGTCCTCGGGCCCCGCCTGCGGCACCCGGCCGTCCTGGCCCTGCTGCAGACCTTCGGCTCCCCGGCCGCCTTGGCCCAGGCCGGCACCGAAGAGCTCATTGAGGTCATGACCGCCGCTGCCCCACGGATGCGCACCCCGCGGGAGCTGGCCGGACAGATCCATGCCGCCCTGGCCGAGCAGACCGTCCAGGTCCCCGGCACGGACTCGGCAGGAGAGATCATCTCCGGCCTGGCCGAGACTCTCGCCGTTCTCCTCAAGCGCCGCGAGAGCCTGGAGACGCGGATCGCCACCCTGCTGGACGCTCACCCTCTCGCAAAGGTCCTGACCTCCATGCCCGGGGTCGCGGTCAGGACCGGAGCCCGCATCCTGGCCGAGGTCGGCGACGCCAGCGCCTTTCCCACCGCCGCCCACCTGGCCTCCTACGCGGGACTGACCCCCACCACCCGTCGTTCCGGAACCTCCATCCGGGGCGAAGGACCGCCCCGCGGCGGCAACAAGACGCTCAAACGGGCCCTGTTCCTGGCCTCGTTCGCCTCGCTGAGCAGCCCAGAATCGCGGGCCTACTACGACAAAAAGCGCGCCGAGAAGAAGCGCCACAACGCCGCCCTCATCTGCCTCACCGGCCGCCGCGTCGACGTCCTGCACGCCATGCTCAAGCACCGCACCCGCTACCAACCCAGGCACGAACAATCAGCCTGACCCAGCCCACAGCCCTTGACCCAACAGATAGAAGCACCCCCCAACGCCACTGTCCACGTGTGACTCCCGGAGCCCACCTCGATGACACCCCTGCCCCCCGGCAGGACGACGCCGGCCGTGGTGTTCGGAGGGACGACGGCCTCCACGGTGAGTTCACGCCCGGAGAGCACCCAGGACACCTCGGCGATACCGTACGGCGTGTGCAGACGTGCTCCAGCCTGGGTGATACCGCCACCCGGAAGGGGAGCGATCCGCAGGCGGCGGTATCCCGGCGCGGCGGGAGCCAGGCCGGCCATCGTACGGTGGCACGGCCCCGGGCGGACTTCAGCGGGCGAGCAGTCCGCGGAAGACCACCCTTTCCACAGCTGCGACGAGTTCCGTCACATGGGAGGCGTCAGCGCGGAGTCGGTCCGCGCGCCAGGAGAGGCCGAGAACGCCGTTCATGGCAGCCCACAACGCGGTGGCGGTGGTGACGGGATCGAGGTCGGCGGCGAGCGAGCCGTCTGCCACCCCGTCGGCCAGGGCGGCGGCGAGTTTGGCGTTCTGCTCGTCGACGAGCGCGGCGACCCGTTCCAGGGCCGCGGGTTCGTCCGGCGGCTCGGCCAGCAGGCGGAACTGGTGTGGGCGCTCGGCGGCGAAGCGGACGTACGCGGCCGAGGCGGCCCTGATGCGTTCCACCGGGGTGCCCGGGGCAGCGTAGGCGTCGTCCATGTAGGTCCGGTTGTCCTCGAGTGCCCGCTCGGCAACCGCGATGAGAACGGCCGCGCGACCGCCCACGCGGTTGTACACCGTCTGCACGGCGACATCCGCGCGTTCGGCGATGCCTTCCAAGGTGACCGCCTCGGGGCCTCCGGCGGCCAGCAGCTCCTCGGCGGCGTCGACGATGGCCGCACGGGTTGCGGCGGCCCGACGTGTCATGCGTGTGACCTTCATCGTCATGGTCCCCGCTACTCTACGAGGTGCTCGAACGGCCGGACCCCCTGGGCCGCTTCCTTCAGCCCGGAATTCAGCGGGAACCGGCCTGGTGGCGCTCATGCACCGCCGGGTCGTGCCAGCCCGACGCCGAGGCGAGGCCGAGGGCGCGCTGGACTGTCTGAGGGCGGAAACCGACACGTTCGAGTGCCGGCCGGAACAGACCGGGAGCGTTCGCGGTCAGGGTGAGGGACCTGGGGACGACGACGCGGTCCGCACGGCGCTCTATGCCGCGGACGATACCGGCGATGACCTTCTCCAGCGGCACCATCTTCCACAACCCCTTGGAGTTGCCGCCCCAGAGGGCGTGCCCGGCCGGGTCCGCGGTCACGTCGTCCATCATCGGAGTGCGGAAGAACGTGGGGTGGGCGCTGCCGACACCGACACCCAGGTGGCGAACCTCCAGGCGAAGGCTGTCGCACATCGCCCACACGCCGGCCTTGCTCGCGGTGTAGGAGATCTGGAGCGGCGAGTGCACGAAGGCGGCCATGGAGGAGATCGCGAGGAGATAGCCGCGTTGGGCCTCGACGTGGGGCAGAGCCGAGCGGAAGGTGCGCCAGACGCCGTTGAGGTTGATGTCGATCACGCGCTCGTAGGCGGCAGGGTCAATGGTCGCCAGGGGGGCCATGGTGTCGATGCCCGCGCCGGCGACGGCGACATCAAGGCGCCCGAAGTGCGCCGCGGCCTCGTCCATGGCTGTTTGCAGTCCGGCGAGGTCGCGAACGTCCACGCCCCAGCCCCGGGCGACTGTGTCGCCACCCAGTTTCTCCGCCTGGGCCTGGGCCGCCGCGGCGTCGAGGTCGAGCAGGGCGAGGTTGGCTCCGCGCCCGCGCAGGGCCCGGGCGAGGGCGGCGCCCAGGCCGCCGGTGGAGCCAGTGAGGACGACGGTGCGCCCGGCCAGGTCGTAACGGGTCATGACGGCCTACCTCGGTGAGCTGGTCTGCGGGGACTTGCCTGCGGGGGCGGCGGATTCCTCGAGTCGGCGCAGGAGTCGGCGCAGTTCGGGGTGGCGTTCGGCGATGAGATCGGTGACGGGGTTGAGGACGCCGCGCAGGGCCGAAAACGGTACCCACCTGCGGGGGACCATGACACGGGCCGAGCGGTTCTCGATGCCGCGGACGACGGCGTCCGCGACGCGCGTGGGGGCGATGCCCTGGCCGAGCAGGGACGGGAAGGCGATCTCGCGCATGCGGGTGGTGATGTCGTTGCTTCCGAAGGCTGCGCCAGCGATGGGCGTGTGCACCCAGCCGGGGTAGAGCACCCCGGCGCTGGCGCCGTGGATGCCGAGTTCGGCGCGCAGGGCGCGGCCGAACTGCTCGACGCCGGCCTTCGACATGGCGTAGGGGGCGTTGGTCATGCCGTTGAAGTAGGCGTACACCGAAGCGGTGACCAGGACGTGCCCGCGCGCCGCGATAACGTGCGGCAGTGCGGCGCGAACGGTGCGCCAGACGCCCAGCAGGTCCACTTCGACGACGCGCTCGAACATGGCCGGGTCTATGGTGGCGATCGTCGCCGGCGGATCGGCCGCGATCCCCGCGTTGGCGAAGACGACATCCAGGCCGCCGAACCGGTCGACGGTACGGTCCACCGCGTCGGCCAGTGCGGCGCGGTCGGTGACATCCACCGACAGCGCCAGTGTCCTGTCGCCGCCGAGGTCGCGGGCGAGGGCCGATGTGGCGTCGATGCCCCGGTCGGAGAGGACCACGTTGGCTCCGCGCGAGTGCAGCGTGCGGGCAGTGGCCGCACCGATGCCTCCGGCTGCGCCGGTGATGAAGACGGTCTTCCCCGCAATCGGGTAGGTGAGCATCTCGTACCTCTTTCAGGGTGTCGTGGGTCCCGGGGCTTCACCGGGTGCGGAGCCGATGGGGACGTGCCGCGCCAGGAAGGCGAGCTGGTCCGTGACAACGCGTTCGAAGGGCTCGCCGAGGTAGATGTCGAAGTGGCCGTCGGGGTAGAGGCGGATCTCGCCGCGCGGGGCCCTGCGGGCATGGCGCAGGGTGGGCCGCGCGGGGGCTACGCTGTCGTGCTCGCATACGCAGAACAGCACCGGGCATGCGATCTTCGCGGTCCGGCGGCCCGGCCGGTAGCGGAGGATGTCCAGGGCGAACCGCGCCGCAACCTGGTTAGAGAAGGGCGCGTCGTTGGGCACGAGGGCCAGGTAGCCGGGCTCGGCGTCCGCAGCGGTCATCAACGCGGCGGATCCGGGCCGCCCCGCCGTCGCGACCATGACGGGAGGGCGCCCAAGGCGGGCGCCGACCACGTCACGGACCGCGCGGGCCATCACCTTCACCGAGGTGTCCGGGCGCATCGCCAGGGCAGAGGCGACACCGTCGGTGAACAGGCCCTGGGCGATGACGGCGGCGACGGCCGGGTCCTGGGCGGCTGTCGCCAGGACATGGCCGCCGCCGAAAGAGGTGCCCCACAGGACCACGCGCCGGGGATCGGTCTCCGGCCGGGAGCGCGCGTACGCCACGGCGGCCCGCCAGTCCTGGAGCTGTCGTCTGATGCTCAGGAGTTGTCGCGGCTGACCGCCGCTGGCCCCGAAGTGTTGGTAGTCGAACACCAGGCACGCGTAGCCTGCGGCGGCGAAACGCTCGGCGTAGGCGTCCAGCCGCATCTCGCGGACCCCACCAAGACCGTGTGCCATGACCACCACGGGACGCCGCCCCCCGCCCTCGGGCAGGTACAGCCAGGCGTGACACTCGTCCGGCCCCGAAGGAAACGTCACATTCAATCGGTCGGTCATCGGACCTCCGTAACACGGCTCGCATCGTTGGGCTCGCGGAGACTTGGAACTGCTTCCAATGTTGGAAGCTAATCCAACATTGCGGGGCTGTAAAGCAAATCGACGGCAACGAACCCGTCACAGCGATACTTGGCGATTCCGGCGCCGTACTCGCTCTTCCGAAGTCCCGCGAGGGACTTCTATGTCCTGAGGCGCCATCTTGGCGCGCGCGAGCTGCTCGGCGACCGCCGCCTCCTGGTTCGGCTGCATGCGACCGGTCGGCACGGAGGCTCTCTCGTCACCCTCGCTGAAGTCCACCCGCTGCGGCTCGTGGTTGTGGCCGGACCCGCCGTGTCCGCCTCCCGTGACTCCGTCGCCCGGCCCGCCGGTCGGCACGTGGCCGGAGCCGCCTCCTGGACCGTCATGAGGCACGGCACCAGGACCCTCATGGCGCACTTCTTGGAGAGGGTCCCCATACCCTCCGCTGCCCTGGCCATCGCCATGATGGCTCAGCGGAGTTTCGTGGCTTGCCGAGGGACCGACACCGTGTTCGTGCGCGTCGGCTCCGCCGGGCACATTCTCCGCGCTCCCCCCAGGGAGGTGGGCGCCCGCGTGGTCGCCGGGGAGGTCGCGGCCCGCCTGGTTGGTCGGGATGTCGTCGCCGACGCGGCCCGCGTCGTCGAGGCTGTTGCCCAGGCGGATGTGCTGACCCGCCTCGGCGGTGTGGGTGGCCGCGCCGACCAGGGCCGGTTCCCGGACCGGGGAGTCGGCGCGCTGGACATCTGCGCCCGCGGGGTCGGTCAGGTCGTCACCACTCGGTTCTTTCCGGGCCTCGGACGCGTGCTGGACCACGTTTCCGTTGTGGTCGAGGAGGTTTGCCCTCGGTGTCGAAGTACTGGCCCGGGGAGTCCGGTGCGGGCGAGAGACGGGTGGTGTCCTCCGCGTGTTCGGCCAGCCCTCTGATGCGGGCGGCCGCGTAAGCCCCCTCCCCCACCCGCCCGGTGCGCCCGCTGCCGTTCCGCGCGACGCCGAGGCTGCGTAGCGGGGACAAGCCGTAGGAACTGATGGCCTCGCCGCCGCCAACGGCGAGGCCATCAGTCCGATCTGGCCATGCCGGATGGACACACTGCGTCAAGTGCCTGCCGGCACCGTCTGCGCTGCTGCTCGGTGGGCCATGGAGTCAGCGCCGGGATCCGACCGTTTCCGGTCCGCTGAGCGGGGACCGAGGCCACTGCGGCCCGCATGCGGCCGAAGTGGACGAGGACGAAACCGGCACCGCATGACCGGGTCCGCCAGCCGACGAGCACCAGGGTGGGCTGATCGCTATTCGGACAGCCGACCGGTACGGAGCACGGCCGGACTGAAACCTTCCCACCGCTGGGCAGAGGACCGGGGAACCTCAAGGTGGCAACTTTCCAGACAGGTGTACGGAATGTGGTAGCGTTGCTGGTATGAGCGGCGACGAAGGTGTCAGCACAGCTGCACGAGCCCGGCAGTGGGCGGCAGACCCGAGGCCGGCGAGGACCCGGGCCGCAGTGGAGGCGGCACTGCAGCGGCTGGCCCAGAGCGGTCAGGATGTGACCGTGAACTCGGTGGTTCGCGAGGCCGGTGTCAGCCGGGCCGCCTTCTACGCCCAGTTCTCCGGGTTGGACGATCTCGCGGTCGCCGTCGTGACCCGGCAGCTCACCACGATCAGCCGGGCGGGTGCCGACGCTCGGGACCGGGGAGTCGAGCTGCGCGAAGCCGCCCGTGACACCGTGCGGGACCTTGTCCGGCACATCGCCACCTACCGGGCCTTCTTCCTGTCCGCCCTGGACTGGAAGGTGTCCTCGCGCATGCAGGAAGCCGCAGCCGCCCAGATGGCCTCCGCCATCCGGAGGTATCTCGAAGAGCTGGCCGCCACGCCGGGCGGGGCAGGTTCGGGGGTGCCGCAGGTGTCGGCGCACGCGGACACTGCCCGCTTTCTGGCAGGAGGCGTCCTGCATATGATCATCGCTTGGCTGCGCGAGGAGAGCTCCGACTCCCTGGAAGCCTTCACCGACCGCGTGCTCGCACAGCTGCCCGTGTGGATGGGCGGCACTGATCACAGCCCCACGTGATGTGCCGTCAGGCACCGGCCGGCAGACACCGCCTTCGTACCGTCGGCTGAGCCCTGTCGGCCTCGATGATCCACTGAACCGTCTTCTGTGGCCACTGAACCGCCTTCTGCGACCGCCGACCGGTGAGGCGCATTCCGCGCGGCAACCGCACGAGGGCGCCCCTCAAGACCTGCCCGATGCGGGAAGCCCCCGCGGCGGGCGCAACGAAGGATGGAACCAGAAAGAAGAACGACATGAAGGCATGGCAGTTCACCGGGACCGGCAAACCCCTGCAGTTGGCCGAACTGGAGATCCCGCGCCCCGACCCCGGTCAGGTGCTCCTGAAAGTCGGCGCGGCGGGTCTGTGCCACTCCGACGTCAGCAGCTTGGACGACCCTCTCATCGGCGCCGCCCTGGCCAAGACGCCGATCACCCTGGGCCACGAGATCGCCGGCACCGTCGAAACCGTCGGCGACGGCGTCACCGGATGGAAGACCGGTGACCGCGTCGGTGTCTGTCCCACGGCGAGCGCCGCCGCCCCGGGCTCCGACGGCCCCGCCGCACAAGAGGTCGCCCCGGGCTACGGGCACGACGGCGGCTTCGCCGACTACTACCTGGGCTCCGCGAACGACCTGGTGCACATCCCGGACGAGGTCGACATCGTCTACGGCGCCATGGCCACCGACGCGGGCATGACCTCCTACCACGCCCTCGTCGTCCGCGGCGGCGTCAAGGCCGGCATGAAGGTCGGCATCATCGGCATCGGCGGCCTGGGCCAGATAGCCGCCCGCGTCGGCGTCCTGCTCGGGGCCGAGGTGCACGTCGCCGAACCCAAGCAGAGCGCCTGGGACAGGGCCCGCTCCCTCGGTGCCACGGACGTCGTCGCTGATGCCGCCGAGTGGGCCGGCGCGGGCTTCGATCTCATCGTCGACTACGCCGGCTTCGGCACCACCACGGAAGCGGCGCTCAAGGCCGTCCGCTTCGACGGCACCGTCGTCCAGGTCGGACTCGCCCGGACCCAAGCCAGCATCGACACCCTGGCGATGGTCACCAGCCACGTCAACTACCTCGGCTCGATCGGCGGCACCAAGGACGACATCGCCGCCCTCTACGAACTCATGAGGAATGGGGACCTGGCCCCCCAGACCAACGAGATCTCCTTCGACGACATCCCAGCGGGCATCGAGGATCTGCGCGCCGGCAAGGTCGCCGGGCGCCTCGTCGCCCGCCTCTGAACCCACCGCAGCGAGCGCCGCAGGAGCCGCACAGCCGACGAAATCCCGCCTCAGGCACACACCTGAGGCGGGACTTCGTCCCTACGGCAGGGCCGCACAACGCCGTTCACCCGGACCGCGCCACCATCTGCTCCCTGGTACGACTGCCAGCCGTGCGCAACCGGCCCCTTGGCCAACTCACTTTCCAACACCGCGAACTGGGCCTCGCTCAGCCGCGGCGGCGAGGCCGAACCCACCGACTGCAAAGCCTGTGGCCCGCCCCTGTCCCAAGCGCGCCGCCACCGCTGGACCGACCGGACACTGACCCGTAACTCCTTGGCGATCACCGAGCTCGGCTCGCCCCGGACGAACCGCTCGGCGGCCATCATCCGGATGCCCTCACGGAACTGCCGCCGTTCATCCGACAGACCCCCGCCCTGCGCATACCTCATGACAACGACGTACCGCGAGGATCAAGCCCTGTCAGCACCTACGACAACCCGAGTTCAAGCTCAGTAAACGCCGGGTTCTGTGCACAGACGGACGCCGGCCGGCGCATTACAACACCAACCACTGCCCGGCATGAGCCCACGGAGGCGGAATCGACCGTGACCCCCACGGTCGCTGACGGCGGCACAGGGCCGAGCCCTGGTGGTGCGTCCGGCCCCCGGTTACTGGATCACTTCCAGATCACCGAGCCGTCGTCCTCCGGGAGGTCGGCGTTGGCCAGGTCCGCGTAGGCGTGTGCCGCGGCCGAGTTACGGAGCAGCTGTGTGGTTCGGCTCCTCCGGGCCGTCGACAGCAGATGGACGACTCTTGATCCATGCGAGCCCCCCGAGGTCCAGTTGATGCTGGGCACGAGTGACGGCGACGTAGGCGAGGCGTGCGTCCGAATCGCTCACCGCTCCTGGGATCGGGCGGCCGCTTGCGTCCTGCTGGTCGCTGTCGGGCGGCGGGGGAAAGTCGTCGGCGATTCTGACTTCGGGCCACTCCCGGCCCTTTGCCTTGTGCGCTGTGGAGACCGTCACCTCGGCCTTGTTCTCGTCGGTCAGCGCGTCGACGGCGGCGATGACAGCTTCGGGACCATGAGTGTCGACGAGTTCAACGAACGGCTGGAGGTCTCGGCCGGCGGGATCGTGCTCCGCGTAGTCCTGCAACTCACCCCAGGAAGCGAAGAGAACCAGTTCGGGGTGGGAGGTGCGACGGCCGTCTTTGAGGTCCCCAGCGGCGAGCGCCAGTGCGATGAGTGTCGAAAGCCCTCCGCGTGGGCGGGGTCCTCGGTCTCCTCGGCGGTGGTCACGGGCGCCTCACGCGCGGGCGGCGATGCGCTCGCCGAGCTCGGTGGCGGCCAGGCTGTCGAGGGCGAGGTGGAGGTGTTCCTCGGCGGCGGCGAGATGCGGCAGTTTGGCATGAACATGTCGGACTCATGGGCCCACCGGCCGTGGCTGTAGTGCGACGCTGTGCCTGCCGAAAAACTCATCCGTCCTGGTGGGGGCTGGTGTACGGGTGGTGTCGAGCGCGGACGCTCGGGCGGGTGCTCCGGGCACCTGGTGAGTGCCCCGGCAGGATGATCTGTCGTGCTGCCTGGACTTGCCTATCTGGATGTGGCGAACGTGTTCCCCCTGCTGCGGCTGCCGGTGAGCAACCAGGACAAGGACGCGGAGATCCTCGCTCTGCGCCGTCAGATCACGATGCTGGAACGCCAACTCGGCCGGGATCGGGTGCGGTTCGCCCCGAGTGACCGGGTGTTCCTGGCCGCGCTGCTGCACCGGCTCCCGCGCGGTGTGCTGCGCCGGGCACGGCTGCTGGTGCGCCCGGACACTGTGCTGCACTGGCACCGTTACCTGGTCTCGCGCCGCCATGCGGCCCGTTCCCGGCCCAAACGTGCGGGTCAGCCGCGTACCGTGCGCTCGATCCGCGTTCTCGTGCTGCGTCTGGCGCGGGAGAATCCCGGCTGGGGCTACCAGCGCATCCACGGCGAGCTGCTGGTTGTGGGCGTGCAGGTGGCCGCCTCCACGGTGTGGGAGATCCTGAAGGAGGCGGGGATCGACCCGGTACCCGAGCGGGGTTCCAGCACCTGGACGGACTTTCTGCGCTCCCAGGCCGATACCCTGCTGGCGTGTGACTTCTTCGAAGCAGTCACCCTGTCCGAGGCGCGGCTGTACGTGTTCGCGGTGATCGGGCACGCCGGCCGGCGCATCCGCGTCCTGGGCGCGACGGCGCAGCCAACCGCCTCCTGGGTGGCACAGGCCGCCAGGAACCTCGTCATGGATCTCGAGGGTGCCGGCTGCAGGGCCCGGTTCATGATCCGCGACCGCGACGGGAAGTACCCCGCCCTGTTCGACACCGTCCCCAAGGATGCGGGGATCGAGGTCGTACTCAGCGGGGTGCGGATGCCGGGGATGAACGCGTTCATGGAACGGTGGGTGCAGACCTGCCGACGCGAGCTCCTGGACCGCACCCTGGTCTGGAACCAGCACCATCTGCTCCACGCCCTGCGCGAGTTCGAGACGTTCTATAACGAGCACCGGCCCCACCAAGGCATCGCCAACACCCGACCACTGCACCCCCTGCCTCCGCCGATCAGCGACCCGGACGCCATCGCCCACCTCGACATACGACGACGCGACCGCCTCGGCGGCACCCTCCACGAGTACCAGCATGCGTCCTGACCTGCACGGACGAAGTTTCCGGCAAGGGCAGGTCCATCTAGCCGGACGGCAAACCCAGCTTGTCGAAGAACGCCCTGTTCCGCTCCGTGGCCGAGTTGACCAGCCCGTCGAAGCTCATGACCTCGATGTACGCCTTCGCGGAGTCATTGAAGCCGAAGTACCCGAGGCCGTCGTGGGTCGGCCGCAGGTTCGAGATCTCGCACCGCTCGATCATCCTGTCCGTGAGATCGGCAATGATATAGCAGAACGCCGGTGGCTCGTGGGTCGGCGGGATCGGCCTCCCGGTCGCGGTCAGCACTCCCCCGGCTCGGATCCTCTTGACGTAGTCCAGACACTGCTGGATGGGGTTCTTGTCCTCGGTGGCGTCCTTGCGCATCGGGCGCTTGATCTCGACCACGACGATCGACGGCAGGGGCAGCTTCTGCCCCTCCGCGGCGAGCACCGGAGAGTCGATGAGCCGGGTCGCGAGGATGTCGGGCTCCTTCGTTGACTCGGACCCCGTGACCGGCATGCTCTTCAGCGTCTTGTCGGAAGCGAGGTAGTCGTGGAAGGCGAGCCTCTCGTCGATGATCCACAGGTTCGACCCGTCGGAGGCGAGCTCGTTGGACTCCGTCCGCATCGGGACGATCAGCGAGTGGATCGCGTCCTCCCGGCTGTACTTCCCGTCCTTGTCGGCGCGGATCAGACGCCCGAGCAGATCCAGCACCGTGCGGCGGCGCGAGACGTACGCGGCCAGATCCGACTGGTTGATCTCGCTGACAGTGGCGAGGTAGGCGGCGAGCCGCTCCGCGTAGTCCTCGGCCGGCTCCGCCTCGGCCTCCGCGAAGATCTCCTGCCCCTGCACGAACGCGTCGGACTCGATCTTCTGCAGGTGCCGGTGGAGTTGGAGCTCGAGGTCCTGGTCCTTGACCGACGGGTCGACCGTGATGCCGCGCTCCTCGATCTTGGCGAGCACGGGCCGGTACCGCGGCGCGCGCTTGGTCACGAAGTCGTGCACGCGCTGCTTCCCCTGCTCGCGGGCCGACTCGAGCGGGTCCTTCAGGATCTTCGCAACCTCTTCGAGGACGGCGTCGCGGATGTCATCGAGCGAGAGGTCGTCGACGAGCGGCTGCCCGGCGATGCGGTCGCTGATTTCGAAGGCCGTCCGGTCGGCGCGGACGCGCTCGTCGAGGAAGTCCGAGGCCAGGTAGCACGCGTAGACGAACTCGCCGGAGGCCTCGTCCACGAGCTTGCCGTGGAGCCCGGGCACCTTCCCGCTCAGGTTCTCCTCAATGACAACGCGGCTCGCCGCGCACCAGTGGAGGCGGGGGACGGAGTTCCGCGCGGTGGCCTTCAGGCGGAGGTTCAGCATGTCGAATTTCTGGCCCTTGACCTCGATCGTCGACGACGTCATCGCCGAGTCGACGAACTCGTTCATCAGGTCGGCCAGCGACACCGTCTCGTCGTCGTCCGCAATCGTCACTACGGGTGCACCGCCGGGCCGGAGAAAGTACCAGATGCAGTGCTCGAACACCTCGCGCGCGATAGCGTCGACGCCCTTCGGTGCGTGCTGCTGGAACGACTTCTTGAAGCCGTCGAGGCTGACGACCGCTCCCGGGCGGGCGAACCCGTCGGCCTCTCCGTCCTGCTCGACCTCACGCTCGACCGAGAACCTGAACTGGCGTCCTCGGAGCTGCCCGTCGTCGTCCTCGTATGCGCTGCGGACCGACACCCGGTCGAAGGCTTTGAGCCACAGGAGCCGGCCGATGCCCCGGCATCCGAGATCGGACTTGAAGTCACTGTCCAAGGTCTCGAACGAAGACATGTTCTGCTCCGTGAACCCCACGCCGTCGTCGGCGACGGTAAAGCCGACGATCGGCTTCATGGGCGTGCGGCCTGGTCCCGCGGGGCCGAAGTCGAGCTCCGCCTGGGAGTCGCGGTGAACCCTCACGTCGATCCGGCCGGGCGCGTCCGTCCCCTCGCTCCGTGCATCGATCGCCTGAATGCCGTTCACGATCGCCTCGAGGAGGGGCAGGAGTGCGTGGCTCTTGGGCAAGCTGGTATTCCGAACGCGACCCGCCAAGGACGTTGTCAGCGCCATGACTCCCCCTCTCGATGATGGTCGCTCGCCAGCCTATCGGCGCGCACCGGCATACGTGGATGAAGGCGACCCACGGTGGGGTTCCGATGTATTGCGGTGACCAGGGACGCTGAGGGGCCGCGCGGCGGAGGATTCCACGCTATGAGTGATCATCTTCCGGATCCGTGGACGGACTTCGCCCGATCCGGGGGTTTGCCGGCCGCCCGGGCATGACCACCTCGCTGAGAGGCCAGGTTCCCGCTCGTGACCACACCCGATGATGTCCACCACCTGCTCACCGGCGCCGGCCAGGTCCTCGACGACTTGCGCCACCAGGAAAAAGACCTTCAAGAACGCCTCGCCGCGGTGCGCGAGCGGCTGCCGGCCGGACAGGCCGTCCCGGCCCCGGTCGAGCGCCGGCGCTCCCTGTCCGCCGGCCCGGTCGCGGAGGCAGCCGCTGGCGACGGTCCGGCCGTGGACCCGGGCCGGACGCGGCCGGCGATGACCGAGCGGATCGCGCTGCTGCTGGCCCAGGACCCGGCCCGCACCTGGAGCCCGGAGCAGGTCCACCAGGCCCATGATGCGCCGCTGGCCGGCGCGTACTCCAGCATGTCCCGGCCGGAAAAGCGCGGCCGTCTGGTCCGGGTGGACCACGGCGCCCACCGCGCCGCCCCGCCGGCCGGGCGGGGGTGAACCACCCGTGCTGGAACGGCAGTTCGTCCCGGAACCAGGTGTGTCCGCCTGGCGCACTGGTGTCCGCGACCGCATCGACGCCTACACCCCCACCGCCGCGGAAGCCGGCCAGGCACTGCTGTGGGAGCGGATTGCCACCACGCTGCGCAAGACCGTCGCGCGCGCCGACCCGCTAGTTGCGCCCATGGCCCGCACCCTGGCCGCCGCCTTGTGGCAGGTCGCCGTCTTCGCCGACAGCCACGACCTGGGCCGGGGCGAGCAGGTGTGGATGGCCGAGGAGACCTCCGGCCCTCCGCCCAGGGACGACACACAGCGTTCATCAAGGACCGTTTCCCGTCTCGACCCTGCGACACCCGCCGAGCGCCCCAGCAACTCACAGACTGCAGCCGCGGCCGCTGTCGCCCTCCGTCCGATCCCCGCACTCGCCATCCAAACCGGGGGCGCCGTCGCCGCTTCGATAACCGCACACCACGCAGGACCGACAGCCCCGGCAGGCCGGGCTCGCAAGGCGGCAGCCGGTGCCGAGCAGGCACCGCGCTCACCCCACAGCGGCCGCGAACCGACACCCCAGACCGCAGCCGCACAGCGCACGGATGCCGACGCCCTGACCCCAGAGCGCTTCGGTCCCCGGGGGAACCGGACGACGGGCCGGCGCCGCCGGAGCCCCTGGAGCCGCCTCACTCCCCTGCCGGCCGATCCAACCGGAATGTATGCCGCGAACTGCCCGGCCCAGTGACACCGCGATCCAGCACTATGGCCGTCCTCGAGGATGTATACCTTGATGAGGAGATCACTGATGGCGTTGACCGCTGCGGAGATCGCCGACATTCGGCGCTACGCCCAGAAACTGGCCGACCAGGCTCCCCCACTCACCCCCAAGCAGCGGGACCGCCTACAAGCCCTGCTCCCGCGCAAGCAGACCCAGCCGAAGCCGATCGCCGCCTAGAAGCGGCCCCCACCAGGCCGGTGTTCCAGCACCAGACCGACAGGGGCCAGTCCATCCAGCACATGCCGAAGGCCCGGCTTCTCGCTCGCCAGCGACCGGACCCCGGCTACTCGGGCCGACGCACCGCCGAAGAGCTGGTCAGGCGCCTGCGCGCGGCACCGCCCGGCGTCACGGCCGAACACCACACCGAGGCCGGACGGGACGCCGTCATGGCCCTGGTGACCGTGCTGCGACCCTGGGCAGCGTCAAGAAGGACCTCGACCGCTCGGTCGACAAACCTGGGACAGCACCCCGACGGCCGGATCTTCGCCTCGCTGCCCCGAGCCGGACGTGTCAACGCCGCCCAGATGCCGGCCGAGTGGGGGGGGAACTCCGCGACGCCTACGACACGCCGGACGCCGTTGCCGCGTTCACGGGCGTCGCCCAGGTCACCAAGGCGTCCGGCCGCATGCGCGTAGCCTCCTACAGTTGGGCCTGCAACAAGCGCCTCCGCCAGGCCGTCACGAACTTCGCGGACAACAGCCGCCACGAGAGCCCCTGGGCAGCAGACGTCTCCCAGCGAGCCCGAGCCCGCGGCATGGACCACCCGCACGCCACCCGGGTCCTGGCCCGCGCATGGATCCGCGTGATCTACCGCTGCTGGCTCAACCACGAGCCCTACGACCCCGCACGGCACGATGCGGCGAGAGGCTTCTCGGCCCAACCCAACCTGGCTCAAGCAGTGTGAGGTTGACACAGGGGGTGTCATCGGTCCCCTTGGGTCACTTCTTAACCCCCCGGAGTAGCCACAAGAACGGGGTTTTAGCGTGTACGGCGCGATGTGGGCGGCGGCGCTGATCGCGGCGGCGTTCACGGCGGCCACGATCCGGGAGGCGGTCGACCGGGCGCTCGCGGTGATTCCGGCGAGCAGCCGCCTCGCCCGTACCGTGCGCCGGGTCGTCTCGCTCCACGACACCCGGATGACCTGGGAGGACACGCTCACCACGGTCGCCGAGGAGACCGCCGGGCTCGGCTGGATCCACACCATTCCGAACGCGGCCGTGCTCACCGCCGGGCTGCTGTACGGCGACGGCGACTTCACCCGGACCATCACCCTCACCGTGCGCGGCGGCCTGGACACCGACTCCAACGGGGCGACGGCCGGGTCGGTGGCGGGGGTGCTGACCGGCGCGGAGGCGATCCCGGACCAGTGGACCGCGCCGCTGGAGGACACGGTCCGCAGTGCGGTGTTCGGGTTCGACGGGGTGCGGATCAGCGAGCTGGCGGAGCGGACGGTGCGGCTCGCGGGGGTGGAGGGGGATGGCTAGGCGGCGGATCGTGACGGGGGCGGAGGAGGAGGCCTAAGCGGTGCGCACGGCGGGCGGAGGAGGAGGCGGACGTCCAGACGGTGCGCGCGGAGGCGAAAGCGGAGGTCCAGACGGTGCGCGCGTGGGCGGAGGCGGAAGGTTCAGGCGGCGGTGCGCGCGGCAGTGGCGGTACGTGAGGGGGCGCCGGAGGCGCTTCCGCGGGCGGGCGCCCGGGGCGCTTCTCCGCGCGGGGCGTGGGCTTCTGGAGCCGGGCCGGTGCTTCCGTGGGCGGGGCGGGCGGCCGGGGTGTGGTCGCGTGGGCTGGTTACCCTTCCCCAATGACCACGACGCAAGACTTCGCCACGTACATCGCGGGTCTCCCCCGCGTCCTCGCCGGTGCCGCCGCTCTCTTCCGGGACGCCGAGGGCCGGGTGCTGCTCGTGGAGCCCAACTACCGTGAGGGCTGGGCGCTTCCGGGCGGCACGATCGAGTCCGACGACGGCGAGACGCCCCGCCAGGGCGCGCGCCGGGAGACGTCCGAGGAGATCGGCCTGGACCGGGCGCTCGGCCGGCTGCTCGCGGTGGACTGGGTGCACGGGGCGGGGCGGCCGCCGCTGGTGGCGTATCTGTACGACGGCGGGGTCCTCGGCGAGGACGACCTCAAGGCGATCCGGTTGCAGGAGGAGGAGCTGCTGTCCTGGCGGCTGGTGGCGCGCGAGGAGCTCACCGCGCATCTGCCGGGCGCGCTGGGCCGCCGCTGCCTGGCCGCGCTGGACGTGCTCGCCGACGGCGGCGCGACGGCAGAATTGGAGAACGGTCACCGGGTGGGCTGACCAGGAGGCGGGCGGGGCGCGCTCAGCCCTCGACGTCCCTCGGCTTCACGTCCACCGCGCGCAGCGCCTCGTCGCGTTCGGCGACCCGGGCCTCTGTGCGGTGGCCGCGCTCGATGTAGTCGCGGACGACGAGTTCGACGGCGTCCTGGGGGTTGCCCACGCCCGCGAGGACCATGGCTTCCACGACGAGTTCGGCATCCAGTGACACGGTGACCTTGGCCATGCCGGGACGTTAGCACCACACCCGCTCGGTCGAATATCCATTCGCCGCTCTCACCTCGCCCGTCCTACCCTCGGCAGCATGACCAAGCCGCCCCTCGTCGCGATCCTCAGCGGTGCCGGTATCAGCACGGACTCCGGGATCCCCGACTACCGCGGCCCGAACGGGCTGTGGCGCCGGGATCCGGAGGCCGAGAAGCTCGTGACGTACGAGTACTACATGGGCGACCCGGAGATCCGGCGCCGCTCGTGGCAGCTGCGGCGCCGGAACCGGACGCTCGGGGCCGAGCCCAACGCCGCGCACCGGGCGGTGGCCGAGCTGGCGATGTCGGGCGTGCCGGTGCGGGTGATCACGCAGAACGTGGACGGGCTGCACCAGCTCGCCGGGATGCCCGCCCGCAAGGTACTCGAACTGCACGGCAGCGTTCGGAGCGTGCTGTGCACCAAGTGCGATGCGCGCGGGCCGATGGAGGACGCGCTGGCCCGGGTCGAGGCCGGCGAGGCCGATCCGCCGTGTCTGGACTGCGGCGGGATCCTGAAGTCGGCGACGGTGATGTTCGGCGAGCGGCTCGATCCGGCGGTGCTCGGTGAGGCGGTCGCGATCACCAAGGCGTGCCAGGTGTTCATCGCCGTCGGCACCAGCCTTCAGGTGCAGCCCGCCGCCGGGCTCGCGGGCGTGGCGTCCGACCACGGCGCCCGGCTCGTCATCGTCAACGCCGAGCCGACGCCGTACGACGAACTCGCCGACGAGGTGATCCGGGAGCCGATCGGCACGGCGCTGCCGGAGCTGCTGCGCGGGCTCGGCGAGTGGCCGAGGATGCGATCATGACCCCTCGGATCCGCCATGTGACGATCGACTCCACCGACGCCCACCGCCTCGCCGGGTTCTGGTCCCGGGTGCTGGGCCTGCCCGTGCACGAGGGCGGCCCGCCGGGGGACGAGTAAGCGCTGATCGAAGGGGCCGGGCTGCTGTTCGTCACCGTCCCCGAGCCCAAGTCCGTCAAGAACCGGGTGCATCTGGACCTGGAGCCGCAGGATCGGACCCGGGACGAGGAGGTCGAGCGGGTTCTCGGGCTCGGTGCCGCCCTGGTCGACGACCGCCGCAATCCGGACGGCACGGGCTGGGCGGTCCTCGCCGATCCGGAGGGCAACGAGTTCTGTGTGGAGCGCGGTGCCGGGGAGCGGGTGGGCGGCTGAACCGGGACCGGGGCGGGCCGGGTTCAGAACAGCGCCGATCCGCTCTCGAAGTCCAGCAGGCGCTTCTTGCGGTCCAGGCCGCCGCCGTAGCCGGTGAGGCTGCCGTTGGTCCCGACGACGCGGTGGCAGGGGACGATGATGCCGATCGGGTTCTTGCCGTTGGCGAGGCCGACCGCGCGGGAGGCGCCGGAGTTGCCGAGGGCGTCGGCGAGTTGGCCGTAGGAGCGGGTCTCGCCGTAGGGGATCGTGCAGAGCTGGTTCCAGACCCGGCGCTGGAAGTCGGTGCCGTTCAGGCGCAGTTCCAGGGTGAACTCCTTCAACTCGCCCCTGAAATAGGCCTCCAGTTGGTCGATCGTCTCACCGAAGGGCGTCTCGTCCCGCTCTCCGAAGGTCTCCTCGGGTGGGCGGTGGCGTTGGCCGGTCATGTAGAGGCCGCACAGGACGCCGTCCTCGGCGACGAGCGTGAGCGGGCCGTACGGGCTGTCGATGACGGTGTGCTGCTTCACTGGTTTTCCTTACACGGGGATTACACGGGGAGGAAGTTGATCGGGTGGCTGTCCGTCGCCCACAGGTACTGGACGGCGTACGCCCGCCAGGGGCGCCAGGCCGCAGCGCGGGCCGTGAGGGCTGCCGGGGTGGACGGCAGGCCCAGTTCCTGGGCGGCGCGGCGGATGCCGAGGTCGGTGGGGAGGAAGGCGTCGGGGTCGCCGAGGGCGCGCATGGCGATGACATCGACCGTCCAGGGGCCGAAGCCGGGGAGGGACAGGAGACGGGCTCGGGTCTCGGGCCAGTCGCTGTCGGGACCCAGGCGCACCTCGCCGTCGGCGAGTCGGCGGACCAAGGTGGTGAAGGTCGTCCGGCGGGAGCGCGGCATCGCCAGGGACTCCGGGTCCGCGGTCGCCAACGCCTCGGGGGACGGGAAGAGGTGCGTGAGACCGCCCTCGGGGTCGTCGATCCGCTCGCCGTGGGCGGTGACCAGGCGGGCCGCGTGGGTGCGGGCGGCGGCCGTGGAGACCTGCTGGCCGAGCACGGCCCGTACGGCGAACTCCGCCTCGTCGACCGTGCGCGGGACCCGGCGTCCGGGCGCCTTGTCGACCAGGGGCGCCAGCAGGGGATCCGCGCGCAACTGGTCGTCGATGGCGACCGGATCGGCGTCCAGGTCGAGCATCCGGCGGCACCGGCTGATCGCGACGGTCAGATCGCGCAGGTCGCCGAGGGTGAGGCGGCAGGCGATGTGGTCGGGCCGGGGGGTCAGGGACACGATGCCGTGGGCGTGCGGCAGCCTGAGCGTGCGCCGGTAGGCGCCGTCCCGCCACTCCTCGACGCCGGGTACGGCGGTCGCCGCGAGGTGGCCGAAGAGGTTGTCGGGGTTGAGCGGGGCGCGGAACGGCAGGCGGAGCGTGAGGGCGCCCCCGGTGTTCGCCGAGGTCCCCGGATTGCTGCGGGGGGCGCGGCCGCGCAGGTCCGTCGGGGAGAGGGCGAAGACCTCGCGGACGGTGTCGTTGAAGGTGCGGATGGACGCGAAACCGGCCGCGAAGGCGATGTCCGCCATGGGCAGTTGCGTCGTCTCGATGAGGAGGCGGGCCGCCTGGGCGCGCTGGGCGCGGGCCAGGGCGAGCGGGCCGGCGCCGAGTTCGGCGAGGAGCTGGCGTTCGATCTGCCGGGTGCTGTAGCCGAGCCGGGTGGCGAGGCCGGGTACGCCCTCGCGGTCGACGACGCCGTCGGCGATCAGGCGCATCGCGCGGGCCACGAGGTCGGCGCGCTGGTTCCACTCCGGAGAGCCGGGGCTGGTGTCCGGGCGGCAGCGCTTGCAGGCGCGGAAGCCGGCCTGCTGGCAGGCGGCGGCGCTCGGGTGGAACCGCATGTTCTCCGGCTTGGGCGCGACCACCGGGCAACTCGGCCGGCAGTAGATCCCGGTCGTGACGACCGCCGTGAAGAACCAGCCGTCGAAGCGGGCGTCCTTGGACTGGACGGCGCGCACGCAGCGCTCCGTGTCGGTGTGCATCCCCTTCTGCATGCGTCCAGCATGACGACGGGACAGGGCCGGGGCTGGCGAGAATCCGACATCAACCTCGCGTGTCCTGGAAGCCGCCGGATCGCCTGGCGAGGACCAGAAGAGCAATGCATGAATACTCATTCATGCATGTATGTGCAATGGGTAAGATGGCCCTCATGGGTCATGGAGCCGTCACCGCCGCACAGGACGCCCCCGAGCGCGTACGCCTCGACGCGGCCAACGTGGCCAAGGTGGCCACCACCCTCCAGGCCCTGTCCACGCCCTCCCGCCTGCTGATCCTGGCGCGGCTGCGCGAGGGGCCGCTGCCGGCCACGGAGCTGGCGGCCGAGGTGGGCATGGAGCAGTCCGCCTGCTCGCACCAACTGCGGCTGCTGCGCAACCTCGGCCTGGTCGTGGGCGAGCGGCGCGGGCGGTCGGTGGTGTACGCGCTGCACGACCACCATGTCGCCGAGCTGCTCGACCAGGCCGTGTACCACGTGGAGCATCTACGGCTGGGCATCAGCGACGCGGCCGAGTGAGCCCTCCCGCTCCCCGGTCCGACGGCGTCACGACGCGCTCGGGCCCGGAGCCGGCCCCACGCCCCTCAACTGCTGGATGGTTCCGCCCAGTCGGGGCCGGAGGCGCTCCAGTACCGCCGGTTTTCCGCTGACCACCCAACGGGTGCCGACGAGGTACTTGCCGCCGTAGACGGCGGCCGCGTCCAACCAGGTCAGCTTGTACTTCTCCGCGGGGAACGTGGTGATGCGGTAGTCGCCCTTCGCCGTGTGGCACAGGCCCTCGCGCAGTTGGTCCGCCTCGGTCCGGATCTGGACCTCGCAGCCGGTCAGACCGGCGATCACCTCGACCTTCGCCGGTGCCACGACGCCGGCCACGGTGGCGGAGACGTTCGTCGGACTGTCCTTCGCGGAGGTTCTCTTGTCATCACCGCTGTCGTCACCGCCGCCGCACGCGGTGACGGTGAGCAGGAGAACCAGGCTGCCGGCCGTCCTGAGGCGGCGGCCGGTCCTTCCTCTGCTGCTGCTTCCTCTGTGTAGCTGCACGAAGGGGGGTACGAATCAAGGGCGGCAGGCGTTCACCGTGCGCGTCAGGCCGGCCCGGTCGGCAGCCAGTGGGCGACGTAGGCCCGCAGGCCCTCCAGGTCCACGCCGCGTGCGACGTAGCCGAGGTGACCGTCGGGCCGTACGAGTCCCTGGGCGACGCCCGGCCAGGGGCCCCGGTCGCCGAGCCGGTGCACGGTGATCAGGTCGGTGCGGCCGGTGAGGACCGGGGCGAGTCGCTCGTCCGGCCAGAGGTGCGGCGGCCCGGTAAGGAGCAGCTGCCAACCGGGTCCGGCGGTCCGTGCCTGGAGTCCGCGGGGCAGGTCGGGCAGCCGGTCGCCGGCCCGTGGGCCGCGGCGGGGCGGCCGGGTGCCGGACGTCGAGGCGGGGCTGCGGCGGTAGTGGATGCCCAGTTCGGAGACGGTGCGGAAGACCCTGCGGCGGGGCGCGGTCGCGTGTCGTGCCAGTGGGGCGAGATGCGGGACGAGCCGGGAGCGGGCGAACCGCAGGACGGGGTGAGGGCTGGTGCCGATGACGAACGCGCGGTCGGTGAAGCGCCGTACGTCACGGCCGACCGGGGCGCGCTCGGCTCCGTACGTCTCGAGCAGTTCCTCCGGCGCGGCGCCCCGGCACACGAGGGCCAGCTTCCAGCCCAGGTTGAGGGCGTCCTGGATGCCGGTGTTCATGCCCTGCGCCCCGGCCGGGCTGTGGATGTGGGCCGCGTCGCCGGCGAGGAAGAAGGGCCCGGAGCGGTAGCGGGTCGCGCCGCGGTTGTGGAGGCGGAAGTCGGTCATCCAGACGGGATCGCGCAGGACCACCCCTTCCGCGCCGTACCGCTTGGCGATCCGCTGCAGCAGCGGCAACGTCACCTTGCCGTCGGGGGCGTCGGACGGCCGCATGGCGAGCATGCGCCAGGGGGCGGGCGAGCCGAGCGGGAAGAAGAACAGCATCCCGCGCCCCGACATGTACGAGTGCACGGCACCCGGCTCCAGTCCGTCGACCTCCAGGTCGGCGAGCAGGTACGTCTGCGGATAGGCGTAGCCCTCGAAGCCGATGCCCGCCTGCGCGCGCACGGTGCTGTGGGCGCCGTCGCACCCGACGACGTATCGGGCCGTCACGGTCTCCTCCCCGCCGTCCCGGCCGCGCAGCCGGCACACGGCGTGCGATCCCCGCCGCTCCAGCCGGACGACCTCGACACCGCGCTCGACCGTCACGCCCCGCTCCACCAGATGCTCCCCGAGCACGCCCTCCGTCTCGGCCTGCGACAGGAACAGCAGGAAGGGGTACGGCGTGTCGGTCGCCCCGATGTCGAACAGCGGCACCGAGACGGTACGCCCGCTCAGGTGCAGGCGCAGCCCCATCGCGGGATTGCCCCGGGCCACCAGCTCCTCGGTCACACCGAACCCCGCGAGCGCCTCCAGGGTGCGGGGTTGGATGCCGAGCGCCCGGGACTCGCGTACCCGGTCGAGGGAACGGTCGACGATACGGAACGGGGTTCCGTGGGCGCTCAGTCGGGCGGCGAGCGCGAGCCCCGTGGGCCCGGCGCCCACGACCAGCACATCCAGCGGTGACGTCATGAGCCCACGGTAGACAGGGGTCCACCCGGGACTGATTGAGCGGTCCGAACCAAGTCGGTTCCAGGGGTGATGGTCGGACTGCCGGCCGCCGTGATCGGCCTGACGTCCCTCGACCGCGAGGCCGTCGCAGCTTACGAGGACGGGCTGACGGCGTATGCGGCGCCGGGCCCTGTCCGCCGTGCTCACCTTCACCCTCGCCGGACACCACCCGGCCACCGTCGCCGACTGGCTGGACCGCGACGGAAAATCGCGGTCCGCGCCGGCCACCACTGCGCCCAACCGGCCCCGTCCCACTACGGGTTGGAGTCGGCGGCCCGGGCCTCCCTCGCGATCTGCAACACGGCGGAGGGACTGACGACGGAGGCATCGGGCGATGCCGGAGGCGCCGCTGCCGTGAGCCGTCGAAGGAGTCGACAGGTTCCAGGCGTGGACGACGCCGGGCCCCTCGGGGCAGTCGACGGTGAGCACACGCCCGGCCGGAGGATCCATCGGGGCGCCTCCGGACCGCGCGGGAACAGGCAGTACGTCGGTACGTCGTCGACCTGCTCGGTGCTCCGGCTGCGGTGTGGCGGTTACGCCGCGTCTCCGTTCAGGTGGGGATAGAGAGGGAGGGCGGAGGCCAGCTTCGCGACCCGGGCGCGCAGTTCGTCGTCGGGCCGCTCGCCCTTGAGGGCCTCGGCGATGATGTCGGCGACCTCCCGGAACTCCGGGTCGCCGAAGCCGCGGGTGGCCAGTGCCGGGGTGCCGATCCGCAGGCCGGAGGACACCATCGGCGGACGCGGGTCGAAGGGCACCGCGTTGCGGTTGACGGTGATGCCGATGCGGTGCAGCCGGTCCTCGGCCTGCTGTCCGTCGAGCGCGGAGTTGCGCAGGTCGACCAGGACCAGGTGGACCTCGGTGCCGCCGGTCAGGACGGTGATGCCCGCCTCGGCGACGTCGTCGGCCAGCAGCCGCCCGGCGAGGATGCGGGCGCCGTACAGCGTGCGCCGCTGGCGCTCCTTGAACTCCTCCCCCGCCGCCACCTTGAAGGCCACCGCCTTCGCCGCGATGACATGCTCCAACGGGCCGCCCTGCTGACCTGGGAAGACGGCGGAATTGATCTTCTTGGCGAGTTCGGCGCGGCTGAGGATCACGCCGCCGCGCGGGCCGCCGAGAGTCTTGTGAGTGGTGGTCGTGACGACATCGGCGTACGGCACCGGGCTCGGGTGCAGGCCCGCGGCCACCAGCCCGGCGAAGTGCGCCATGTCCACCAGCAGATACGCGCCCACCGCGTCGGCGATCCGGCGGAACGCGGCGAAGTCCAGCCGCCGGGGGTAGGCCGACCAGCCGGCGACGATCATCTTCGGCCGGTACGCGAGGGCGAGCTGCTCGACCTCGTCCATGTCGATGCGCATGTCGGACTCGCGCACGTGGTACGGCACGACGTTGTACAGCTTGCCGGAGTAGTTGATCCGCATGCCGTGGGTCAGATGACCGCCGTGCGCGAGGTCGAGGCCGAGGATCGTGTCGCCGGGGTCGAGCAGTGCGAACATCGCCGCCGCGTTGGCCTGCGCGCCCGAGTGGGGCTGCACGTTCGCGGCCTCGGCGCCGAAGAGTTCCTTCACCCGGGCGATCGCCAACTGCTCGACGACGTCGACGTGTTCGCAGCCGCCGTAGTAGCGGCGGCCCGGGTAGCCCTCGGCGTACTTGTTGGTGAGGACCGAGCCCTGGGCCTCCATGACGGCGGCCGGGGCGAAGTTCTCGGAGGCGATCATCTCGAGGGTGGACTGCTGGCGATGCAGCTCGGCCGCTACGGCGGCGGCGACCTCCGGGTCGAGCTCGCCCAGCGGGTGGGAGAGGAGAGACGAGGCGAGTGTGCTGGTCGACGGGCTGGTTGCCATCTGTGCACCATCCTGGGGGCCAACTAATGCGCAACTAATATATTAGATCCTCCCAGGAGATTAGGGGAGCTCGCGGGAGAGGTCAAGGGGGCATCCCTCGGCGACGGACGCACCCGGTGCGCGAGGAGACGGTCTGCTCATCAACCCCGCATCAGCAAGGACGACTTCGCCTCTCACAGCCAACGCACAGCGCCCTTTTCCCCTCATCCTCCTCAGCGGGGGCAACCGTACGGAACGAAGGGAAGCGATGTGCGTACGAGAAACGCTGGACGGGTGTTACTCGCCCTCACCACGACGGGAGCGGCACTGGCGCTCCCGGCCCCCGTGTACGCGGCTCAGCCGCCGCGTGTCGATCTGAGGGCGGACGTCGACCGTGACGGGCGGGTCGACCTCGCCGGTGGCACCGACACGGCCGGGGAGGACACCTGGTCCGTGGCACGAGGGGCGGTCTTCCTGCCCAACATCGACGACGACAGCAAGCGGTGCCCGACCACCGGCCCGGGCGGCCGCCCGCTCTCCGACGCCGAACTGGCCGCCTGCAACGACGCCTCCGACGAGAAGGTCAACGGCAGGGCCGACGCAGCCGACCTGGCCCGGGTGCGCTCGGTGCCGATGAGGAGCCTGCCGTCCGATGCCGAGGGCAGTGTCAAGGTCACCAAGGGCGCCGCGCAGAGCAGGGTCTTCGTCAAGCGGAACGGCCTCTGGAAACGGGTCACTTCGCAGACCCGCCTTACGCGGGCCGAGCTGCGCGCCGGAGTCGAGTTCGGCGTCGAGGGCAAGGACGTGATCCGGGACAGCGCGAAGTGGGACGGCCGCGTGGCGATCCGGCTGAAGGTGACCTCGTCCGCCGGCACCGCCTCCGACACCGTCACCCTGCGCGCGGCCCCGCTGCTCACCCACCACGCCCTGCAGAACACCCAGCAGTTGATGGTCACCAAGCACGACGGCGACGACCCCTGGTCCAGGCGCCAGCGGAAGTTCGTCAAGGACCTGGAGAAGGAGGCCCGGCAGGCCGGCATCACCAAGCCGCTGGTGACCTTCGAGAAGTACGGCGACATCTGGGCCCAGGACTTCGTCGAGCCCGCCTACCTCAACATGACCGGCCCGGACGGCAGGCAGCGGACGATGCGCGTCATGCTGCGCTCCGCCCAGGACCGGGAGGCGGGCCGCGCGCTGTATGAGAAGCTGCGCGGGCCGGACATCGGCGTCGTCCAGGCCAAGGGCCGCGACATGCAGGGCTGGGAGACCCTCAACTCCTTCGGCAACCTGGAGACCATCCCTCCGCACGCACAGGGCGGCAAGTCGTTCCCGGCCGGCCGGATCATCATGGGCGAACGCAAGGACGGCAGCGGAGTACGCCCCTCGAAGGAGATACGCACGCTGCTGAAGTCCCAGGGCCTGCAGGACCCGCTGCTGCTGGACACCTCGTGGCTGCACGTGGGGCACGTCGACGAGTTCGTGCAGTTCCTGCCGGCCGACACCCCGCGCGGCTGGCGGATCGGCCTCGCCGACCCCGAGGCCGGACTGCGGCTCCTGCGCGACGCGCGGCAGGGCGGCCACGGCGCGGCCAAGATGTTCTCCGTGCCGGGCATCGACGAGGCGCCGGCTCCCAAGGAGACCATCGACCAGGCCCTCGCCTCCCGCCATCTGGTGGCCGACAACGAGATGGCGGCCAGGAAGATCGCGGCCAACCTGGAGATCCTGAAGCGGGAGACGGGCATCACCGACGGGGAGATCGTCGGGTGCCCGCCCTGTACACCCGGGGCACGGAGACCGGCGACGAGCGGACCCGTATGCCGCTGCTGAGCCGTCTCGGCGGCAGCGCCGCCACGGAGGCCGCCGAGAAACACGGCCAACAGAGGTTCCTCGACCGCGCCGCAGCGCCCGCTCCCGAAACGGTCATGACCAGCGCATACGTCCCGGGCGCGGTCAACGGCGTCCTGCTCTCCCGCGACCGCTACCTCGCCCCGCGCCAGTGGGGTCCCGTCATCGGCGGCAAGGACATCTTCACCGAGGCCGTCACCGCCGCGTACAGGCGCGCCGGCATGAAGGTGTCGTACGTCGACGACTGGTACACGTACCACGTCGGCATGGGCGAGATCCACTGCGGCACCAACACCCTGCGCGACACTTCCGCCGCCTGGTGGAGGCGCCAGCCGTAGAGCCCCGGGACGCCGCCTTGGTTCTCAGCCGGCCTCCCGGGCGAACGCCTCGTACGCCCGGTCGTCGAACAGCACGAACCGCACCTCCTCGACAGAGGTCGGCGTGTTCCGCACCGTCTCCACCGCGATGCGTGCCGCGTCGTCCATCGGCCACTGGTAGACGCCGGTGGAGATCGCGGGGAACGCGACCGTGCGGGCGCCCAGCTCGTCGGCTACGCGGAGGGACTCCCGGTAGCACGAGGCCAGCAGGTCCGAGCGGTCCTCGGAGGTGGACCAGACGGGGCCCACCGTGTGGATCACCCATCGCGCGTCCAGTTCCCCGGCCGTAGTGGCGACCGCCTGTCCCGTCGGCAGTCCTTCGCCGTACCGGGAGGCGCGCAGGTCGCGGCATGCGGCGAGGATCGCGGGGCCGCCGCGGCGGTGGATGGCGCCGTCGACTCCTCCCCCACCGAGGAGGGAGGAGTTCGCGGCGTTGACGATCGCGTCGGCGGACTCCCGTGTGATGTCGCCCTGGACGAGCCTGATGGTGGTCATGACTGCCTCTATAGCAGGGCGGTGCCACCACCGCAGGTTCAATTCCAGGCGACCGGCAGCGAGCGCACCCCGTGGACCGTGCTGGTCGACAGGGCGAGTGAGTCGGGCGGGGCCGTCATGCGCAAGGTCGGGAGCCTGCGGAACAGGGTGGACAGGCCCAGGCGGAGTTCGGCGCGGGCCAGCGACTGGCCGAGGCACTGGTGCAGGCCGTGGCCGAAGGCCAGGTGGCCGGAGGCGTCGCGGTGGACGTCGAGCGCGTCGGGGTCGGAGTACGTCGACGGGTCCCGGTTGGCGGCCTGGAGCGCCACGACCACGCCCCCGCCGGCGCGGATGCGCACGCCGGCCACCTCGACGTCCTCGGTGGCGACGCGCCGTATCCCGGAGTGGATGACGGTCAGGTGGCGCAGGAGTTCCTCCACCGCCCCGGGCCACAGGGAGTCGTCGGCCCGCAGGGCGTCCAGTTGGGACAGGTTGTGCAGCAGGGCGATCACGGCGAGCGGGAACATGTTCGCCGTCGTCTCGTGGCCGGCCAGCAGGAGCAGGGACACCATGCCCGTGGCCTCGTCGAGGGTGGCCTCGCCGGTCGCCACGCGTTCCGTGGCCAGCCGGGAGATCAGGTCGTCGGCGGGGTCCTGTGCGCGCCGCTCGATGAGGGCGCGCAGATAGCCGTACAGCGCCATGCGGGCGGACATGGCCTCCGCCGGGTCGCCTGCCACGCTGGTGAGGGCGTTGGACTTCTCGCGGAAGAAGCCGTGGTCCTCGTAGGGGACGCCGAGCAGTTCGCAGATGGCCAGGGTGGGCAGCGGCAGGGCGTAGGACACCACCAGGTCCGCTTCCGAGGTGCCGTCCGCCGTCATCGTGTCCAGCAGGTCGTCGCAGATCCGCTGGATCGCCCCCTCCATCTGCTCGATGCGCCGGAAGGTGAAGTCGGGGATCAGCATGCGGCGCAGCCGGGTGTGGTCCGGCGGGTCCATCTGGTGGAAGAGGCCGGGGGCCTGCGGGGGCGCGCCGGGGCGGGTGTGCGGGAAGGCCGGGTGGTTGGCGTCGGCGCTGAAGCGGGGGTCGGCGAGGACCGTGCGGGCGTCTTCGTAGCCGGTGATCAGCCAGGGGCTGTTGTCGCCCCAGATCGTCACCCGGCGCACGGGCTCCTCGGACCGCCACTTGGCGTATTCGGGGGCCGGGTCGAGCAGGGGGCGGATGGTGGGGAGGGGCGGGTGTGTCGTCATTTCCACGGTCCTTGTTTCTGCGTTCCCTATTTCTGCGTTCCCTATTTCTGCGTTCCTTGTTTCTGCGTTCCTTGTTTCTGCTCCCTTATTTCTGCGTTCCTTCGGTGCGCAGGCCCGCGAGGCCCAGGAGCAGGGACTTGACCTCGGTGGCGGCATACGCCGGCCTGGCCCTCTCCGGCTCCGAGCACAGGAGTACGGGGCCGTCGGCGGGGTCGGCGGGCAGGCGGCCGTGGCTGCCGCGGACGCCGGACGGGTCCAGGGGCACCGTCTTGAGGCGGTAGCGGAAGCCGAGCTTCTTGCGGGCGACCTGGCCGACGGCGCGCAGCTTCACCGCGGGGACCGTCTGGTCGTAGAGCAGCTCGGCGGGGTCGTAGCCGGGCTTGCGGTGGATCTCGACCTGGCGGGCGAAGTCGGGGGCGCGGTCGTCGTCGAGCCAGTAGTAGTACGTGAACCAGGCGTCGGGGTCGGCGAATGCGACGAGTTCGCCGGAGCGCTCGTGGTCCAGGCTGTGGGCCGCCTTGCCGTCGGCGTCCAGCACGCGCTCCACGCCGTCGAGTTCGGCGACGGTCTTCGCGACCGCCTCGGTGTCGGCCGGGTCGCGGACGTACACGTGGGCGATCTGGTGGTCGGCGACCGCGAAGGCGCGCGAGGTCCACGGGTCGAGGTACTCCATGCCGTCCTGCGTGTACACCTCCAGCAGGCCGGCCCGGCGCAGCGCCCGGTTGATGTCGACGGGGCGGGAGGCGGGCGCGATGCCGTACTCGCTGAGCGCCACCACCGTCGCGCCCTCGCGCAGGAAGTGGTCGATCAACGGGCGCAGGGCGTCGTCGAGTCGGCGGGCGGCGCGGATGGTCTCGGGTGAGTCGGGGCCGGTGCGCTGGGGCTCGTAGTCCATCTGCGGGATGTAGACGAGGGTGAGGTCGGGTCGCTTCTCGTCGAAGACGTGGCGGGCCGCGCCCAGGATCCACTGGGTGGAGGGCATGCCGGCGTTGGGGCCCCAGTAGGTGAAGAGGGGGAAGGGGCCCAGGCGGTCGGTGAGTTCGTCGTGCAGGGACGGGGGCCAGGTGTAGCAGTCGGGTTCCTTGCGGCCGTCGGAGTAGTAGACGGGGCGCGGGGTGACCGTCCAGTCGACGTCGGCGCCCATCGCGTACCACCAGCAGATGTTGGCGACCTTGTAGTCGGGGTTCGCCTTGCGGGCCGTGGACCAGATCTTCTCGCCGCCGACGAGGGCGTTGTGCTGGCGCCAGAGGAAGACTTCGCCGAGGTCGCGGAAGTACCAGCCGTTGGCCACCGCGCCGTGTGTGGAGGGCGGTTCGCCGGTGAGGAGGGTGGACTGGACGGTGCAGGTGACGGCGGGGAGCACGGTGTCGAGCCGGGCCTGGAAGCCGCGGTCGCCGAGGGCGGCGACGGACGGCATGTGCTGCAGGAGCTTCGGGGTCAGGCCGACGATGTCGAGTACGACCACGCGGGTCATGAGAGGTCCTCCTTGAGGCCGAGGCCGGTCAGCCGGTCGCGGGCCCAGGCGAGTTCGGCGGCGATGCCGCCGGGCAGGTCGGTGGGGGGTTCGGGGAGGACGGACCAGGTGTAGGTCTCGACCTCGATGTGGTCGCAGTGGGCCGCCGGGCCGCCCAGCAGCCCGTCGAGTACCTGCTCGAGCTGGTCGGCGGTCGTCCGCAGCGGGGGCTCGGGCTCGGTGTGCAGCGGGGCGTGGAAGTGGACGCGCCAGGGCCCGGTGTCGTCGGGCAGGTCGCCGTCCAGGGCCTGAGGGAGGTCGTCGACGCCGACGACGTCGCCGTCGGTCACCGTGCGGGTCTGGTGCAGGAACCGGGGTTCGGCGAGCCGCTGGAGTGCCGCGCGGGCCGCGGGGTCGGCCGGGCGGGCGGCCTCCACGGCGCAGGACGCCTGGAGCTTGACCACGGGCAGCCCGGCCTCGCCGAGCCGGCGCAGCGCCTCGGCCGGGTTCTCGAACTGGACCGCCAGATGGCAGGCGTCGAGGCAGATGCCGAGCCGGTCGGGGTCCAGTCCGCCCAGCTCCCGTACCGCCTGGGTGGTGGTCTCGACGACGCACCCGGGTTCCGGTTCGAAGCCGACGCGGATACGGCGGCCCGTCCACGACTCCAGCGCGGCGAGCCCGGTGGTGAGCCGGTCCAGGGCGTGGCGGGCCTCCTCGGAGCAGGCGCGGTGCCACGGAGTGCGCCAGGCGAGCGGCAGGGTGGAGACGCTGCCGTGGGCGACGTCGTCCGGGAGCAGGGCGGCGAGGACGAGGGCGCAGTCCAGGGTGTACTGCAGCCGGGCCTCGTCGGCCCAGTCGGGCTCGT
The DNA here is from genome assembly GCF_049974585.1 of Streptomyces sp. UG1. Taxonomy (NCBI): domain Bacteria; kingdom Bacillati; phylum Actinomycetota; class Actinomycetes; order Kitasatosporales; family Streptomycetaceae; genus Streptomyces; species Streptomyces sp. UG1. The sequence goes on along the minus strand of NZ_JBNGGG010000027.1, from coordinate 113,608 downwards.
AGACGTCCTTCTTGACGACCTCGCGGTGGAATCCGGCGTACGGGAAGGCGTTGAGGGTGACGGTCTCCAGACCGCGCGCCCGCAACTCGCCCTTCAGCCGCGCCAACGCCGCCTCGTCCTCGGCGAGTTCGGTGACGACGGGCCGCGCCAGCCACAGCCCGATGCCGAGCCGGTCGGCACCGAGTCGCTCACGCACGGGCTCGGCGTACTCGGCGAGCTGGGCGATCACGCCCTGAAGGTCCTCCGCCTGGTGGACGTTGCTGCAGTAGCCGAGGTGGACGGTGCTGCCGTCCGGGTGCTGGAAGCGCATGGGATGTTCACGCTCCCCCGCGACGAATGGAGTTGCCCTGGAAGGTGGCCTCCTCGTCCGGCTTGGGTTCCTCCAGCTCCAGCCGCCCGCTCTGGCCGTAGAAGGCGACGGGGTTGCGCCACAGCACCTTGTCGACGTCGTCCTCGTCGAACCCGGCGGCGAGCATGGCATCGGCGGTCTTACGGGTCTTCAGCGGATCCGAACGCCCCCAGTCGGCGGCGGAGTTGACCAGCACCCGCTCGGTCCCGTGCTCCTTGAGGATCTCGACCATGCGGTCCTCGCTCATCTTGGTCTTCGGGTAGATCGAGAACCCGGCCCAGCAGCCGCTGTCGAGGACCATGCCGACGGTGAGCTCATTGAGGTGGTCGAGGACGACGAGTTCGGGGGCGATGCCAGACTCCCGCACGACGTCCAGGGTGCGGCGGGTGCCGGCGGCCTTGTCCCGGTGCGGGGTGTGCACGAGGGCGGGCAGCTCGTGCTCGACGGCGAGCTGGAGCTGGCGGGCGAGCGCCTCGTCCTCCTCCGGGGTCATCGAGTCGTAGCCGATCTCGCCGACGGCGACGACCCGGTCCTTGGCGAGGTAGCGGTCCAGTTCGTCGAGGACCGGGACGCAGCGCGGATCGTTCGCCTCCTTGGGGTTGAGGGCGATCGTGCAGAAGTGCTGGATGCCGAACTGGGCGGCGCGGTACGGCTCCCAGCCCAGCAGCCCGTCGAAGTAGTCGTAGAAGCTCTCCGGCGAGGTGCGGGGCTGGCCGAGCCAGAAGGCGGGTTCCACAAGCGCACGCACCCCGGCGGCGTACATCGCCTCGTAGTCGTCGGTCGTGCGGGAGGTCATGTGGATATGGGGGTCGAAGATGCGCACGGTCAGCCCTCTTCCTTGAGTACGTCCATGAGCGCGGGCTCGAGTTCGGCGGCGACGGCGTCCGGGAAGGCGCGGACGACGGGGTGGATGTCCCTGGGTACGTCCCGTCCGGCGACGATCCGCTCGTGGGCGAAGTCGGCGAGCATCCGGGCCAGTTCACGGTCGGCGCGGGTGTCGAGGCCGGCCACGCGGTCGAGCGGGATCTCGCAGAAGACGCACTTCAGTACGGCCTGCCGGTACTCGGCGTCCGGCAGATGCGCGGCGGCGTAGGGCCCGAGGGCGGCCTCGATCAGCGTCGTGTCGTTGCCGCGCAGGGTCTCCCGCACCAGGGGCAGGGCGAGGTCACCGAGGTCGAGCAGCGGCAGGGTGCGCAGGACGGCGCGCTGTTCGGCCGGGTCGCCGTGCCGGTGGAGGCCGGCGACCTCGTCGGCCAGGGCCTGGCCGCGCAGGGGCAGGGCGGTGAGCAGGACGGCGCGGGCGGCCTCGTCGACGGTCCAGTGCTCGGTGAGCCGCTTGTGCCCGCAGCGCCTTCGGGCGGCGGGGAAGAGCCGTCGTACGGCGGCCGGTTCGGCGGCGGCCTTGGCGGCACTCTCGTCCAGCCAGGCGCGGGCCGTGGGGTCCAGTGCGGCGTGCAGGGCGGGTCGGGGGTCCGGCGGGGCGGAGGGGGAGGCGGTCGTGACAGCCATGGGGGGAACAACTCCCGGAGAGGGGAAGAGGGGGAGGAGCTGGGCTGGACGGTGTCCTAGGCGGCGGCCACGGCGGTCCGTTCGGCCGCGCGCAGGAATTCGATGGAGCGGCGGGCGACCTCGGGCGCGTCGAGCGAGCCGCCCTGGATCTCCACGGAGACCAGGCCGCGGTGCCCGAGGTCGTGCAGGGCGGCCAGCACGGGCGGGAAGTCGATCTCGCCCGAGCCGAATTCGAGGTGCTGGTGGACGCCACGCCGCATGTCCTCGATCTGCACGTTGCGCAGCAGCGGGGCCGCCTGCCGCACACAGTCCAGCACGGACCGTTCCTCCACGCAGTGCGCGTGGCCGACGTCCAGGGTGACCCCGAACAGCTCGTGTCCGTCGACCAGTCGGGCGAGCCGCAGGCACCGCTCCACGGTGTCGACGAACATGTACGGCTCGGGCTCGAAGGCCAGCGCCACCCCGTACCTCTCGGCGGTCTTCAACACCACCCCGATGCCCGCCGCGAGCCGCTTCCAGGCGTCCCGCTCCGGCAGCCCGTCCGGCGCCGGACCGCTGCACAGATGGACGGTCGACGAGCCGAGTTCGGCCGCGATGCGCAGAGCGCGGCGCAGCAGCTCGACCCGGCGCTCGGAGCCGTCCGACATCAGCGTGGGCAGGTGCTTGCCCCAGGGGTCGAGGAAGTAGGGCGCGCCGGTCTCCACCGTGACGTCCAGTCCGTGCCGAGCGAGCTGGCGGGCGAGGGCGGTGACGCGACGGGGCAGGTCGTCGGCGTACGGGTCGAGATGGTTGTGGTCGAGGGTGAGGGCGACGCCGTCGTAGCCGAGGTCGGCGAGGACGGCGAGGACGTCACTCAGCCGGTGGTGGGAGAAGCCGTTGGTGCCGTAGCCGAGTTTCAGTGGGGTGGGGGGAGGTCTCATGCTGCGGGTTCCTCACACGGAGGTGGGTGGACTCAGGTGGGGGATATGCGCCGGGCCAGCCGTCGCGCCAGGGGGTGGACGACGCCGAGCGCCGCGGCGACGGCCGGTGCCCCGCCGCGCGCGGTGAGCGCCGCCTGAAGAGGCATCAGCCCGAGAATCCCGGCCCCGACGGCCCGCCGGACATTCTCCCCCGAGGGCTTCCGCACGGCACGGACTTGGGCGGTTCCGTAGGTACCGAGGTAGCCGAGAGCACCAACGGCGGCGAACAGCTTCCTGGAACGAACGGCGCCTGCAACGCCCCTAAGGGGCGCGGGGAACTGCGCGACAAGCCCAGACGGCGCAGCAGACGACACACCACCCTTCGCGGCACTTCCTACGTCGTCTCGCCCGACCGGAACGGCCGTGGCCACCGCAGTCACCACCGACACGGCCAAAGTCGCCGCAGGCACCCGCACGGTCGCCCCGGAGATCTCATGCCGGCTGAGCGCCATCAACGTACCGGTATGCACCCCGACCAGCGCCGCAGGCACAGCGGCCCGACGAAGCGCGCCACCGACCGATCCAGCCCCGGGCCCGGCCACAACCGCTCCGGCCACGACGTCCAGAACCCGGGCTCCCGCCACGGCAAAACCACCCGCCGGCGTGGACTTGAGCTTCAGGTCGTACGCCCAGACCAGCCCGGCCAGGGGCAGCGCGACGGACACGCTACGGCGCCCACCGGCAACCGCGGCGAGCCCGAGCCCCGCCCCAGTGAGCCCCCCGGCCACAGCAAGCGCAGCGCGCCGCGGAACCCGCCCCGACGGCACAGGCCGGTCCGGTCGCTCGACGGCGTCGACCGTGGCGTCGGCGTAGTCGTTGAGGGCCATGCCGGCCCAGTACAGGCAGATTGAGGAGCCGATCACTCCGAGGGTCCGAGCGCCCAGCGGGCGCCCCGCCGCGGCCGCTCCCGCGATCACGTCACCGGGGACACTCAGCGCGGCCGGGGCTCTGACGAGCAGGGCGAGGTCGGCGAGGCGCACGGCAGACCGGGATCCGAAGCGGACAACCGCTTTCCGATCTTTCATGGCCGCACCCTACTCGCGGCGGTTGACCCTTCAGGTACCTACCCCTAGGTAAGACGAGTGACAAAGTAGACACGGTCTTTTTCTTACCGAGCGGGCCGAACTGACGGTAAACGTGGGTCGTTTGGGCAGTGTCACTGCTCCTGCCGCAGTCGCCGCCACACCGCCTTGGCCGCGTTGTGCCCCGACATTCCGTGCACGCCCGGTCCGGGCGGGGTCGCCGACGAGCAGATGTAGACGGCCGGGTGCGGGGTGGTGTAGGGGAACAGCGAGAGCTTGGGTCGCAGCAGGAGTTGGAGTCCGGAGGCCGCTCCGGAGGCGATGTCCCCGCCGACGTAGTTGGCGTTGCGGGCGGCGAGTTCGGGCGGTCCGGCCGTCGCGCGGGCGAGGACGCGGTCGCGGAACCCCGGGGCGAAGCGCTCGAGTTGGCGCTCGATGACGTCCGTGAGGTCTCCGGTCCAGCCGTTGGGCACATGACCGTATGCCCAGAAGACGTGCTTGCCCTCGGGGGCCCGGCTCGGGTCGGCGACACTGGGCTGCACCGTGATCATGAACGGCTTGTCGGGTGCCCGGCCCTCCCGGGACGCGGCGCGCAGCGCGGCGCCGATCTCGCCGCTGTCCCCGCCGATCTGCACGGTGCCGGCCCGCCGGGCCTCGGGCGCGGTCCACGGCACCGGGCCGTCCAGCGCGTAGTCGATCTTGAAGGCGCCGGGGCCGTAGCGATAGCCCGCGTAGTAGTCGCCGAAGCCGGCGATGCGGGCCAGGGCGGTGGGTGAGGTGTCGAAGACGTACGCGCGCGCGGGTGGCAGGTCGTCGAGGCGCTTGACCTCGTAGTCGGTGTGGACGCCGCCGCCGAGGTCCTTCAGATACGCGGTGAGGGCGTCCGAGACGGACTGGGAGCCGCCGCGGGCCACGGGCCAGCCGCGGGCGTGTGCGGCGAGGGCGAAGACCAGGCCGATGGCGCCGGTGGCGAAGCCGCCGAGCGGGGCCATGACGTGCGCGACGAGGCCGGAGAACAGGGTCCTGGCCCGCTCGTCCCTGAAGCGCCGCATCAGCCAGGTGGCCGGGGGCAGCCCGACCAGGCCGAACCGGGCGAGGGTGACCGGGTCCCGGGGGAGCGCGGTCAGGGGCAGGGACATGAAGTCCCGGGCCAGGGTGTCCCACCTGGCCAGGAACGGCGCGACCAGCTTGCGGTACGGACCCGCGTCGCGCGGGCCGAAGGAGGCGGCGGTCTGGGCGACGGAGCGGGCCAGCACGGCTGCGGTGCCGTCGGTGAACGGGTGCGCCATCGGCAGCTCGGCGTGCAGCCACTCCAGGCCGTAGCGGTCGAGGGGCATGGTCCGGAACGCGGGTGAGTTGATGCCGAGGGGGTGGGCGGCGGAGCACGGGTCGTGCCGGAAGCCGGGGAGGGTCAGCTCCTCGGTGCGGGCTCCCCCGCCGACGGTGCTCTGTGCCTCGAACACGGCCACGGAGAAGCCGCGGCGGGCCAGCTCCACGGCAGCCGTCAGTCCGTTCGGCCCCGCTCCCACCACGACCGCATCGAGCATCGCCGGCACGTTCGGACTCCTTCGTCAGCCGATGGCCACTGAAGGATCAGGATATGCCGGGGCACTGACTGAGGTGAGTGCGGCCGACATCGCCTAAGATCTCGGTCCGATCGGTTGTCTTGCGGCTGCGGGTATGTGGGGGCTGGTCGCGCAGTTCCCCGCGCCCCTTAAGGGCGTCAGCCGACCCCTTGCTGCAAGAGTCCCGCCACCCGCCTGGCCGTCGCTACGTCCCGTGCCGCCGTGAACGGCAGAGCGTTACCCCCGGTGATCCGGAACGGCTCCCCCGCACGAGTCAGGTGCGCGCCGCCCGCCTCCTCGACCAGCAGGATGCCCGCGGCATGATCCCACGCGGCCTCCCAGCTGAACGCGGTCGCGTCCAACTCCCCCCGCGCGACGGCCAGATACTCCAGCCCCGCCGAGCCGCACGCGCGCGGTGCGATGCCGTCGGTCCACAGGCCGAGCAGGCCGCGCTTCTGCTCGTCGGTCGTGTAGTCCGGGTGGGACGTGGCCACTTCGAGGGCGCGGCCGGGCTCCGGCGTGCCGGAGTGCAGGCGCTCGCCGTCGAGGAACGCGCCCTGGCCCCGGATCGCCGTGGCGAGTTGGTCGCGGGCGGGGGCGTAGGTCCAGGAGGCGAGCAGGACGCCGCGCCGCGCGAGCGCGATCAGGGTGCAGAAGCCCTCGTCGCCGTGCACGAACTGGCGGGTGCCGTCGACGGGGTCGACGATCCACACCGGGGCGTCGCCCCGCAACGCCCCGTACGACGCCGGATCCGCGTGCACCGCCTCCTCGCCGACCACGGCCGAGCCGGGCAGCAGGGCGCGCAGCGCCCCGGTGAGGTACTGCTCGGCGAGCCGGTCGGCGTCGGTCACCAGGTCGTGCGGTCCCGCCTTCTGGTCGACCTCGTGCGCGGCGAGCTGCCGGAAGCGGGGCATGATCTCGGCCGCGGCCGCCTTGCGGACCGCTTCCTCCACGTCGACCGAGTGCTGTGCGAGAAACTCTTCGATGGTTTCGTTGTCTTCGATCACGTGTCAATAAGAACATGCCCCACTGACAATCCCCGCCCGCCCGGTGGCCGCCGGATGGCGCCGACGTGAATACGAGGGGCGCGTATCAGCAGGTCGGAGACGTGTTCAGCGCCCGACCGCGTATCCCTGCATCCCCCGCGGGTTCGCCGCGGCCGACAGGACGCCGGTCTGCGGGTCCCGCGCGACCGCACACAGCCGCCCCTCCGACCAGGCGTCACCGACGGTGACGTCATGACCGCGTCGCCGCAGCTCCTCGACCACTGCGGCGTCCGTGCGGGACTCCACCGTCACGCTGCCCGGCCGCATGCCGCGTGGGAAGAAGGAGCCGGGGAAGCTGTCGTTGTGCCAGTTCGGGGCGTCGATCGCGCCCTGGAGGTCGAGGCCGCCGCGGACCGGGCCGCGCAGGGCGACCGCGAGGAAGAAGTGGAGCTGCCACTGGTCCTGCTGGTCCCCGCCGGGCGTGCCGAAGGCCATGACGGGCACGCCGTCGCGCAGGGCGATGGAGGGCGTGAGGGTGGTGCGGGGGCGGCGGCCCGGTGTCAGGGAGTTCGGCAGGCCCTCCTCCAGCCAGGTCATCTGCAGCCGGGTGCCGAGCGGGAAGCCCAGCTCGGGTACGACGGGGTTGGACTGGAGCCAGCCGCCGCTGGGCGTGGCCGCGATCATGTTGCCCCAGCGGTCGACGACGTCGAGGTGGCAGGTGTCGCCCCGGGTGCCGCCGTCGGTGGCGACGTCGGGCTCGCCCGGCACCGGTGAGGTCGGCCGCTTGGCGACGGTCGGCTCGCCGACGCCCAGCACGTCGAAGCCGGGTGCGTCGCAGGCCACCACGCGCGCGTGTGCGCACAGCCGTGGGGTGCGGCCGCCCGGGCTGCCGGGCCGCAGCTCGTGGGAGGCCTTGTCGCCGACCAGCTCTCGCCGGGCGGCGTTGTACTCGTCCGACAGCAGCTCGGCCAGCGGCACTGCGGCCGCGTCGCCGTACCAGGCCTCCCGGTCGGCCATGGCCAGCTTGCAGCCCTCGATCAGCACATGGACGTACTCGGCGGAGCCGTACCGCGGCAGCTCGGGCGGGAGCAGCGCGAGCTGCTGGAGGAGGACCGGGCCCTGGCTCCAGGGGCCGGCCTTGCACAGGGTCCAGCCGTTCCAGTCGTACGTCGCGGGCGCCTCGTAGGTCGCGGACCAGCCGGCGAGGTCGGCGGCCGTGAGGGTGCCGGAGTGCCGCTCGCCGCTGGTGTCCATGGTGGGGCGCCGAGCCTGCCGTACGAGGGCCTCGGCGATGAATCCGCAGCGCCACACCTCCCGCGCGGCCTCGATCTGCGCGACCCGGTCCCCGGCGCCGGCGACCTCGGCGAGCAGTCGCTTCCAGGTGGCGGCGAGAGCGGGATTGCGCAGCGGCTCCCCGGGACGGGGCGGCTTCCCGCCCGGCAGATACACCTCGGCCGACGAGGTCCACTCCGTCTCGAACAGCTCTCGTACGGTCTCGACGGTCTCGCCGACCCGCTCCACTGGCGCGTGCCCGTGTTCGGCGTACCCGATGGCGTACTCCAGCACCTCGGCGAGCGTCCTGGTCCCGTGGTCGCGCAGGAGCAGCATCCAGGCGTCGAAGGCGCCGGGCACGGCGGCGGCGAGCGGGCCCGTCCCGGGCACCAGCTCAAGGCCGAGGCCCCGGTAGTGCGCGACGGTCGCCCCCGCCGGCGCCACGCCCTGCCCGCACAGCACCCGCACCTCGCCGCCCGCCGGGGCGATGAGGATCGGCACCTCGCCGGCCGGACCGTTGAGGTGCGGCTCGACGACGTGCAGCACGAACGCGCCCGCCACCGCGGCGTCGTAGGCGTTGCCGCCGCGCTCCAGCACGGCCATCGCGGACTGCGAAGCCAGCCAGTGGGTGGAGGACACCATGCCGAAGGTGCCCTGAAGGGTGGGACGGGTGGTGAACATACGGCCTCTCACCTCGCTGTTCGCGCACATCGGCCAGGCCGACGGCGCTCGGACCGGTCCTGCGGAGAATCCGGGGAGTCCGGCCGGGGCCCTCCTCCCACACCGCTCCCCGGCAGGCTATCGATCACCCCGCGCCCCTGTAGCGGCTTCTGGGAGGGGGGAGGACGAGATGGCCGAGAAGCCTCTGACGCACAAGCAGGCACTCGCCGCGGTGATCAAGGCCCTGGGTGACCGTGCGACCTGATCCGGAGCGGGCCGTCTACCGGCCGGCCTGACTGTTGAAATCACCTGGTTGTCGTCAGGACGAGGCTGACGGCCAGCCCGGACGCGCGGGGACCCCGGATCAACTCAACCCGGGGCACCCCCTGGACGCGGCATTGAACGATTGTTTAGCGTGCTGCACATGCGTTCAATCCCGGATGACCGGACCACTCGCGCGGTGATCCGCGACGAGGCCCTGCGGCTGTTCGCCGCCCGCGGGCCGGACTCGGTGACGGTGCGCCAGATCGCCGAGGCCGCGGGCGTGTCAGCGGGACTCGTCGTGCACCACTTCGGTTCGAAGGACGGCCTGCGCCAGGAGGTCGACGGGTACGTCCTGGCCGTGTTCGAGGCGATGCTGGGCGAACTGACCGGCGAGAGCGGGGCTCAGCTCCTCGACCCCGGTACCGGGGCGAGGTCCCTCAGCGAGGCGTTCGCCCGCCACCTGCCGGCCGGCTCTCCGCTGCCCGGCTACCTGCGCCGGCTGCTGCTGTCCGACACCGACGTCGGCAGGCAGCTCTTCCAGCGCCTGTTCGACCTCAGTCGAGCCGCCCTGGACGGCCTGGCGGCGGCCGGACTGGCCGCACCCGGCCGGGAGCCGGCGATCCGCGCGGCCTTCCTGCTCGCCAACGACCTGGCCGTCTTCCTCCTGCGCGACCGGCTCGCCGAAGTCCTGGGCGCCGACCCGCTGTCGGCCGAGGGCGTGGCCCGCTGGGCGCCGGAGATGCTCAGCATCTACACGGGCGGACTGAACGCATCACCGCAAGGAGACGCATTCGAGAAAGGCTAGGGAACCTCCATGCCGGCCGGATCCACCCGCACCCCCTCACCCGTGCTCCAGGCCCACGACGTCCACAAGTCCTACGGCAGGCACCACGTCCTGCGCGGCGCCGACCTCACCGTCACCGCCGGGCAACTCGTCGCCGTCGTCGGGGAGAACGGCGCCGGAAAGTCCACCCTGCTCAGGATTCTGGCGGGCACCCTCCCCGTGGATCGCGGCGAGGTGTCCCTGTCCGGGACACTCGGCTACTGTCCGCAGGACCCGGTGCTCAACACCGCCCTGACCGTCGAGCAGCACCTGCGCTACTTCGCCGCCGCCCACCATCTGCCCGACCTGCGCCGCGGCCATGAACTCGTGCGCCTCCTCGGCTACGAGCGCTACGCACAGACCGTGGCCGGCGAACTCTCCGGCGGCACCCGGCAGAAGCTCAACCTCACCCTCTCCCTTCTGCACGACCCGGACGTCCTGCTCCTCGACGAGCCCTACCAGGGCTTCGACTGGGAGACCTACCTGCGCTTCTGGACCCTGGTCGAGGACCTGCGGACCCGCGGCAAGGCCGTCGTGATCATCACCCACCTCGTGTTCGAACAGGACCGCTTCGACCTGCTCGCCGATCTCGCCGACGGCCGGGTCACCCCCCGCACCACGGCCGAGGAGGACCACCATGTCGACGCCTGACACGACCGAACCGCGGGCCCAGTACGGGCAGTTCCCCACCGCGCTGCGCTTCTCGGTGCGCGACCAGACCCGCAACCGGCTCGCCGGGCTGCTGCTCGTGCTGTTCGTGCCCCTGTGGTACCTGCTCATGGACACCCTGGCCTCGGGTGAGGTACTGGACTTCAAGCTGTACGCGACCGGCCGGGTCCTGCATGTCGACGGCGGCCGTCTCACCCTGATCTCGGCGGGCCTGAACTCCGTCACGATGATCGCCGGGTTCGTGGTCTTCGACGCCGTCCGCAAAGCCCTCGCCTTCGACCGGCGGCTCGTCTTCGCCGGATACCGGCAGTCCACCCTCCTCGGCGCCAAGACGCTGGCCATCGCCGTGGTCGCCACCGCGATCGCCCTCTACACCGCGCTCGCGATCCTGCTCTTCTGGCGCCCGGCGGTGGGCGGCTGGTTCGCCGTGCTCGCCGGCTACACCGTCATCGCCCTCACCTACGGAGCCCTCGGACTGCTCCTCGGCGTGCTGGTCAAGCGCGATCTGGAGGGCTTCTTCCTCATCATCATGGGCGGGCTGATGGACACCTTCCTGCAGAACCCGCTGGGCAACCCCCTCGCCAACAAGCCCGTCCTGCAGTGGTTCCCGTCCTTCGGCCCCATGCAGTTCGCGGCAGGCGGCTCCTTCGGCGACACCACGCTGTGGGGTCACCTCGCCCTGGGACTGGTGTGGGCGGCCTCGTTCAGCGCGGTGGGGCTGGCCATCTTCCGCATCAGGACCCGCAACCGCAACCGCCCCGCCGTGCGGCACTCCGCGAGCGGCCTTGCCCGGGACCTTTAGACTGTGCAAAACTTTCCATGGACACAGAATTCTCATTGTCTCGCTGCCAGTTGGCACAAAGGCCGCACCTCCGCGAAGCCAGGAAGGCGACAATGACGCAACACCAGAGCACGCCCCGTCGCCCGCAACCTCCCACCGGATGGCGGCGGCTGGCGTTCCGACTCCCCATCCGCCTGTATCACGCCGGACTGGGGCCACTGCTCGGCAAACGCTTCCTCCTGTTGCACCACACCGGTCGCAAGTCCGGGCGCGAACGCCAAGGGGTGCTCGAGGTGGTGTCCTACGACCGGGACACGGACACCTGGACCGTCGCCTCGGGCTTCGGCCCGAAATCCGACTGGTACCAGAATCTGCGTCATCGGCCGCAGGCCGTCATCCAGTTCGGCAGGCGACGCTTCTCCGTCACGGCTCACTTCCTGTCGCCCGAGGAGGGCGCCGACGTCATGGCCGACTACGCCCGTCGACACCCACGAGCCGCCCGCCGCCTGGCCTCGCTCATGGGCTTTTCCGTGGACGGCAGCGAGGCCGCCTACCGGCGCATCGGAGAGGCCACCCCGTTCGTACGGCTCGAGGGCACGCCGCTGCCTTCCTCATCCTGACCAGAGCGAACCCCGTTCGCGCACCATCGCGGTCAGCGTCTCCTGGATGGTGTCGCGGACCTCGTCCGAGAGCTTGTGGACGAACATCGGGTCCTCCAGCGTCTGCGGGGAGTAGTGGTCGGTCCGGACCGGCTCGCCGAACCGGATCGTCCACTTGGTCGGCAGGGGCACGGCGCCCAACGGGCCGAGCAGGGGAAATGTGGGCGTGATCGGGAAGTAGGGGAGGCCGAGGCGCCGGGCCAGGGGGCGGGCGTCCGCGATCATCGGGTAGATCTCCTCGGCACCCACGATGGAGCAGGGCACGAGGGGGGTCCCGGTGCGCAGCGCGACGGCCGCGAAGCCGCCCCGGCCGAAGCGGCGCAGCCGGTACCTCTCGGCGAACGGCTTGCCGAGCCCCTTGTAGCCCTCGGGCATGACGCCGACCAGTTCGCCGCGCTCCAACAGCCGCAGTGCGCTGTCCATACAGGCGACCGTGTGGCCGGCCCTGCGGGCCAGTGTGCGCAGGACCGGCAGTTCGAAGACCAGGTCGGCGGCGAGCAGCCGCAGCGCCCGGTGCGCGGGGTGATGGTCGCGCAGGGCGATCTGCAGCATGAGCGCGTCCATCGGCAGGGTTCCGGAGTGGTTGGCCACGATGAGGGCGCCGCCCTCGGCCGGTACGTGGTCCAGGCCCTCCACATCGACGCGGAAGTACTTGCCGTACAGCTGCCGAAGAGGCGCCAGCAGGACGTCGTCGGTGAGTTCGGGGTCGTAGCCGAAGTCGTCCACGCTCTGCTCGTCGGTGAGACAGCGGTCGAGGAGGTCGCGCCCCCGGGCCAGGGCGAGCATGCCCTGGGCGACCGTCTCCAGGAACAGGTCCCGGGGGCTCACCCGGTCCATACGCCTCTCCTCCTGCTCTCTCCGTGGACGGATCTCTCTCAGTAGACAAACGGCACCAACTTGGCCGTCTTCTTGGAGTACTCCTGGAAGGCGTCGCCGTATCGCTCGGCCAGGTACTTGTCGAGCATGGGGATGTTCAGGAAAGCGAACATGCACGCCATGATCGCCGGGATGACGAAGGCCCACGGACTGCCCGTCACCAGCGCGAATCCGGTGAAGAGCACGACGTCACCGAAGTAGTTGATGTGCATGGAGTACTTGAACAGGCCCTCGGTGTAGAGCTTTCCCTTGTGCTCCGGCACCTGCTTCCACAGCTTGCGCTGGTACTCCGAGCCGGTGTTGAGGTACGACCCGACGAGGTAGAGCACGACGCCGAGCCAGGCGAACGCGCCCACCGAGGCGGCGTTGGTGCCGCCCAGGTAGGCCATCGTGCCGTGGATGATGACGACCCAGACGCCCACGGTCGCGGCCTCGGACCACTCCATGCTGCGTTTGAGCATGACGAAGGTCGTGGCGATGAACCGGAGCAGGTAGATCGCCGACAGGGCGAGAAGGAGTCCACGACGGAGCAACTCGGCCTGGTCGAGGTGGATGCCGAACCAGTCGGCCACGGTGTCCGTGCCTCCGAAGAGGAACCAGGCGGCCATCACCACGGCCGCGGTGTTGCACGTGGTCACCAGCGTCTTCGGGCCGATCGACGTGTCGTACCCGCCGTACATCTCTCACGCTCGCTTTCCATGGGGGTGGGGGGGTGGGAAGTGAGGGGTGCCGCAGGGGGGATCGGTCCCCTATGACCGGGCCTTGGCCAGGTTGCCGGTCCGGCTCCTCGACTCGGCCGTGCGCCTTTGGCGGGTGCCGTTCGTCCCCTTGGAACCGTTGCCGCCGGCCGCGGCCTGGGTGTCGCCCGGTTCGCCCGCCGGGGCGTTCGAGTGGGCCGCGGCCTCCGCCTTGAGGCGGTCGCGCAGCTGCAGGAACTTGGCGTTCATCTCATCGACCGCGATGAGCTTGTTCACACCGCGCTCGCTCACCTTGGGCTCCTGACGGAGCATGATGCCCACGTCCTGCGGGTCCTGGACGAGCCTCTCCATGAGCAGCGACGCCCGCAGCACCCAGGGCCGCAGTTGCTTGACCGGCACCATGGTCCGCAGCCTCGGGTACTCGTACAGCCGCATGATCGCCAGGGTGTTCTCGTCGTCGATGGGGGTGAGCCAGGTGGTGATCTCCAGGAGCCCGGTCTTGACGTGCGTCAGTCCCGGTGCCTGGTAGATGAGGTTGAAGTGGGAGCTGTTCTCCGGATTGGCCTCCTCGCACTGGTCGAAGGTGGAGCGGATGGTGGTCCCGTCGACCTCGACCTCGTGGTTGACGATCTTGTTGGCGGCGAGGTAGCGGTCGCGGCCGTCCATCCAGAAGTTGCGCGCGGTGCCGTACATGAAGGTGTAGTCGATGTTGTTCGTCCAGTGATCCCGGTGCACGAAGGTCACGTGGTAGAACTCGAGCAGGCTCTCGATGTAGCGCGTGTAGTGGATGGGCCGGGTCCACGAGATGGTCTCGTAGGGCCTGGGATTGCTCACGAGTTCGGTCGGCAGCTCGATCGCCGGAAGTTCCTCACGCTGGTCTCCCCACCACAGCCAGACCAGGCCGTGCTCCTCACGCACCGGGTAGGTACGCAACTTGAGCGAGGCGGGGATGCGCGCGTCGGAACCCAGGGCGGGCACCACCTTGCAGGTGCCCTCGGCGTTGAAACGGAAGCCGTGGTAGGGGCACTCGACGGTGTTGCCCTTGAGCCGGCCGTCGGCGATGTTGGCGCCTTTGTGGGGACAGCGCGCCGTCTGGCACACGAGGTTGCCGTCGAGGTCGCGCCACAGGACGAGTTCCTCGCCCAGACGGCGCACCCCGGTGGGCTTGTCGCGCTTGATGTCACCGGTCTGCAGGATCGGGTACCACTGGTTGGGGATCATCCGGCTGTCTTCCTCTCGTCACCCGCGCCGTGGCGGACCAGGCGCGGTGTACTGGCGGATGGGCGGCACCGGTTCAGCCGTCGACGACCTCGGCGACACCGGTGTCGCCGTCGACCATGACCATGTCGCCCGTGTTGATGCGCTGTGTGGCGTACTTGGTGTTGACCACCGACGGCACGTTGAACTCCCGCGAGACGATCGAGCTGTGGGAGAGCATCGATCCGACGTCGGTGACCACGCCGCCGGCGATGGCGAAGAGCGGCGTCCAGGAGGCGTCGGTGTAGCGGGTGACCAGGATCTCCCCCGGCTGGAACTCGTCCGCCTGCCAGACCAGGTCCTCCACGATGCGGGCCCGCCCGACGATCCGTCCCGGGCTGGAGCCCAGTCCCTCCAGGCGCGTGCCGCCGGCCGCGGGCCGCACCGACCGGGTCGGGTCGTGCTCGCCGATGAAGGTCAGGGGCGGCTCGGGCAGCCGGTTGTGGTAGTCGTGCGCGCGCCGGCGCTCGTCCAGTTCCGCGCGGGAGAACGCCTCGCGGCCCGTGCGCGTACCGGCCAGGTAGGCGCGGACATCCTCGAAGTCGAGGTACGCGACCTCGTCCAGGGAGTGCAGGACGCCCTCCGCGCACAGCCTGCGGCCGACCTCGTACACCACGTTCCTGACCAGCCAGATCGACGTGATCATCGACATGCGTGTGGTCTCGCGCAGCTCGCTGCACAGGGAGTACATCGCGATGACCGTCTCCAGCGTCTTGCGCTGGGGCAGCGGCAGCTTCTCCAGCGCCGACCGGGCGTCGCCCTCCGCCCGGGCCCGGCTGCGCCCCATGATGTCGTCGACGGAGAACCCGTCGGCGGCGTAGCGGCGGATCATCTGGAAGATGTACGCGGGGTCGTCGATCCAGCGCGGATGAGTGAGCTCCATCTCCTGCCGGCCGCGGGTGCCGTTGGCCCGCAGGAACGGTTCCATCTCGGCGTTCCAGAAGGCGCGGCCCTCGTCGTCGTCGCGCAGCCGGCGCGCGATCTCTTCCAGCGGCGCCTCGTCGATGATCTTCATGACCCGCGGCCGGGCCTTGGCGGCCTGGGCGACCTTCCAGATCTCCTGGGCGGAGGCCACGGTCCGCAGGCTGGACATGTCGGTCTTGAGGCGGTTCTGCAGATTGTCGCCGTCGGCCCCGAGCCACTTCCGGCACAGCTCCGTCAGGACTCCGTAGAAGCCGAACGCATTGATGTAGTAGGGCATGTAGCCCACGTGTGCGTCGTGGAAGAAGTCGAGGTAGCGGATGAGCTCGGCGTTGAGCTCGCGGCGGCTCATCCGGGTGAGGTCCAGTCGCCGTGCGCGGTCGAACTCGTACAGCCGGGTGGCGACCATCTCCTCGGCGCGGTGCTTCATGGTCAGCATCTCGGTGGCCGTCGACCGCACCCAGTGGAGAGTGGACAGAAGGTCCTCGACGCCGCCCGGGAAGGTGCCGAAGGGGTTGTCGTAGGTGGAGAGGTCGGCCTCCTCGCTGACGAAGCGGCTGGTGAAGTGGCGCTGGTCGCGGGTGGGCAGGCACTGGCCCAGCAGATGGGCGGTGTAGGAGATGTTCAGATAGACGTGGCCCTGGAGGTAGCCCATGTGCAGGTCGACGTCGCCGGTGTCGCGGACGCCGAGGGCGGCGGCGCAGTCGCGGTGCACGTGCTGCTGGTAGTAGCGGGCGAAGCTCAGGCCCAGCGGGGACATCAGGCCGACGAAGATCTCGCCGATGTCCATCCTGGACCACAGCGTGCCCTGCCGCACCGCGTCCGGCTGCGGTGCGACATAGGGGCTGTGCTTCTCCTCGGCCGTGTTCTGGCGGGGCCGTGTGGTGATCGGCCTGGTCTGCAGCAGATACAGCGTGCCGTCCCGCAGGGCCCACTCGATGTCCTGCTCGGTGCCGTACTGAGCACGGACGTCGAGGGCGAGCCGGGCCAGCGCGGTGAGCTGTTCGCGGGTCAGGCACGGGGTGTTGCGGTCGGCGGCATCGACCTTGGTCATGCCGATGGTGCCGGGGGTCACGGAGGCGCACTTGGTCACCTTGTAGCGGACGCGCTCCTCGACCACCTCCAGCGTGCGGTCGTCGACGGCGAAGAAGTCGCTGGAGACACGCCCGGACACCAGGCCCTCCCCCAGGCCGCAACAGGCCTCCACGACCATCCGGTTGGGCTGTCCGCCGACCGGATCGACGGTGAACAGCACACCGCTGACGTCGGCATGGACCATCTCCTGCACGACCACGGCGATCGAGCCCGCGGAGCCGCTGTCCCGGTAGGCCGCGGCGCGGTCGGACCAGAGCGAGGCCCAGCAGGTCTTGACCGCCTCCAGCAGCGCCTGGTCACCTGCGACGTCCAGGACGGTGTCGTGCTGTCCGGCGAAGGACTGGGCGGCGGAGTCCTCCCGGCAGGCGGACGAGCGGACGGCGACCCGCGGGCGGCCCAGGTCCTCGTAGGCGGCGAGGACGGTCCGGGCGACGGCCTCGGGTATCTCCCGGTCGACGATCAGTTCACGGATGGTCCGGCCGTCCGTACCGCGTGCCTCGGCGGCGCGGATCTCGGCCGCCAGACCGGTCTCGCGCAGGAAGAGGTCGAACAGGCCGGTGCTCAGACAGAAGGCGGGCGGGACCGGAAGGCCGGCTTCGGTCATCTCGCCCAGCCGGGCGGCCTTGCCCCCGGCCGTCTCGACGGTGGCGGCGGTGCGGCCGAGGACGATCACCAGGTCCGCGTGCGGCGCCTGCGAGACCGCCGCGGCGGCCGGGGTGCTGTCGGTTCGGGTGTCCATGATGAGATCTCCTGGCCTGTCAGGCGCTGTGGGCGGGAGAGTTGGTGCCGACGAAGGCGCGGAACGGCTGACCGGGGATGACCCGCGTGGCCCGCACGTCGGTGAAGCCCGCCTTCTCCATCTGGGAGGCCAGTTCGTCCGCCCGGGGCAGGGGGCCGCCGAAGTCGGCGTACGTGAACCAGAGGTTGAGCACGTCGAGGCCGAGGTTGCCGCCGCCCTGGCACGACGTGGTGAGCAGCAGCCGGCCGCCGGGGGCGAGGAGGGAGCGAGCCCGCTGAAGCGCCTCGACGCGTTCGGTCTCGGGGAAGTAGTAGATGTTGTTGTGGAGGGTGACCAGGTCGAACTGGGGCTGCAGGTCCAGCGTGCGCAGGTCTCCCTGGCGGGTCTCCACGCGCTCGGCGAGGCCCCATTCGGCCATGTTGTCGGCGGCCCGCGCGGCGACCTCCTCCTGCAGGTCGACGGCGACGGCGGTCAGCCGGGGATTCGACTCGGCGGCGTAGCGCACATAGGCACCCGTCCCGCAGCCGATCTCCAGCAGCCGGACCGGGCCGTCGCGGTCGAGCGTCCGGTCGATGGCGGCCTGGACCATGGCGCGCAGCGCCAGGGACGAGCGGGCGATGACGGTTCCGTCCTGGTCCTCGAGGGAGAAGCGGCGGCCGGCGCAGAGCATGCGGGGCGCGTCCAGCAGCACCGGCACATGGAAGCGCAGGATCTCTTCGAGGGCCGCGGCGACGGCGTCGTTCCCGGGCTGGGCCAGGAGCCTGGCCGTGGGGCTCTTGACCCGGTAGCAGCCCTCGCGCCGGCCCAGCTCACCGAGCCGGACGCCGGTTTCGAGCCAGGCCCGCAGCCGGGGGCGGTCGTCCTCGGGGATGTCCAGGTACTCGGCGAGGCTCTCGAGGTCGCACGGGCGTACGGCCAGGCACCGCAGGACGCCCGAGCCCGCGGCGGAGGCCAGGAACGCCGCCCGGTACAGCGGGTTGACCAGTGCGGTCGACAGCGTCAGCAGCACCGGGTTGCGCGGGTCCGTGACGATCTTCACCACGGTCAGCGCGTCCGTGAGCGGTTCCTCCACCCGGTGCTTGACGTTCCTGGCCAGGCTCAGCAGATCCATGAGGGTTCCCTCTTCGGAGTGGGGAGTCGGTCGGGCGCGTCCGGGGCCGGCCGGCCCGGCTCGTCGGTGAGCCGGGCGAGTTCGCTCCGTATCTCGCGCAGGAGTGCCGGCCGCGAGAGGCCGTTGAGGAAGAAGTGGCCGCCCTCCAGGTGGTGGTGGAGGAGGGAGCCGCTGGTGTACGACCGCCACGCCTCCACGGAGGGGCGCGGCGCGATGGGGTCGCGGGTGGCCGAGAACGCGGTCATGGGACAGTCCAGCGGGGCCCGTGGAACCCAGCGGTACTCCTCGCACGCGGTCAGGTCGGCGCGCAGCACGGGCAGGCGCCGGTCCAGGTAGGCGCTGCCGATGGTGTGGTCGTCGCCGAGGCCGCCGAGGGCGCGGACCAACTGCCGCAGGTCCGCGTCGGACAGCGTCCGGTCGTCGCGGTCGCCGTAGAGGTGGGGCGCCCTGCTCCCGGACACGAACAGGTGCCGGGGGGCGCCGTGTCCGCGCTCGCGCAGCTCGCAGGCGACCTCGTAGGCGACCAGTGCGCCCATGCTGTGGCCGAACAGGGCGTAGTCATGGGCGAGGTCGCCCTCGATCAGCGCTTGCGCGATGTCGCGGACCAGTGGCCGCATGGCCGAGTAGGGCCTCTCGCGCATCCGCAGCCCGCGCCCGGGCAGCAGCACGGGGACGACCTGCACGCCCGCACCCAGCCCGGCGTCCCAGCCGCGGTACACGGAGGGGGTGCCACCCGCGTACGGGAAGCAGATCAGTCGTAGCGGCGCGGCATGAGCCCCGCCTGCGGGCGTGAGCCCCGGAAACCAGCCGACGGCGGGTGGCCGCGGGGCCGTGGCGGGCCCCGGCGGCCGCTCGGTGATGGGCACGTGGATCCTCGCAGTCCTCGGTCGTCGCTGTTCGTGGGTGTTGGGGGTGCCGGTTTCAGCGAGGGACGTGCTTGCGGCCCTCGGGCGAGTTCAGCCAGGCCAGGGTGAGGTCCATGCCTTCCTGGAAGCCGACCTCACTCTTGAAGCCGAAGTCGTCCCGGGCGCGGTCGATGGCGTAGGACTGGTCCCGGTCGAAGAGGTGGACGGCGTGCCGGGTGAGTACCGGACGGGCCTTGACCCCCAGGGCGCCGTAGATCTTCTCGGACGCCGTGGCCACACCGCGCGCCAGCGGCGTCGGCAGGCTGAAGGCCGGCGGCCTGACGCCCAGGCCGTGCGCCAGGGCCTCCACGTACTCGCGCCAGGTGGTCAGATCGGGGTCGCGCAGGTTGTACGCCCGGCCGGCCGCGGTCTCGGAGGTGCAGGCGGCGATCATGCCGTCGACGAGGTTGCCCACGTAGACGAGTCCGGCCGGGACGTCTCCCCCGCGGATGTACACCATCTGCCTGGTCAGCAGGAGGGTCGCGATCTCGATCACGAAGTCCTTGCTGCGCGGCCCGTAGACCGAGACCGGCCGTACGACGGTCAGGGGCAGTCCGGCTCGCTCGGCCGTCTCCCGCACGGCGCGCTCGCCGAGCACCTTGCTGCGGTTGTACGGCAGCCCGATGTCCCGCGGCTGCGCGGACTCGTCGCAGGGCCTGGCCGGGTAGCCGTAGACGTCGGTGGTGCTGACGTGCAGGAAGCGTTCGACGGTGCCCGCGTGGTGCGCCGCCTCGACGAGGCGGCGGCTGCCGTCGACGTTGATGCTCCGGAATTGCTCCCAGGGGCCCCAGTCTGCGGACATGCCGGTGCAGTTGTAGACGTGCCGTACGCCGGCCGTGGCGCGGCGCAGGCTGTCGGGGTCGCCGAGGTCACCGGTGGCGATCTCGACGTCGACGCCGTCGAAGGCGGAGCGGTCGCTGCCGTCGCGGACCAGCACCCGTACGCGGTGGCCGTGTTCGGCCAGCCGCCGGGTCAGGTGCCCTCCGATGAAGCCGCTCGCGCCCGCGACCAGCACGTCCGCGCCGGAGTCGGGCAGCGGGACATGCGGGGCTCGGGAAGTGGCCTCCGGCAGGGCTTCGGAGGACGTTTCGCCGAGTGCGGTCCGCTCCGCCGCCCCGGAGGCCGTGGGGGGAGTCTCGGTCGCGTGGTCTGCCATGGCACGCCCCAGGATGTCGAGGGAATGTTCCAGGTCTTCTTCGCTGTGGTCGGCGTTGATGAAGAAGCGCAGGCGGCACTCGTCGCGGGCGACGGCCGGGTAGCCGATGGGCATCACGTTCACGCCCCGCTCCAGCAGGGTGTTGGACAGCGCCATGGTCTTCTCCCAGTCGCCGATGATGACCGGGATCACCGCGGACGCGCGGGAGACGCCGATGTCGAGGCCGCGGGCCCGGGCCTCGTCGCGGAAGTGCTCGGCCAGGCGCCGCACCCGGGCCACCCGCCGCGGATCGTCCCTGACGACCCGGATCGCCTCCAGGGCCGCGGCCGTGTTCGCCGGCGAGATTCCCGTGCTGAAGATGTGCAGGGGCGCGGTGAACCTGAGGTACTCGATGAGCGGGCCTCGGGCGGCGATGTAGCCGCCGAGGCTGCCGAGTGCCTTGCTCAGCGTGCCCATCCACAGGTCGACGTCGCGGCGGTCGACGCCGAAGTACTCACCGATGCCCCGGCCCGTGCGGCCCAGCACGCCGATGGAGTGGGCCTCGTCGATCATCAGCATCGCGCCGTGACGCTGCTTGACCTCGATGAATCGGAGCAGGTCGGGGATGTCGCCGTCCTGGCTGTAGGCGCCCTCGATGAGCACCAGTGCCCGGCGGTGCCGCGCGCGCAGTGAGCCCAGCATCGAGTCCAGGGCGCGCCAGTCGTTGTGCGGGAACGGCCTGCGCCGCGCTCCGGACAGGATGGCGCCGCGTACGGCGCTGTCGTGGATCCACTCGTCGTGCAGGACCAGGTCCTCGGGGCCGAGGATGTGGCCGATCGTCGCCACGTTGGTGGCGTGGCCCCCGGCGAAGACGATCGCGTCCTCCGTGCCGAGGAAGGAGGCGACCTCGGCGTCCAGTTCATGGTGCAGCGGGGTCTCGCCGAACAGCAGAGGCGTCGCCGAACTGGACGTGCCGTAGCGGTCGATGGCCTCCTGCGCCGCCTTGCGGACGCGCGGGTGGTGGGACAGGGCGAGGTAGTTGAAGGACGCGAAGTTCAGCACGGTACGGCCGTCGACGGTGGCGCGCCCCGCGTTGTGTCCCTCGTGGATGCGGCCGTACGGGTTGGCGCCGCTCGACCTGGCCTGGCGCAGCCTGCCCTGCAGCTCCGCGTACTCGGGCCACTCCTCGAAGTCCCGCTCCTGCCGGGGCGTGCGTTCTTGGAGGGGTTCGGGCAGGGGTTCAGGCAGGGGTTCACCGCTCGCGACGGCCGGTGCCGGCTCCGGGCCGAGCAGGTCGGCCAGCTCCCGGACGCTGGGGTCGTCGGACAGCGACTGGCGGTGCCTTTCCAGGCATCCGGGGTACTGGCGGGCCAGCGCCCGCTCCAGTTCGGTACGCATCAGCGAGTCGAAACCGAGGTCCCTGCCCAGGTGCGCGTCCAGGGAGATCTGGTCGACAGGGAAGGAGCACACCCGTGCGACGTGTTCGAGGACCACCCGGCGCCCGTCGGGCTCGCCGACCGACGGCACGGGGGTGGTGAACGCGGACGCGGCTGCATTGGCCGGTCCGGTGGCCTCGGTCGCATCGGTCGCGCCGGTCGTATCGCTCGTATCGCTCGCGGGATTCTGCATCGTCGGCGCCTCCTGCGTGGGCGACGTGAACCAATACGGCCGGCGCTCGAAGACCGTGTGCGGTACGGGCACGCGCTCTCGCCGGTGTCCCTCGTCGAGCGCCGCCCAGTCCACCTCGCCGCCGGCGCAGTGGAGGCGGCCGAGCGACTGCAGAAGGGTTTCCCAGTCGGAGCTGCCCACCGGACCGCCCCTGCGCAGCGAGGGAAGCCACAGCATCGGGTTCTCGCGGTCCGGGGATGTCGTCGTGCGGGCCAGATTGAGCAGGGTGGGGTGTGGGCCGATCTCGACGAAGGCGTCACAGCCCAGGCGGCGCAGCGTCGCGAATCCGTCGGCGAAGCGGACCGTGCCGAGCATGTGCTCGGCCAGGTCGTCCGCGCCGATGCGCCCGGTGATCTGCTCGCCGGTGCCGTCGAAGATCCACGGAATGCTCGGCTCCGCGAACCTCACGGCCCGGGCCGCCTCCCGCAGTGGCCCCGCGGCACCGGCCATCAGCGCGGAGTGGAAGGCGTGGGAGACGGCCAGCGGCCGCACCACGACGTTCCGGTTCTGGAGCAGGGACCGGGCTTCGTCGATCTCCGCTCGGGCCCCGGAGAGGACCAGGTGGTCGGGAGCGTTGACGGCGGCCACCGAGACGGAGGCGAACGCGTCGGCGACCGAGTGGATCACGTCCGCGGCTCCGACACAGGCGATCATCGCGCCGTCGCCCGGCTGTTCGTCCATGTGCCGACCGCGTACCGCCGCCAGCGTCAACGCGTCCTCCAGCGACATCACACCGGCCACACACGCGGCGCCGTACGCCCCGATGCTGTGGCCGAGCAGCGCGGCCGGCCGCACGCCCAGCGACATCCACACCTCGGCGAGGGCCACCTCCAGTGCCACCAGGGCGGGTTGGCAGTAGCGGGTGCTGCGCAGCCGGGCTTCGCCGCCGTCGGTGAAGAGCAGGTCCGGCAGCGGCACGCCGAGGCAGGGACGCAGTACGCCGTCCGCGCGGTCGATGGTGCGGGCGAAGCCGCCGTGGGTGTCGTAGAGCCCCTTGCCCATGCCGGTGTACTGGGTGCCCTGGCCGCTGAAGAGGAAGGCCGTCTTCGGTGCCGGGCCGGACCGGGGCCGGTCGCGGACCACGGCGGTCGACGCCTCGCCGCGGATCAGGGCGTCGAGTGCGGTGTCCAGGGCTTCGGCGGAGCCGCCGGTGACGACTGCACGGTGGCCGAGGCGGGGGCGGCCCGTGTTCGCCGTGTGGCACAGGTCGGCGATGTCCGCGTCCGGGCGGGCGGCCAGGTGGGTGCGCCACTTCTGGGCCAGCGCGGTGAGTGCCGTCGGTGTGTGGGCCGAGAGGCACAGCGCGTGCACCGGGCGCCTCGGTGGAGCCGTCCCGTCCCGGGGCCGCTCGGGGGCCGCTTCGAGGATCAGGTGGGCGTTGGCGCCGCCGAACCCGAAAGAGCTGACGGCGGCCCGTGCGACGGTCCCTTCCGGGAGGCTCGTGAGTCGCGTCGGCACGTCGAGCGCCGCATCGCGCACCAGATGGCGGTTCGCGGTGCGCAGGTGCAGGGTCGGCGGTACCCGGCGGTGGCGTACGACGTGGGCCGCCTTGATCAGGCCGGCGATGCCCGCGGCTGCCTCCAGGTGACCGATGTTGGTCTTGACGGAGCCGACGAGGCAGGGCTCGCCCGCCGCGCGGTCCCGGCCGTAGACGGCGGCCAGCGCCTCCCACTCGACGGGGTCGCCGAGCGCGGTTCCGGTGCCGTGAGCCTCGACGTAGTGGATCTCGCCGGGGGCCAGGCCCGCCTGGTCCAGGGCCCGTTCGCAGACGGCTCGTTGCGCCGAACCCTTCGGAGCCGTCAGACCGTTGCTCCGGCCGCCGTGTCCCGTCGCCGAGCCCCGGATCACGGCGTGGATCCGGTCGCCGTCGGCCAGCGCGGCGGAGAGGGGCTTCAGCAGGACGAGGCCCGCGCCCTCGCCGCGCGCATAGCCGTCGGCGGAGTCGTCGAAGGTGCGGCAACGGCCCTGCGGCGACAGCATGTTGCCCGCGGCGAAGGCCACGGAGAGACCCGGTGTGACCACGAGGTTCACACCGCCGGCGAGCGCCGCCGTGCACTCCCCGCGGCGCAGGCTGTCACAGGCGAGGTGGACGGCCAGCAGCGACGACGAGCACGCCGTGTCGACGGCGAGGCTCGGCCCGTGCAGGTCGAGCGTGTACGACAGCCTGTTCGCGGCGATGGAGTGGGCGTTACCGGTGGCGCCGTGGACGTCGATGGCCTCCAGTCGGCTCATCTGCAGCTCGGAGTAGTCGTGGCTGCTGATGCCGACGAAGACTCCGGTGGCGCTGCCCGCGAGCCGGCCCGGGTCGAGGCCGGCGTCGTCCAGGGTCTGCCAGGCGACCTCGAGGAGCAGCCGCTGCTGCGGGTCCGTGCGGGTGGCCTCCCGCGCCGACATGCCGAAGAAGCGGGCGTCGAACTCGTCGACGCGGTCGAGGAAGCCGCCGTATGCCGGCGCGTTCACCCGGCCGGCGTCCCAACGGCCGCGGGGCACCTCGGTGATCGCGTCGCGGCCGTCCACGAGGAGACGCCAGAAGCTGTCCGCGTCGGGTGCCCCGGGGAAGCGGCAGCCGACACCGACGATCGCTACGGGCTCGCCCGGGCCGGCCGGTTCCCGGACCCCGTCGAGGGAGGCGTTCCCGACCGGGGCCTGAAGGGAATGCGCCTCTCGTGTCGCCATGGGCGCGTCGTCGGCGCCGAGGTGATGGGCGATGGCGCGCACCGTCGGATGGTCGAAGACCGCGCCGGTGGTCACCTCACGGCCCGTCACCGAGCCGAGTTCGGCCACGATCTCCACGGCCTGCTTCGAATCCAGTCCCAGGGACGCCAGCGGCTTGGTGGCGTCGATCGCCGCCGCCGGCAGTCCCAGACGGCCCGCTATCCGCTGGACGAGCCAGTCCTCGATGGCCTCGGGCCCGTGCGGCGCGGTCCGCCGCGCGGCGTCGGTGGACTCGGGGCCGGGCGGCACCGTGTCCGCCCCGGGCCGCTCGCCGAGGAAGCGGGCGATCAACGTGTCGACCCGTGGCCGCACGAGCAGTTCGCCGATCGGGATCGCGGTGCCGAGCCGTCGCTCCAGCTCGCGCACGGTGGTCAGGAGCGTCGGGTAGTCGAGGTCCAGCTCGGCGAACGTCCAGTCGGTGATGTCCGGGGCGTCGTCCGCCGGGGCGAGGCCGGTCAGCGCCTCGGTCACCGCGTCGATCACCACTCGCCCGCGCCGGTCGGCGGGCAGCCCGGTGAGCGCCCCGTCGGCGGCCGGGGCCTCGGTGTCCCGTGTGACACTGGCCGCGATCGCGGTGAGCCTGAGATCGAGGAAGTCCCGCTTGGACGCCTGGCGCTGGATCTTGCCGCTGGTCGTCTTGTGCACCGTCGACCGCTTGAGCAGGAGGACGGCGTGGGGTGTGACGTCGTGCGCCTCGGCGATGGCGGTGCGCAGCCGCGCCAGCAGTTCGGGGGCGTTCTCGACCCGCCGGCCCTCGACCTCGTAGGCGACGACCATCTCCTCGGCGCCGTCCACCTCCACCGAGAACACGGCACCGCTGCCCGTACGCAGACGCGCGTCGGTCCGCTCCGCGGTCAGCTCGATGTCGTGCGGGTAGTGATTGCGGCCCTGCACGATGACGACGTCCTTGGTGCGGCCGACGACATACAGGTCGCCGTCGCGCAGGAAGCCGAGATCGCCGGTGCGCAGATGGGGTGTGTCGTCCTCTCCTTCGATACGGGCCCGGAACGCCTCGTCGGTGGCCTCGGGCCGACGCCAGTAGCCGTGGGCGACGTTGCCCCCGGCGATCCAGATCTCCCCGATCCGGTCCCGTGTCGTGATCCGTCGCCGCGTGCCCGGGTCGACGATCGCGACGTCCACGCCGTCGACGGCCGGGCCGCACCCGACGACCTCGCTCACCCGGCCGTCATCCGTCCCGGCCGCGGGCTGGACCGTGCCGTCCCCCAGGGCCTGGGACGCGAAGGTGCCGACGGTGGGCGCCACGTCGGCCGGCACACCGGTCACCATCAGCGTCGCCTCGGCGAGGCCGTAGCACGGCAGCAGGGCGCTTTGCCGGAAGCCGCGGGACGCGAAGCGGGCGGTGAAGCGCCGCAGGGTGTCGGCTCGCACCGGCTCGGCGCCGTTCAGCGCCAGCCGCCAGTGGCTCAGGTCCAGGCTCTCGCACTGCTCGTCGGTGATCCTTCGGACGCTGTGCTCGAAACCGAAGTTGGGCGCGACGCTGGTGGAGGCCCGGGTGCGGGACAGTGTCTGCAGCCACAGCAGCGGCTGCCGTACGAAGGACATGGGCGCCATCAGGTGCGCGGGGAACCCCCCGTACAGCGGGGTCAGGATGCCCCCGATGAGGCCCATGTCGTGGTACGGCGGCAGCCAGGAGACCATGGCCGAGTCGGCGTCGTGCCGCAGTCGCCGGTGGATCGCGCGGAGGTTGTGGATCAGGTTGTCGTCGCCGACCATGACGCCTTTGGGGGACGACGTCGAGCCCGAGGTGTACTGGAGGAAGGCCGGTGCCTGCCCCGAAGGCCCCGGGGCGCGCCAGTCGTCGGCGTCGGTGGTGTCGGGTCCGCCGGTCACCAGCCAGCGCAGGCCGGCCAGGCCGAGCGCGGCCAGTTCGTCGTGCCGGCCGGCCACGAAGCGGGAGATCTCCCCCGTCGTCAGCGCGTGGGTGGCCCTCGCGTCCCGGGCGATCGCGGCGAGGCGGGGCATGGTCCGGCCGAACCGCCGGGTGTCCGGTGGGTACGCCGGTACGGCGATGGCTCCCGCGTACAGGCAGCCGAGGAACCCGGCGATGTAGTCGAGCCCCGGCGGGTGGAGCAGCAGGACCGGCTTGCCGGCCAGGTTCTCGCGCTGCAGGAGGACGGCCACCGCCCTGACGCGCAGGTCGAGTTCACGGTAGGTGAGCGATTCGCCGTCGCCGCCGGTGCCGGCGCCGGTGAGGAAGCGGTACGCGAGGGCGTCCGGGCGCTGTTCGCAGTGGTGTCGCAGGAGCCCGGCAACGGTCGTCGGTTCCTCGCCCCGCCGGGAGGTGCCACTCGGGCCTTGGTTCATGAGCGTCTCCGTCACTTTCCGGGCAGGGCCCGCGCAGGCCGGGCCGCGCCGGCGGTCTCGCACAGCCGGCGGTAGTCCGTCTTGCCGTTGGCGTTGCGCGGCAGGGCGTCCAGGCGGGTCGCCGTCTGCGGGAGCATGTAGCGGGGCAGATACCGCGCGCAGTGCCGCTTGATCTCGATGAGGCCCGGCCCCCGGCCGGAGGTCCGCAGCGTGTAGTAGAGGGCGATGCGCCGGTCCGCGCTCTGCGTGTCGACGACCACGGCGGCGGAGGAGATGTCCGGGTGCCGGAGCACGGCGGCTTCGATCTCTCCCAGTTCGACGCGGTAGCCGGAGAGCTTGACCATGCGGTCCTTGCGGCCCCGGTAGACGAGTTCGCCCCCTTCGTAGCTGACGAGGTCACCGGTGGCGTGGCGACCCTTGCAGTGATCCGCCGCCGCGGGCTCCGTCTCCCGGCGCCAGTAGCCGGGCGTGACGCAGTCGCCTTCCACGACCAGCTCGCCGAAGGCGTTCTCCCCGTCGAGCACTCGCCCGTCCTCGTCGACGACAAACACCCGGGCGCCGGTGACCGGTCGGCCGATCGGCACGGGTTCGACGCGGGTCAGGTCCTCGGGGCCGACGCGGTGGTAGGTGCAGACGTTGGTCTCCGTGGGGCCGTACAGGTTGTACAGCTCCGTCGCGGCGGGCAACAGCTCGGCCAGCGCCCGAAGTTGTGGGATCGGGAAGACCTCGCCGGCGAACAGGACGTAGCGCAGGGTGCGGGCGATCTCGGGCGTGAGCGCTCCGGACGCGGTGAGCAGGTGCAGCACCGACGGCACGGAGTACCACACGGTGACGCCGTGCTCGCGGATGCCCGCGGCGAGCGCGGCAGTGTCGCGCGTCCGGTCGTCGGCGACGATCCAGACGCGAGCGCCGGCGGACAGCGCGGTGAACAGGTCGAAGGTGGACAGGTCGAAGTTGAACGAGGCGTGGTTGGCGAAGACGTCGTCCGGTCCCACGAGCAGTTCGGCACGCGCCCACCGGATGAAGTTCGCCAGGTTGCGGTAGCTGATGCGGACGCCCTTGGGCGTGCCTGTCGAGCCGGAGGTGTAGAGGATCGAGGCGAGGTCGTCGCGGTCCACGGCGGGCAGGAACACGATGTGCCGCGCGGCGCCGACCGCGAAGCCCTCCCAGTTCTCCACCGAGGCCCGGGTGCCGGCGGCCGTGGGCAGGGTGTGCGGTGGTTGGTCGGCCGTGCCGTCCGACACGACGATCGTCCTGACCGAGCCCGGCAGTTCGAGGCCGGCCAGCAGCCCGCAGTGGTGGCGGTCGGTGAAGAGGGCCACCGGTTCGCAGTCGGCGAGGATGGTGCGCACCCGGCTCGCCGGCTGGCCGCCGTCGAGGGGAACGTAGGCGCAACCCGCCTGCAGCGCGCCGAGGATCGCCTCGGCGTAGCGCGGCTGCTTGTCCATCCAGATCGCCACGCGGTCGCCGACCACGGCACCGATGCCGAGGAGCCCCGAGGCCACCGAGGCGACGCCCGCCTGCAGCTCGCCGTAGGTCACCGTCCGCTCCCCCACGAGGGCGGGACGGGCCGACTGCTCCGGTGAGAGGGACCGTGGCAAACGGATCAACGCGGTGTCGGACTCGCTGGTCGTGTGCGTCATGTCTGCTCCCGTCACCCTTGCCTCACGCCGCCGAGGGCAGCACACCGACCTCGCGGGCCGCCTCGACGAAGATCCCCGCGGCGTTCTCCAGGTCCTCCCGCGTGTGCTCGGAGGTGACGCTGACGCGCAGTCGGGCGTCGCCGAGCGGCACTCCCGGGAAGACCACCGTCTGGCAGTAGAGTCCGCGGGCCCGCACCGCGCGTCCCATCTCCATGGCCTTGCGCTCGTCGCCGATGACGAGGGGCAGGATGGCGCTCCGCGTGTTCTCCAGGTCGAAGCCCGCGTCGGCCAACTGGCCGTGCAGCAGGCGGATGTTGGACCACAGGCGCGTGATCCGCTCGGGCTCCGACTCGATGACGTCGATCGACGCGATCAGTCCGGCGGCCACTCCGGCCGGGATGTTGGCGGCGAACACGTACGAGTTCGAGTAGAAGCGGAGGTACTCGACGACCTCCTCCTCGCCGACGACGAAGCCGCCCATGCCCGCCAGCGTCTTGCTCATCGTGCCGAGTTCGAGGTCGACCTCGCCCTTGAGGCCGAAGTGCTCGGTCGTGCCGGAGCCCCGCTCGCCCAGGACGCCGGTGGCGTGGGCGTCGTCGATCATGATCCTGGCGTCGTACTCCTTGGCCAGGCGGACGATCTCGGGCAGGTCGCAGATGTCGCCGTGCATGCTGAACACGCCGTCGGCCACGATCAGCCGGCCCCCGGACCGGTCGTCGGCGCGCTTGAGGATCCGCTCCAGGTCCGCCATGTCGTTGTGCTGGTAGATCTTGCGGATGCCGCCCGAGAGCCGGGCGCCGTCGACGATGCTCATGTGGTTGAGCCGGTCGACCACGAGGGTGTCGTAGCTCTTGACGAGCGCGGAGATCGCACCCAGGTTGGCGGCGTAGCCGCCGGGATAGACGATGCAGGCCGGGCGCTGCTTGAAGGCCGCGAGCCGGCGTTCCAGCTCCTTGTGGAGAACGTTGGTGCCACCGATGAAGCGGGAGCCGGTGTGGGTCGCTCCGTAGGTGCGGGTGGCGTCGCAGACCGCCTCGATCACCTTGGGGTGGTTGGCGAGACCGAGGTAGTTGTTGGAGGCGAACATGAGGAACTCGCGTTCGCGGCCGACGAGTTCGTCGAAGATGACGGCCCGGTTCCCGCACCGGGACCGCAGCGGCATCCCGTACCAGTAGAGCTGTTCGGCCTCGCGCCGCCGCAGGTACGTGCCGAAGCTGCGGGCCTTGGCGAACAGGTCCCGGCTGCGCTCCTCCACGAAGTCCTTCATGGAGCGGCCGTCCCACTCGGGGTCGTCCTCGGCGGGTCCGTCGCCCGCCCCCGGCCCGGGGAGCGGGGCGACGTCGACGGACGGCGCCCGGTCCGCGGGCCCGGTGCTCTCGCGGGCGGAGCGCAGCCCGGCCGCGAGTGCGCGCAGGGACGTCGCGCCGCTCGGGTCCACCAGGCCGTCGGCGAGGCCGAGTTCGCGTGCGGCGTCGGCGACGATCGAGGCGAGGACGACGGAGTCGATGCCGAGCTCGCTCTCGAAGTCGGCGTCGACGGGCAGTTGGTGACGCTGGTACTGGGTGTGCCGTTGGGCCGCGGCGACGACCGTCTCCAGCACCGCGTCGCCGTTCCCGCCCGCGTCGGCACGGCGTTCGGCGGGACCGGCATCGCCGCCCAGCGCCTGCTCGACGGCGTCGACGAGCTCTCGGATCGTCGTGGGCCCCGCGGCCAGCGGTGGGCTCAGGGTGAAGTGCTCGTTGACCGACGCAAGGATGGACTCGAGGATCACCGAGTCGATCCCGAGATCCGCCTCGAAATGGCTGTCGGGCAGGAGGTAGGACTCGTCGTACAGCGTGCGGGAGGCGACGATGTCCACGATCTGCCGGTGGACGGCTCCGCCGTGCCGGGTGTCCCCCGTGGCGTTCGTCATCGGACACCCTCCCCCTCGCGCTGGAGCCGTTCGACGAGTGACGCGATCGCGTCGACGGTCCGGAAGTTCGCCGGGGAGACCTCCCGCAGCGGAACGGTGATCCGGAAGCGGTCCTGCAGGTAGTGCACGAGAGAGAAGATCTCCGCCGAGTCGATGATGTTGAGTTCGGCGAGGGGGACCTGCGCGTCGAGCCCGTCGGCGTCGCCGTCGAGCCAGACCTCGGCGATGTGGTCGATGATTGACTGCTGGGTGCTCATGGTCGTCCTCGGCTGTGTGTCCGGCAGCCCTTGGCCGGGTTGCCACGGGTCGACGGCGGCGGTGGCGGGTGGGGTGCGTGCGGTCATGACGAGGCCGTGGAGGTGGTGTGCCGTTCCAGCAGCTCGGCGACCTGGCCGATGGTGTCGCCGGGCGAGGCGGCGTCGTCGTCGATGGGCACGCCGAACTCCGACTGGATCACCAGGAGCAGTTCCACCAGGAACAGGGAGTCCATGTCGAGGTCCTCGAACGTGGTGTCCGGGCCGATCTCGGCGCGGTCCACCTCGAAACGGTCGACGAGAAGGCCGACCAGCCTGCCGTACATCGCACTCATGGCTGAGCTCCTGCTCTCTCTCGTTCTCGGTCGTCGGCGGGCTGCCGTCGGTCAGGACCGGTCCAACTGCGGCCAGGTCAACACCGCCGATCCCCAGGTCAGCCCGCCGCCGAACGCGGTGAGCAGCACCCGCTGCGCCGGCTGCAGCACCCCCCGGGCGTGCGCCTGGTCGAGCGCGAGGGGGATGGACGCGGCCGCGGTGTTCCCCACCTCGGCGATGTTGTTGAAGCACCGCTCCCTCGGCAGCCCGATCCCCTCCGCGACGTGGTGGGTGATCCGGAGGTTGGCCTGATGGCTCACCAGGTGGTCGACGTCCCCGGCGTGCCAGCCCGCGCGGGCGAGCACGGCCTTCGCCGACCCGGTCATACGGCGTACCGCGTGGCGGAACACGTCCTTGCCCGACATGGCGAAGTACGTCTCGCCCGCGTGCGGCGCCACCCCGGACAGGCGCTGCCGCGAGCCGCCCGCGGGCACGGTGATGAGGGTCTCGCCCTCTCCGTCGCTGCCCAGGTCGAAGGGGCCGAGCGCGCCGGGTTCGGTGCCGGTGCCGGAGCGCAGGACCACGGCGCCGGCTCCGTCTCCGAAGATGACGGAGGTGGACCGGTCGTCCGGGTCGAGAAGGGTCGAGAAGGTCTCCGCCCCGATCACCAGGACCCGGTCGGCCACCTCCGCGAGGATCAGGCCCGCCGCGGTCGCCAGCCCGTACACGAAGCCCGTGCACACGGCGGACACGTCGTAGGCGGCCGTCCCCGTCATGCCCAGGCGGGCGGCCACGACCGGAGCGGTCGCCGGACAGGGGCGGTCCGGCGTGGTCGTGGCCACGATCACGGCGTCCACGGTGGGCTCGCCCGAGGACTTGAGGGCCTTCGCGCCCGCCCCGACGGCGAGGTCCGAGGTCGCCGTGCCCGGCGCCGCGAAGTAGCGCTGTTCGATGCCGGTCCGCGACCGTATCCAGGCGTCGGAGGTGTCCAGCCGCGTGGCCAGCTCGTCGTTGGACACGGCCCGGGCCGGCAGGCAGCTGCCGACGCCGGCCATGACCGCGGCCCGGTTCACCGGAGTCCGCCGCAAGGGTTGCCGACGGTGCCCGGCTCCGGCCTGTCCGCACGACGTGTCACCACGTGAGCTCCTCGTCTTCCGGATCCCATCTGCTGTCCGAGCCGAGTCTTGCCCGGTGGCCTGACCGATGACTTACCGAGCACTGACCGATGACTGACGCGGCGTGTCACCACGGTTCCGGGGCCGTCCGTGACTCCTGGGTCCCCGATGGCGAGGTGCCGGCCGGTCAGCGAGCCGTAAGCCATCCGTCAGCGGGCGGTCAGCCCCGGGGCCCAGACTCGGTACGGCGAACACCGGCCTCCGGAAAGGTAGGGCGCATCCCATGAGTGCGATGTACGGCAGGCTGGTCGGCCTTCTCGTCGACCGCTTCGAGGTGGACCGCGCCGAGATCGGCCCGGACACCACGTTCGAGGACCTCGACATGGACTCCCTGTTCCTGGTGGAACTGCTCCTGGTGATCCAGTCGGAGTTCGGCGTGCCCATCGACGACGACGCCGCCTCGCCCGGCGACACCATCGGCCAGGTCGCCGAGCTGCTGGAACGGCACACCACCTCCACGGCCTCGTCATGACCGCACGCACCCCACCCGCCACCGCCGTCACCGGGATCGGTCTGGTCACCGCCGCCGGCATCGGTGCCGACGCCACCTGGCAGGGGGTGTGCGCGGGCAGGTCGGCCGCCGCCCGGAACCCGCTGCTGGCCGGCCTTTCCGTGGACATCTCCTGCACGGTCCCGGGCTTCTCCCCGCGCGAGCACGTGGGGCGGCGCAGTTCCCTGACCCACGACCGGTTCATCCAGCTCTCCATCGCCGCGGCGCGCGAGGCCGTCGCCGACTCCGGCCTGGACCCGCAGACCTGGGACGGTGCGCGCGTCGCAGTGGTCGTGGGCTGCGGTCTGGGCGGTGTGGCGACGTGGGAGACCCAGCACCGGCGCATGCTGGAGCAGGGGCCCCAGGCGGTGTCCGCGCTGCTGATCCCGATGCTGGTGCCCAACATGGTCGCCGGCCACCTGGCCATGGACCTGCGCGCTACGGGCCCCAACTTCGTCACGGCGACGGCCTGCGCGTCCGGGGCCACCGCGATCGGCGCCGCGCTGCAGTTGCTGCGCGACGGCAGTTGCGACGTCGTGATCGCGGGTGGCGGCGAAGCCGGCGTAAGTCCCCTCATGGTGACCGGCTTCGCCCAGATGGGGGCGCTGTCGAGGCGGCTCGACGAACCCTCCGCGGCCTCCCGGCCGTTCGACGTGGACCGCGACGGGTTCGTCATCGGCGAGGGCAGCGGCATGCTGGTCCTGGAGCGGGAGGCGGACGCACGGGCCCGGGGAGCGCGTGTCCGCGCGAAACTGGCCGGATACGGGGCGTCGGCCGACGCCCACCACATGACCGCCCCGGACCCCGAGGGCGCCGGCGTCGTCCAGGCCCTGCGCACGGCACTGGCCGCGGCGGACGTCATGCCCGACGAGGTGGATCACGTCAACGCCCACGGCACGTCCACGCCGCTGAACGACGCGGCGGAGGCACGGGCGGTGCGCAAGGTACTCGGCGAGGGCGCCGCCGTGACGTCGGCCAAGGGCGTCGTCGGTCACACGCTGGGGGCGGCCGGTGCGATCGAGGCCGCGCTGACCGTGCTCACCGTCGAGCGCGGGACCGTTCCTCCGACGGCCAACATGCAACGGCTGGATCCCGGCATCGAGTTGGACGTGGTCGCCGGGTCCCCGCGCCGGCGCGGCGTGGAGGTGGCGGTGAGCAACTCGTTCGGCTTCGGCGGCCAGAACGCCGTCCTGGTCGTCACGGCCGCGTGAGCGGCCGGGCGCGGTCGACGGATCTTGTCCGGAAAAAGCCCCGGCCAGTCGGCCACGACATCGGAAGAATCCGACAGGTGACCAAACGAATCCTGATTCTGCAGCGCGTCGTCGGCGTCCTCTACATCATCGCGGGCGTCGGCAAGTTCTTCCCGGAGATCGAGTCGGTGGAGCAGCGTCTCGACGACGCCGCCGACGCCAACCACGACATCGCCGTGATCGGGGACTTCACCGACTGGCTCGCGGGGTACCCGACGGGCGTCACCGTCTTCGTCGCGGCCGCGATGGTCGTCAGCGGCCTGGTGCTGATCCGCAACCGGGAACTGGTGCTCGCCGCGCTCTACGGACAGTTGCTGATGCTGGTCCTCTTCGTGATCATCCTGGTCAGCAGCGTGCCCCAGATCCTTGTGCTCGACGCCGCGTTCTTCGCCGCCGCCGTCTATCTGATCGTGGTGCACCGCCGTGCACCGGCCGCGTCCTCACATCTCGTCCCGGGAACCCGGACAGACACCGATACGTAGAGGCCCGATGCCCATGTCCTTCGCCCTTCCCCATGACGAGCTCGCCCACCTGGAGACACAGGTCCAGGGGGCGCTGCGCACCGCCGACGACAGCGCCCTGGACGTCCTGAGCCATGGCGAAGTCACCGTGGTGCTCCGGCTGCGGACCGACCATGGCGCCTACGCCTGCAAACGGCTCCCGGTCTTCCCCGACCGGGCGCGCTTCGAGCGCTACCGGCACGGTCTGGACGAGTACCTGCGACGCCTCACCGACGGCGGCCTGAACGTCGCGGACACGGAGCTGTGGCACACCCACCGGCCGGACGGACGGGTCGTGGCGTACTGCGTGCAGCGCGCGCTGCCGGAGCGGCGGCTGTGCTCCCGGCTGCTGCACACCGAGGACGAGACATGGGCCAAGGACTTCTTCTCCCGCTTCCTCGACCAGGTCGACCGGGCCGTGTCCCCCACGCTCGGACTGGACGCCCAGGCGTCCAACTGGTTCGACATCGGCGGTGAGCTGGTGTATCTCGACGTCACCACCCCCCTGATGCGGGACGACCGTGGCCGCGAGAAGCTCGACGTACGGCTCTTCTTCACCTCGCTGCCGTGGGGGCTGCGCGACGCCGTCCGGCTGTCGATGAGCAAGTCGATCTTCGACAAGTTCTACGGGACGCGCGGTGTACTCCTGGACTTCCTCGGCAATCTCCACAAGGAGCGGCTCGGCCCGCTGATCCCGGCTTTCCTGGATCAGGCCAACGGCCGGCTCACCGAGCCGATCACGGCCGGGGAAGTCGCCGCCTACTACCGCGGTGACGCCCGGATGTGGGAGCTGATCCAGCGGCTGCGCAAAGCCGACCGCTTCTGGCACTTCAACGTCCTGCGCCGCCCCTACCCGTTCCTGCTGCCGCCGCCCGTGGACCGCTGACGTGAGCACCGTGACCACACCGCCGGCCCGCGTCACGGTGCCCGGGCTCGACGACCGCCTGACTCTCGATCCGCAGCGGCCCTTGTACGTCTGCCATGTACGCGGGCCCCTGACCCTGTCCGTCGTGTCGATCGCATGGCTGCACGCGATCGGCGACCGCGCTCGTACGGCCCTCGCGTCCCGGCACCTCAGCGATGCCGAGTCGTTGCAGGTGCGGCAACTGGCCCTGCCCAAGCGGCGCTTGGAGTGGCTGGCGGGACGCCTGGCGCTCAAGCACGGGGTATGCGCCTACCAGCGGCGGCACTTCGACGCGCGGACCGCCACACGCGATGTCCACATCAGCGCCGTCACCGACGGTCTGCGGGCCGGCAGACCGTGGGTCGACCTCCCGGTCGAGGTCGGGCTGTCCCACTCGGCGGACTTCGCCGTCGCCGCGTGCGGACCGCGCGCCGTCGGCATCGACATCGAGCGCACCCGGCGCATGCCCCCGATGCTCACGAAGCTGCTCACTCATCCGCCCGGTGCGCCGACGGACGCGGAGTCCGCCGGCGTGCGGGCCATGCCGCTGTCCTTGCGCTGGGCGTGCAAGGAGGCGGTGCTGAAGCACTTCGGCTTCGGACTGCGCGTCGACCCGCAAGAGGTCGAGTTGACCGGCTGGCATCCCGACGGCCGCTTCTCGTGGCGTGCCGGGCCGGGCCTGAGGCGTCATGTGTCCGAGGGCGACGGGACGCGGTTCGACAGTTGGGCACGTGAAGTCGACGGCTACTCCGTGGCGTTGGTGTGGCGATAGGAGCTCAGCGGCAGTGACATCGACATCCCCCTCCCAGTCCACTCCCGCGAACCGGGGCGTGGCATTCCAGGACGCGCTCCAGGTGGCGGCCGGGATCGCCGCCTACAGCCCGTCCTCGCACAACTGCCAGCCCTGGGGCGTGGGTTGGGCGACCGGCGCGGCCGCCCGGCACAGCGCGGCGGCACTGCTCGCGGAGACTGCCGAGCAGAACGGGGCCGACTACGGCGCCACACAGGACGAGGTCGAATACCTGGTCCTCGCCCTGGACCACGAACGGCAGCTCACCGCGCTGGCCTCGCACCGGGTCGAGATGCTGGTGAGCTGCGGTGCGTACGGAGAGATCCTGTTGCGGGCCCTGGCCGCCCAGGGCTGGCGGGCCGACCGGGTCCACTTCGTCGCCCCGACCCCAGCGGCCCACGGGCCGAAGGACGACGACCCCGGCCGGATCTTCGGCGGCCGTTGGCCGAGTGCCTGGGTGCCGCTGTGCGTCGTCCGCCTGTCACCCGCGCACACCCCCTCGAGTGACCTCGCCGAGCTGCGCGACACCGTGCGCGCCCGGCACACCAACCGGGGCCCCTACCGGCCCGGCAGGATCGACCCCGCCGTGCTCGCGGGACTGTCGACGTCACGGTCGGCGCTGTCGTTGTTCCGGGCGGCACCGGGCGACTCGGAGGTCACCGTGCGCCATGTGGTGGCCGATGCCGAGCGCGCCGCGGTCGCCGGCCTGGTCTCTCGGCACGGCGGGCGCGACTTCAGCCACCGCGCCGCCTGGCGGGAGACGCACTCGTTCATACGCCGCGACGACGCCGACGCCGAGAGCAGCGGTGACGGCTTCACCCTCGGTCAGCTCTTCGGACCACTGTCTTGGCCGCGTCGGTTCGGCATGCGGATCGCCCTGGCGCCCGCGACCATGCGGATCCTGCGGCACGTGGGTTACCACCGGATCCTCGCTCGTCAACTCGCCGCCATGGTGCGGCGCTCTCCAGCCGCCGTTGCCCTGTGTCTCGACGACGAGGCGCCCGGCGCCGGGTCCGTCGTCCGCGGCGGCGCCGTTCTGGCCGACTACTGGCTCGGTGCGACCCGCGCCGGACTGGTCCTGCACCCCGTGAGCGTCATTCTCCAGCACGACGATGTCCGGGCCGAGTTGGAGCAACGGCTCGGCCTGTCCGGGCGGGCGTTCTTCGTGAGCAGACTGGGACGTGCGGTCACGGAGTTCCCGCCGTCCCGCCGGCTCACGGCGTCCCGCGTGCAGCGGCTCGTATGACGCTCTCCGGATACGTGGCTGTCGGCCAAAGCTAAACCACCGGCCATTCACCAGCGCCTGGCAAGCGGTATGTGGATGTTCAGCGTCTCCCCAAGTCCCCTGCTACTGCCGCGTTACGTGCTAGCCTCAAAGTGCGCTTATACGAATTACTATATGGGCGGCGAAAAACTGACCACCAATCAGTCGCCTTAGGCAGCAATGAGTGTCGGAAGAGCGCTTCGGCGCCCTCTCGGGGGAGGCACGCACTTTGCACCACCGCAAGCGAGCACGACCGAAATCCGCCTGCCGGCCCACCCGGACGGTCCACCCTGCCATCGCCCGATAAGGGCACCTCCGGCCAACGTCACATCCCTGGCCATGACGGGTGAACCACCCATGCACCCGCGCGGTCCCACCTCATGGGAGGCAGTCGGTGATCATTCGCGTACTCATTTGCTGCGAGGACGCAATCATGGGCGCCGGTATGCGAGCACTGCTCGACCAGCAACCCGACATCACGGTGGTCGGCAACGCGACCGGCGCCGAATCCGCGGCAGCCGCCAAGGAGCAGCAGCCTGACGTCCTCGTCATCGTGTCACCTGCTCTGACCGTGGAGGACAAGCAGGAACTCGCCGCTCTGGCCAGCGGTACGAAGGTGATCCTCATCGCGAAGGCGGAGAACGCGCCGCGCTCCATCGAGGCCCTGCGCGTCGGCGTCCGGGCGGTCCTGACTCCGGGCACCTCGGCCGACGAGCTGATCCATGTACTGCGGACGGTCTGCGCCGGCGGGGCCATCGTCATGCCCGAGGAGGCCAGGCCGAGCCTCCTGTACCACCCACCGGACGAGGCCTGCTCGACGCCTGCCGCGAGCCTGGTGACGACCCTGACACCACGGGAATCAGAAGTGATTGTGCTGCTCGCCCAAGGAAAGTCGAATGCCGAGATAGCTGAGAAAATGTCAGTTTCCACGGCGACCGTACGGACCCACGTTCACCATTTACTGAGGAAGCTCGGAGTGGGCACGCGCGCCCAGGCCGTGGCCGTCGCCTATGAGTCGGGACTCATCTCCGCCATTGGCCGAAAACCGGCCACCTGAGACCAGATCGACTGAAAAATAGTCAGTATCCCTTTCAACCTCACTGCGTGAAACTTCTACGCCCGGTACCCGTCGCCGATCCGCTCTCCCGTCACTTCGTCGAGGACTTTGGCCATTTGACCGAAGTCCTCGACCAGCCGCTGAAACTGTGGGCTTTCCATGTCACGCTCGAACTCCTCGCGACTGGTCACCTCGATGATCTCGAAGTAGTGAAGGGGAGGCGACACGGCCACCACCCGCTGAACACCGAAGGCGAGGACGCTGGGCAGCTCGGGGCAGGTCGCGTAGTCGACCTCCCGCACCCACTTCTCGAAGCGCTCGGCGTCGACGCCGTCGTGCAGTCGTATGCGGTGAATGATGATCGTCAAGGTGAACCTCCATCCGGTACCGGCCGTCAACGGCGACGGCGCGGGCGTCGGTTGTCCCCCAGACCCAGCGCGCGTGCGACGTTGTTCTTCTGGATCTCGCTGGTGCCCGAGAAGACGCGTGCGGGCAGGGCGTCACGGAGGAAGGCCTCGGCCTCTCCCTCGACCATCCCCAGGCCGCCACGCACCTGGACGGCATCCAGGCCCAGTTGTACGGCGGCCTCGCTGACCGCGAGTTTCGCGAGTGCCGGTGCGATCTCGTCCCGGCTGCCCCGCGTCAGTTGCCAGGCGGCCTTGTACAGCAGGAGCCGGGCGGACTCCAGGCGCAGCGTCATGTCGACGATCCGGTGACTGACCGCCTGGAAGCCGCCGATGGGGGAACCGAACTGTTCGCGCTCCCCGGCGTATTCGATCGTGGACTCCAGGATGCGCCGCATCGCGCCCAGGTATATCGCGAACAGGCAGACGCGCTCCCACTTCATGGACGCGGAGAACACACTGGCCCCCGCGCCCTCGGCGCCGAGCATCTGGCGGGCCGGGACGACGCAGCCGTCGAAGTGGACGTCGGCCGTGGGCGATCCGCGCAGTCCGACCTTGTCGTAGACCGGACCGACGCCGAGTCCCGGGGTGCCGGCCTCGACGATGAACGCCGTGAGCCCGAAGA
The DNA here is from genome assembly GCF_049974585.1 of Streptomyces sp. UG1. Lineage (NCBI taxonomy): Bacteria > Bacillati > Actinomycetota > Actinomycetes > Kitasatosporales > Streptomycetaceae > Streptomyces > Streptomyces sp. UG1. The sequence continues at coordinate 74,062 of NZ_JBNGGG010000027.1, read as the reverse complement.
AGCCTCCGTTCGGCTCGGTCGCCGCCTGCACGACGAAGACGTCGGCGACGGGTGCGTTCGTCGTGAAGCACTTGCTGCCCTGGAGCACGTACTCGTCGCCTTTGCGCTCCGCGCGGGTGCGCAGGTTCAGCGCGTCGGAACCGGCCTCGGGTTCGGTGATGGCGTGCGCGGCGATCCGCTCGCCCGAGCAGAGCGCGGGCAGCCACTCCCGCTTCTGTTCCTCCGTTCCGAACTCGACGAGGGGCATCAGTGAGGCGAACAGATGGGCGGCGACGGAGAATGCGAAACCGGTGTCCTCGGTGCCGTAGCCCAGTGCCTCCATGACCACCGAGGAGGTGACCGCGTCCAGACCGCTGCCGCCGTACTCCACGGGCACCGCACCGCCCACGAGCCCCTGTGCGCCCGCAAGCCGCCAGCGCCTGCGGAAGTCACCGGGGTCGAACACGGTGCGCGCCGCATCCTTTCGGGCGGCGAGCTCGCGCCGGGCGAACGCGACGACCATGGCACGCATCTCCTCGCTGTCCGCGTCGAGTTCGAAGTTCATCGCGCTCCGTCCAGGTGCTCTTCGATGAGTACGTGGTAGTTGATGCCGCCCGTGCCGAAGGAACTCACGGCCGCGCGCCTCGGCTGCCCGGGCCGGCAGTTCCACGGTGCGGGCTCGGTCGGGACGACGGCCGGGACGGCGTCGAGGTCGAGGGCCGGATTCAGCGTCCGCAGGTTGGCGTTGGGGGGCAGTGTCCCGGCCCGCATGGCGAGCAGCGTGCGCAGCAGCCCGGCACTGCCGGCGGCCGCGAACGTGTGCCCGAAGAACGACTTGGCCGAACCTATCTCCAGGGGCCGGGAACGCTGTTCGCTGCCGTACATCCGTGCCGCGGCCGCGATCTCCACACGGTCCCCGACCTTGGTTCCGGTGCCGTGGGCCTCCAGGTAGTCGACCGCGGACGGCCCGAAGTCCACCTCCGCGAAGGCCCGTCGCATGGCCAGTAGCTGGCCCTCCACGTCCGGGGCGATGAGGGACTTGGCGTCGTTGGACGCACCGATGCCTCTGATGACTCCTAGGACTTCATCACCGTCGCGGCGGGCGTCGCCGTATCGCTTGAGCAGGAACATGCCGCAGCCGTCGCCCGGGCTGAAACCGTCGGCTGCCCGGTCGAAGGGTGCGTTCGTGCTGTGCGACAACAACCCGAGCGCCGAACAGAGCACCATGTCCCGGGCGTTGCAGGCCAGCTCGACACCACCCGTCACGGCGAAGTCCGCCGTCCCCTGCCGAAGAGCACCGACGCAGAGGTCCAGCGCCGCGAGGGACGAGGCACACGCGGCCTCGACGCCGAGCGGCACGGCGTCGAGCCGGTACTCGTTGGCCAGCAGTGCCGCCACGCCACTCGCCAGGCAGCCGTCGAGGAGAGCCGGTGACATCGCCTGCTCCGGCGCCCCCGGCATCCTCTCGCGCACCGCTGCCAGCAGGGCCTTCTTCTGCAGTGACGACAGGCTGTCAAGGCCGGCGAGTCGTCCGACCGCCTCGTCCCAGGACTGCAGGGACATCTGCGCATGGGTACGGCGCTCGCGCGTCAGGCCCAGGTTGGTGCCGATCGCGACGAGTCCCCTGCCCGCGAGCCGTCCCGCCGCACCGCGCGCACCCGGATCCCCACCCGGCTGCGCGGCCCGTCCCCGGAACAACTCGGCGGCCACTGCGAGCGCAAGGCTCTGAGTGTCGTCCATGGCCGCGTGGCGCAACGGGATGATCCGCACATCGCCGGAAGGTTCCTGCGGCACCGGCACATGACCGCCCTGGTCGGTGTAGCTGTGGGTGAGACTGAGTGCCCCCGGCTCGTAGTACAGATCCCGGTCGAGCACGGACTCCGGGACGGGGCCGATGCGGGTCTCGCCGGAGCTGACGACCCGCCAGAAGCCCTCGGCATCGGCGGCGCCCGCGAAGCGGCCTGCGACACCCACCACCGCGATCGGTTCCGGGCCCGGCACGGCCGCGGTCCTGCCCACGGTTCCCTGAGCCCGGCCCGGCGTGGACGAAGTACGGCGTCCGGCCGACCCCTTCGGCTCGTCGACGTCGCCGGCCCCGTCCGCCGCGTGCTCCTGGACGACGAGATGGCAGACAGTCCCGGTGAACGAGGCCCCGAGCACCGCGGCCAGGCGCGGAGTCGCGTCGGCGCTCGCACGCCACTCCTCGCTCCGAGGCGGCAGTCGCAGCGGGGTGCCGCCGCCCAGGGAATCGCTCTCAGTGGCACCGCCCAGTGCACGCTGGGGAGGAATCCGCCGGTGCTGCAGGGCCAGAGCGACCTTGGTGACGGCGGCGACACCGGCGTTGGCGAAGGTGTTCCCGAGCCGCTCCCGCACACTGCCCACGGCCACGGACGCCGGAGCGGCACCCCCGTGAATCCCGGCCAGCGCCGCCAGCTCCGCCTCGGCCTCGGCGGCGACGGCCGAGCCCACGCATTCCACATACGTCACCGACCCGGGCCGCACCCCGGCAGCGCGCAGAGACGACTGGGCGAGTGAGCGGCGCAACTCGGCGGACCGTGAGGAGCGGAAGGCGCCAGGACGAGAGTCATGGCGTACGGAGGAGTCGAGGATCGCGGCGTAGATCCGGTCGCCGTCCCGGACGGCGCGGGAGAGCCGCTTGAGCAACAGCGCGCCGACGCCCTCACCGACCCGGCCGGAGTCGTGCCCGGTGCTGCCCCCGCTCATCGGCCCCATGAGTCCTTTGGCCTGCAGGGCCCTGGTGACGAAGGGGCTCTCCCACCGCTGCCCCGCGACCACGAGGACCGCGTCGGACACCTCGCGGCGGAGGTTGCGCACCGCGTTGTCGAGGGCCACGAACGATGTCGCGTCCGCCGACTCGACCGCGAGCGTTCGGCCGTGGAACCTGAACGCGGTGGCGATCCGGGCGGGGATGGTGCTCGCCATCTCTCCCACCCGGTCGTGCGGAGAGGCGCCCGCGTGCCGTGCCACCAGCGACCGCAGTTCCCGGGCGGCGGCCCGCGCCGCTGCCTCGTCGACACCCTCCGCCACCGCCGCCAGCTCGACCTCATGGGCGTAGCGGGCGGCTTCGATCCGCAGTGCGTTGGCGTGCTGGCGGTCCAGGCCGAAGCAGGTGCCGGTGATGACATCGGTACGGTCCGTCGGCAGGGCCCGTCCGGGATGTCCGGCGTCCGACAGGCACTGGCGCGCCGCTTCCAGCATGAGAATCTGCATCCGAGCCATGGCCCCCGCCTGAGCCGGCGGAATCCCGAATCGGGCAATATCGATGTGCAGGTCGTCCAGTGAACCGGGAGGGGTCCTCCCGGCGCCGAGCGGAATTTCCCGATTCAGCAGTTCCCAGTACTGGTCCGGCCCCGAAGCACCGGGATAAAGAGCCGCGATCCCCACGATCGCCACGGGCTCCTTCAGGGAATCGCACTCGTCGCGGCGCAATTCCGAATCGGACGGCATGATGCGGCCTCTCCTACATGTTGTTCCGGCCCGTCACCCGGGCGAAATTCCGCAAGGACCGAAGGCGGGAAGGGAAGAACACGGGGGGTCGGACGGACAAATCAGGGCGGGCCCGACCCCATGCTCCGAGCCGTCCGCTACCTGCTGACCGCTGCGGGTTCGCCCTGGCTCGGCAGGACCGCGCCCGGCAGCCTCAGGGCCGGGTCCTGGGCCAGGATCTCGGCATGGAGGCGCTGCAGTGGCGCTCCGGGCTGGATCCCCAGTTCCTCATCGAGTCGCCGCCTTGCCCACCGGAAGAGATCCAGCGCCTCCCCCTGACGCCCCGTGCGGTAGAGGGCGACCATGAGTAGTTCGCAGAGTCGCTCCCGCAGTGGGTAGAGGGCGACGAGCTGGCGCAGCTCCGCGATCGCGCGTGCCTCGTCGCCCACCGACAGCAGGGCGCCGACCAGATCCTCGCAGGCGGTCAGCCGGCGTTCGTCGAAGAGAGCCGCCGCACCCCGCACGCGCAGGCCGTCGCCGGCGTCGAGGAGGGCGGGACCGCGCCAGAGATCGAGAGCCGACTGCAGGACCTCCAGTGAGCGCTCGGGCCGCATCGGCAGGTGCGCGGCCCCCTGGGCGGCCAGATCGAGGAACCTGTTGCCGTCCACGCACTCCGGTGCCACCTCGAGGAGATAGCCGTTGTTCACACCGCGCAGCACAGAGCTGCCCCGCCGGCACAAGCCGGGCTCGATCGCCCTGCGCAGTCGGGTCGCGGTCGCCTGCAAGGCGTTTCGGGCATTGCCGATGGCATGCCCGGACCACAGTTCATCCACGAGGTCTTCATTGGACACCGCTCGCCCCGCCTCGAGCGCAAGGGTGGCGAGCATGGCCCGCACCTTGTTGGCTCGAATGGCCCGTATCTGCCCGTCTACGACAACGGAAACCGGGCCCAGTAGATTGATGTGCAAGTCGCTCCCCCGAGTTTGACGCAAAATGAAATCGCAAGAACCAGTGATCCGCTCAACTCTGGCTCGAGTTTTTCAGCCAGGATTGACTCCTGTCATCAATCCATTGATGTATTTCTGCACTCCACAATAGGTTGACCCGCACCACACGGCCGCCTCCACCATTCGTTGAGACACCGCCCTGAGGACACCCCGCGTGGCGACCCCCCTGACACGTTTTGCATAATGCAAAAGTACGGAAGGGGAAGGAATGGACAGCACTCGGACGGTCGCCGGCAGCAAGCGGAGCAGGTCCGCGCCCTGGGGCGTGATGGCGCTCGCCGTGGTGGTCGGCGCCGGGGCAGGGGCCGGTTCGGTCGTCTTCCGCTGGTGCATCACGACCTTCACGCGCTTCTTCTCCGGCCACACCGACTACGCGGCCTCGCCCGGCGCGGGCAATCCCCATGTGCCTTGGCTGGGCCCGTACTTCGTGCTGCTCGCCCCGGTGGTCGGCGGTCTGCTGTACGGGCCGCTGGTGCACCGCTTCGCCAAGGAGGCGCGCGGCCACGGGGTGCCGGAGGTGATGCTGGCCGTCGCCCAGCGCGGCGGCCGGATCAGCCCGAAGGTCGCGGTGGTCAAGACGCTCGCCTCCGCCCTCACCATCGGCTCGGGCGGCTCGGTGGGCCGCGAGGGGCCGATCGTGCAGATCGGCGCCGCCCTCGGCGCCACGCTGGGGCGAGTGACGAGGGCGGCCGAGGGGCGGATGAAGCTGCTGGTCGCGTGCGGCGCGGCGGGCGGCATCGCCGCGACCTTCAACGCGCCGCTGGCCGGGGTGTTCTTCGCCATGGAGCTGATCCTGGGCACCTTCTCCGCGGAGGCGTTCGGGGCGACCGTCCTGGCCGGCGTCACCGCGAGCGTGATCGGCCGGGCCGCCTTCGGCGACGTCGCCTTCCTGGCCCTGCCCGCCTTCCATGTCGCGCACTTCACGCAGTACGGCCTGTTCGCCCTGCTCGGTGTGATCGCCGCGGTGGTCGGCGTCGGCTTTTCCCGGGTGCTGTATCTGGTCGAGGACGTCTGCGACTGGGCCTGGCGCGGCCCCGAGTGGCTGCGCCCCGCGGTCGGCGGCCTGGCGCTCGGCCTGGTGCTGCTCGCGCTGCCGGAGATGTACGGCGTCGGCTACCCGGTCCTGGAGAAGGCCACCGAGGGCGGATACGCGGCCGGTTTCCTGCTGCTGTTGCTCGTCGGCAAGGTGCTGGCCACCAGCCTGACCATCGGGATCGGCGGCTCGGGCGGGGTGTTCGCGCCCAGCCTGTTCATCGGGGCGATGCTCGGTGCGGCGTACGGCGCGGGCGTGAACCACCTGCTGCCCGGCACGGCCGGTTCGGTGGGGGCGTACGCGCTGGTGGGCATGGGTGCCGTGTTCGCCGGGGCCTCCCGCGCGCCGATCACCGCCGTGGTGATCCTCTTCGAGCTGACCGGCGAGTACTCGATCATCCTGCCGCTGATGCTGGCGATCGTGCTGGCCGCCGCCGTCAGCAAGCTGCTGACCCGCGACACCGTCTACACCCTGAAACTGCGCCGCCGCGGCATCGACCTCGACGGCCCCGCCCCCGGCGCCCGGATCGGCTCCCAGCGGGTCGGCTCCGTCATGGACCCCCTGCCCTCGCCACTGCCCGCGGCGACCGAACTCGCGGACGCGGCCGACCGGTTGAGCCTGTCCGGATACGGGGCGCTGCCCGTGGTCGACGCCTCCGGGCGCTATGTGGGTGTGGTCACCGCCCGGGCGGTCGCCGAGGCGCTGGCGGAGCAGCCGGACGCGGTCCCCGCGGTGGTGGGGCAGCTCGCCGAACCGCCCGCACCGGTCACGACCGACCAGCCCCTCGCTCAGGCGCTGCACACCCTGCTCTCGGCGGCGGGCACCGGGGTACCGGTCCTCGACCCCGCACACGGCAGGCCGGTCGGCTGGCTCAGCCACCAGAGCGCACTGCGAGCGGTGCACGAGGCGGCGTGACGTCGAGCACAAGGCATGATGCAAAATTTACCCAGTGCAATGATCGGATGGAGCGGCGCATCCGTACCACCGTCTTCGTGGGCGGTGCGCTGGTCCTCACCTGCTCCGCCCTCGCCTACCCGTCCGTGCCCGGCGTGCAGAACGCCTCGAACAACACGGCCCGGATCATCGCCAACACCCCCTACGGACCGCTGACCGAGGCGGATCGCGACTTCGTGGTCAAGGTGCGCTCCGCCGGGCTGTGGGAGTACCCCCTGGGCGAGCTGTCCATGGAAAAGGGGACGACGAAGGCGGTGAAGGAGGCCGGCGAGCACCTGGTCGTCGGGCACGCCCTGCTCGACGCCAGCTCCCGCAAGGTCGCCGCCGAGCTGAACATCACCCTGCCCAACCAGGCCAGTCCGCAGCAACAGCAGTTCGTCGCCACCGTGGACGCGAAGAGCGGCAAGGAGTTCGACTCCACTGCGGTGAACATCATGCGCGTCACGCACGGCCAGATCTTTCCGACCATCGGCAAGATCCGCGCCACCACACAGAACACACTGGTGCGCCGGCTCGCCGACCAGGCCAACGACGTCGTCCTGGACCACATCACGGTTCTGGAAAAGACCGGACTGGTCAATTTCGACCAGGCCAACTTCCAGCAGACCACCCCGCCGAAGCTGCCCAGGGAGCAACTGACCCCGCCCGTGCCCCAGCCCGGCGCCCCCGTCGTGGCGCTGACTCCGCGCCCGGACCTGCCGAACTTCTACGGCGGCCTGGCCTCCCCGGGCCCGTCGCCGAGTTCCGGATGATCAGGAGGCGGCGGCCGGGTCGTCACCGGGCGCGCCCGAGGCCGTAGGGCCGTGCGAGGCGGTGTGGGCGAGCCGGAAGGAGCGTACGACCGCGACCGTGCAGGCGGCGACGAGTGCCGCGGCCCAGCCGCCCACCGTGCGCAGCGGGTGCGACGGGGACGCTCCGGTCTCCACACCGCGCGGCGGCACCGCACCCTTCGGGTCGTACACCATCGCGAGCGCGTCGCCGGGCCGGGTGGCCTGCCCGCAGCCCCGCCAGAGGCGCACCTTCAGGGGGACCCCGTCCTGGTCGGCCACCGCACACAGGTAGCGGCCGCGACTGGAGACGGCTCCAGGTCCGCCCTCGACCGCGGTCACCACCACGGACTCCACCTGCCCCCGCTCCGCGAGCACCACGCCCACGGCCGCCTGGGGCGTCTGAAGCGCCAGGCAGATCCCGAGGACGGCGACGATGCCGATCAGCGCCCGCCCCGCGCGCACCACACAGAGGTAGAGCACGAGCGCGCCGGCGCACACCAGGCCGCCCTCACCGTCCGCCAGCCCGGGAACCCCGTACCAGGCCCCGGCGAGGGCGGCACCGACGATCGCGCCCGCTGCCACGCACCCGGCCAGGAGCCCCTCCGCGGTCAGCCACCAGGGCGGCAGGCCGACGAACTCGGCCGGTCCCCACACCGTGCTGCGCAGATGCCCCATCAGGTGCGCCTCCGGCGCGGACACGGGCTGACGTCTTCGCCGCATGCGTCTTCCCTTCCCGCGTCCTTCCGCGTCCGTCATCCTGGTGCACCGAGCGCACGGTGCGCATTGCCCTCGGGCGGACACACCCACGCGGTCCGCGTTGCCGACATCAGGCAAGGAGCCGCCCCTTCGCGATTCCCTTGCATTATGCAAAACGAGCGGCGGACCGAGAAGTTCGGCCCGGGTCCGGCGAGGCCCCGGCACAGCTCAGGCGTCACGGGCCACCGGGACGTCCACGGCCCAGCCCAGGGGGTGCGGCTGCGCGTCGTCCAGCGCCGGCGCCAGGGGCTCTCCCCCGGCCTCGTTGAAGGCGGCCAGCGCCTCGATGAGTGCCAGCCGCTGCGTGGGGGTGAGCCGCTCCACGATCGCTGCGATCTCGGTGCGGCGCCGGGCGGTGACGTCCTCGACCGTACGCCGCCCCTCGTCGGTGAGCTGCAGCAGGGTCTCGCGGCGGTTGCCGGGGTTCAGATGCCGGTCGGCGAGTCCGGCCGCGATCAGCCGGTCGACCATCCGCATCGCGGTGGAGGGCGCCACCTGGAGCAGGTCGGCGAGCGCGACCAGCTTGGTGGCACCCCGGGTGTGCAGGACCACCAGCATCCGGAACTGCGGGAGCGTCACCCCCTCCTCGACCTCGGCGAGGGAGCGGGCCGAGACCGCCACCAGCAGCCGGGACGCGGTCAGCACCGCGCGGGTCACCGCATCGACATCGTCCATCGCCCCCGTGGGGGTCTCACGCTCCGGCATATGTCCTTTCTATCGTGCCGAAGTCGCTGTTCACTCACGCGGTGGGAACAGATTTTCCTTCCTCATGACCGTGGTAGCGCAGCAGGAGCATGGCGGCGTCGTCGTGGGGCGGTCCGCCGGAGTGCTGGGCGAGATCCGCGCGCAGGGCCTCCAGGGCGCGGTGCGCATGGGGATCCTTCAGCAGGTGCGCCCGCTCACCGACGGGATAGAAGCGCCCCTCGTCGTCACGGGCTTCGGTGACCCCGTCGGTGTACAGCAGGAGTTGTTCGCCGGGGGCGAAGTCCACCCGATAGGGCTTCGGGCCCTCGGTCCCGTGCGCACCGAGGCCCAGCGGAAGGGCATAGGTGGGCGGCTTCGGGAAGTCGACGGCGCCGTCCCGGCGTACGACCATCGGGGCCGGATGGCCGTAGTTGAGGAAGACGGCCTCGTGGCGGGTGCCGATCTCGGCGAGGATCGCGGTGACGAACTTCTCACCCTCCAGCTCCCGGGCCACGCTCCGCTCCAGGCGTTCGCCGAGCCCGACCAGGTCGGGTTCCTCGTGGGCGGCCTCCCGGAATGCGCCGAGGACGAGGGCCGCCGTCTCCACCGCGGCCAGGCCCTTGCCCTGGACGTCGCCCACGATGACCCGGATGCCGTGCGGCGAGGCGACGACCTCGTACAGGTCGCCTCCGATGCGCGCCTCGGCGACGGCCGACGTGTACGACACCGCCGCCTGCAGCGGCCCCGCGGTCAACGGCACCGGCCGCAGCAGCACCCGCTGCGCGACCTCCGCGATCGACCGCACGCTGGCCAGCTCCGCTTCCCGGCGCGAGCGCATCACGGCCGCCGCGACGCCGATGGCGGTCACACCGGCCACCGCGGCCATGGCGGTGAACCCCCGGCGCTCCTCGAACAGCCCGTCGTACAGCCCGAGACCCACGCACAGCACCAGCGCCACCAGCCCGAAGACCACCGTACGGCGCCATCCCCCGACCAGCCCCGAGAAGGCGGGACCGAGCGACACGAGCGGGAGGAACCCCACTCCCGGCCCCGCCACCACGTCCGCGACCGCCACCATCGCCATCACCACGACCGGCATGGAGGACAGCACGGTCCGGCTCGATGGCGACTTCTTGTCGGTCATGAAGTACTCCAGCAGTGTCGCGGCACTCGAGAGCCGCCCCTTGCCACTGCGGGCGCCCCTCCCCCACCTTTAGACTATGCAAAGGTGGTCCGGGTGACACGGCTCTCAACTCCGGTCCTTTACCCAATCGAGTCCGAGAGCCGACATTCCCGACCCGCGGAAGGCGACCATGACGCAGAGAGACACCGCACGCCGCCGCCCTCAACCCCCCACCGGATGGCGGAGACAGGCAGCGCGGCTGCCGATCCTGCTCTTTCGCGCGGGACTTGGGCCCCTGTTCGGGAAACGGTTTCTCCTGCTGCACCACACCGGCCGCGCGACCGGGCTCGACCGCATGGTAGTGCTGGAAGTGATGTCCTACGAGCCGGTCGACCGGAGTTGGACCGTCGCCTGCAGTTTCGGGCCGGAGGCCGACTGGTACCGGAACCTGCGCGAGGAGCCCAAGACGCTCATCCAGTTCGGCAACCGTCCGCACGCCGTCACCGCCCGCTTCCTCCCGCCCGACGAGGGCGCCGAGGTCATGGTCGGCTACGCGCACCGGCACCCGCGCACGGCACTGCGCCTGTGCGCGTTCATGGGACTGCCCGCCGACGGCGGCAAGGCGTCGTTCCGCGAGGCGGGCAGGTCCATCCCGTTCGTCCGGCTGGAGGCCGCCCTCGGACAGCGCGGGCACACACGCGGACGCGCGTGACGCCCCGGACACGGAGTCCGGGGCGCCGTGCCGCAGTGGCCGCTTTCCCTTACACCGCGGCGACACGCTCCAGCGGCCGCAGTCGCCGTCGACCCGGCCGTCGGGCAGTACCAGAGTGGCCCACGAGTCAGGCGGGGCACAGGCTTTCCTCGATCATGTCAGGCCCTCGTAAGGTCCACGGCTTCCTCGGCCTTCCTCCGGCGGGGCATCGAGGCCACTTGTGAAAATCGGCGGGAACACCTGGCGATCTGTTTTTGCACTCTGCAATGATCGGGCGAGGGGGAGCCGGCGATCGATCGCCGTGCGGCGCCCAGGAGTGATATCGGCAAGGTTACGCGGCACGGCACGCCACACCGGCCGTCGCCGGCCCCCCTCCCACAGTTCCTCGGCCGCGGCCGAGGACGTCATTCCGGCGCCTGTGCTCACGAGCGCCGCAGCGGGGCGCTGTCCCGAACAAGGTTGCCCGCACCCGGCGTTACCGGCCGAGGCACGAGCGACGGCAGACTGTGTGCGCACAGGAGTGAGGCGGCGCTGTTCACAGTGCGCGCGCGAGGGGAGAACGGGGCCGTGACCAGACCCGGTACAGGCAGCGACGGGACGCCCGAGGAGCGGGACGGCGGCGCGTCCGGCTCCGAGGAGATATGGCTGAAGTTCCTCACGGACGACGAGCGTGCCATCCGCACATCCGCCCCCAGGGAACCCTCCGCGCAGGAACGGGCGCTGGGGCGGCGCCCCCGGCCCCACCCCCTGGACGGGACACCGGAGCGCAAGCGGCTGCGGCACCACACGCCGACGGCCGCCGAGTCCGACGCGGTCGGCGAGCTGTGGCAGCCGGAGGAGTACCGGTCCGGACCGGCCTGGCGGGACCTCGACGGCCGAGCCAGAGCCCGGCGGGTCGTTCGCGTGCTCGCCACGGCGGCCGCGATCGCCGTGGCCGTAGGGGCCTGGTCCTGGTTGTCCACCGCAGCGGGTGCCCCGGACGGCGGGCTGGACGACATCACCGTGCAGCAGTCGGAGCGAGCCCGACACGAGCCGCCCACGGCAACCGACTTCCCGTCCCGGTCCGCGACGGAGCCGTCCTCGCCCGTCGCCTCCGTCGAATAGGAGCCGGCGGCCCTCCGCCACGGGCCGGGTTCGCCGCTGGAACACCCGCATTCCCAGACGCTGAGTGACGTGGTGCCTGATCAGGAAGGCGATGTCGGTTCTTGCCCCTCGCCGCCGGGCTGGCGGATGCGCACCGTGCCCGCGTCCAGGTTCACCAGGAAGGGCGGGTCTTGTGCCGGCCTGACGTTCTTGCGTACGCGCTCCTGCTCCATGGCGCGCTTGACGGCCTGGGCCCCGGGGTCGCCCTCCTGGATCAGGTCGACACCGATCGACGACAGGCTCTTGGTCTTGCGCCAGTAGATCCAGCCCCGGGCCTCCATCGCCAGCAGAACACGATCCGCAAGGAACACGAAGGCGCCCAGCGCGACGATGCCTCCCGCGACCAGCACCAGGAACGGTAAGAACACGTCCATGGGCACGAGCCTACTTCTGGAATCGTGCCGATCGCGGGCGCGCGGCACCCCGCCGACCGCCGCATGGCGGCACGCCGGACGGACAGCGCACGCCCCCGTCTCGGCGGTACTCCGCGCGTAGTAGCCCCGCCACTCCCCGGGGAGTAGCCCCGAGTGACGCCCTCGGGGCGACGCCCGACGGCAGTGCTCGGGGACAGCCTGAGAGGGTGATTCTCATCGAACTCTTCGCACCCCCGGGCGCCTTGGACTCCGCACAGCGCGAGTGGCTGGCCCGCCGGATGATCGAGCTACTCATGGCGTCCGACCAGCCGGACGACTCCCATGCCCCCGAAGTCCTCGAAGCGGCCCGGTCCTGGACGCAAGTACTGATCCACGAGCCGACGACCTGGGTGGTGGGCGGACGGCAGTCGGTGGATCCCGCCGACCCGCCCCGTTACGTGGTGCGGGTCAGCGCACCGGCCGCCTGGCGCAAGGACATGAGCGGCCATGTCATCGATTGCCTCACCCAGGCCCTGGCGGAGGCCGAGAAGGCGGCCGGCCGCGACCCCGACCGGCTGCGGCACGAGCCGCATGCGTGGATCCATGTCATCGGCGTCACCGAAGGCAGCCTCGGCGTACTGGGCCGCGCCATGGGGAGCCTGGACCTCATCCGCCACCTCACCGCCCCGCACCGCGACGCCATCGCCCGCAGGTCCACCGCGGACCTGCCGCCGGGCCATGTCGTCGACCCGGTGTGCGGCATGACCGTGGACCTGAACACCACCGACCTCACCCTGGAGTACGACGGCACCGTCCACGGCTTCTGCCACGGCCAGTGCCGGCGGATCTTCGCCGAGGAGCATGGCGTATCGCTCGAGGAGAACCGCCGGGACGAGGTCGTTCAGTGACCGTGGGGCGGCTCGAAGCAGTTGGTCTCCGGGTACGGGTCGTTGGCCCGGACACCGTGGTTGGGCTTTCTGCACGAACGCCGTGACACATGCGTCGTCATGCCGGGCCGCCCGCACCGTCACCGGATCCCCACGCACCCTGCTCCCACAGCCGCTTGAGCACCGGCCCTATACACGCGGCCTCCCGCACGGCGGTGGGCGTTGTTCTCGATGTAGCGCGGCGCCCCGTCACGGGCCCCCGGCTCCGTCGCCCGGCGAAGACCGCGCCGACCATCGGGCCCCTCCCCGCGTGCCCGATCAGCCACCGAATCCCGTCGATCAGCCACCGAATGCCGTCGCTCACGGCTCCCCGTCCCGGCCTGCGAGCGGCCCCCGGCCTTCGCCGCAGCCCTGAGCAACGGCACCCGAGGCCCCCGCCCTGGCCGCCTCAGTCGTCCGGCTGGGCCTCGGCGGTGGTTCCCGGCTTCGGTCTGGCCCGCCCGGGCGGGGTGAAGGTGTAGAGGTCGAGGATGTCGGGGCAGGGTACGACACCGGGGCCGCCGGAGCGGACCCAGGTGAGGATGTCCTCGGTGGCGTCGAGGTCGTTGACGAGGCCGAGCCAGACGGGGCGGGCGCCCGCGGCGCGGCCGGCGGCGGAGGGCTGGACGACGATCACGTTGGCGTGTTCGCACACGCCGAGGCAGTCGGAGATGCGCACCGGCGCGTGCTCGGCGAGGCGCGCGGTCTGCTGGGCGTGATCGACCCCGGGCACCTTCGGGGTCCCGCAGCAGCAGTCCCGGCAGACCACGATCCGGCTGGGTACGGGCTGTTCGGGCGGTGTCGGCACGTCAGCACCGCCCGGCCGGCCGAAGGTAGCGGATCACCGGGTGGCCGGGGTCGTCGGTGACCTCGGCGCGGACGCCGTAGACCTGCTCGATGAGGGTGGGGGTGAGGACCTCGGCCGGGGTGCCCTCGGCGACCGCGCGGCCGGCGTGCAGGACGAGCAGGCGGTCGCAGTACATCGCGGCGAGGTTGAGGTCGTGCAGGGCGATCACGGTGGTGACCGGGAGGGCCGCGACGAGGTCCAGCAGGTCGAGTTGGTGCTGGATGTCGAGGTGGTTGGTGGGTTCGTCGAGGAGGAGTTCGCGGGGTTCCTGGGCGAGCGCGCGGGCGATCTGGGCGCGCTGGCGTTCGCCTCCGGACAGGGTGTGCCAGGACTGGCCGGCCCGGTCGGTCAGTCCGGTGCGCTCCAGGGCCGCGCGGACCGCCTCGGCGTCGGCGGCCGTGGCCGGGGTCCAGGCGCGGCGGTGCGGGATGCGGCCCAGGGCGACGACGTCGCGGACGGTGAGTTCGGTCTGGGTGTGGGCGTCCTGCTCGACGGTGGCGACGCGCCGGGCGGCGGCACGGCGGCCGACGTCGCCGAGCGGGCGTCCGTCCAGGGTGACGACCCCGGCGGTGGGTGCGAGGACGCCGGCGAGGAGTCTGAGCAGCGTCGACTTTCCGGAGCCGTTGGGTCCGAGCAGGCCGACGGTCTCGCCGGGGCGCAGGGCGAGGGTGACGCCGTCGACAATGACCCGGCCGGCGACACGCCGTACGACACCCTGGGCCCGCAGGCTCGTCATGCCTTCCTCCGTCCCCGGTAGAGCACGGCCACGAACGCCGGTACGCCGATGAGGGACGTGACCACGCCCACCGGGACCTCCTGGGGGTCGAGGAGGGTGCGGGCGGCGGTGTCCACCCACACCAGGAACACGGCTCCGGTCAGCGCCGTGACCGGCAGCAGGCGGGCGTGGCCGGAGCCGGTCAGGGCGCGGGTGAGATGCGGCAGGACCAGGCCGACGAAGCCGATCGCGCCGGCGCTGCTCACCAGCGCGGCGGTGAGCAGCGCGGTTCCGCAGAGCAGCACCAGCCGAGTGCGGGCGACGCGGACGCCGAGCCCGGCTGCGGCGTCGTCACCGAAGGCGAAGGCGTCCAGGGTGCGGGCGTAGCCGAGGCAGACGGCGAGGACCAGGGCCAGGACGGCGGTGCACAGCAGCACCTGCCCCCAGTCGGCGCCGGTGAGCGAGCCCAGCAGCCAGAACAGCACGCCCCGGGTGGTCTCGGCGTCGGCGGAGGTCAGCACGATGAACGAGGTCAGTGCGGAGAAGAGCTGCATGGCCGCCACCCCGGACAGCACGACCCGGTCCGTGCTGCCGCCGAGGAGATGGCTGAGCAGCAGCACCATCGCGAAGGAGAGCAGCGCGCCGAGGAAGGCACCGGCCGACAGCGACACCGCTCCCCCGCCGACTCCCAGCACCACGACGGCGACGGCCCCCGTCGACGCGCCGGAGGACACCCCGAGCACGAACGGGTCGGCCAGCGGATTGCGCAGCAGCGACTGCATGACCGCCCCGCACACGGCAAGCCCGGCCCCGCACACGGCGGCGAGCAGGGTGCGCGGCATCCGCAGGTTCCACACGATGCCGTCCCGCAGGGGCGCCAACGCGCCCTCGCCGAGCCCGAGATGAGCGGCCACGGACGCCCACACGTCGGCCGTGGAGATGTCGGCCGGCCCGATCGTGACCGCGACGGCGACCGACGCGAGCAGCGCGGCCAGTCCGCCGCCGGTCAACACCAGGGTGCGCACGCTCACTTGGCGAGCCCGAAGTCGCGCAGCCCCGCGGCGACCTTCTCGATCCCCTCGACCGTGCGGATGGTCGGGTTCATCGCCTGCCCGCTGAGCAGCACGTACCGCTTCTCCTTCACGGCGGTCAGGTTGCGGGTGGCGGGGTTGGTCTCCAGGAAGCGGATCTTGGCGCGGGCGCTCTCGGCGGTCTGCTGCCTGCGCGTCAGGTCGCCGATCACGATGACGTCGGGGTCGCGGTCGGCGACGGTCTCCCATCCCACCTGGGGCCACTCGTCGTGGGTGTCGGAGAAGACGTTCTTCGCGCCGACCGCGCGGGTGATGGCGCCGGGCGCGCCGCAGCAGCCGGCGAGGTAGGGCGACTGGGAGTTGGCGAACCAGTACATGAGGGAGACATCGGGGGCGTGCAGCCCGTCGGTGGCCGCGCGCACCCGCTGCCTCAGCTCGGCGACGAGCTTCTCGCCGCGCTCGTCGACGCCGAAGGCACGGGCCAGGTCGCGGATCTCGCCGTACACGGCGTCGAGGGTGAGCGGCTCGCTGCGCGATCCGTCGCCGCCGCTGTCGTTGTCCTTGCCCGTCGAGCAGTCGGAGGGCGAGACGTACGTGGGCACGCCGAGCTTCTCGAACTGCTCGCGGGTGGCGACGCCGCCCTTGCCGAGGGTGGAGACGAACGAGGCGGTGACCAAGTCGGGTTCGGCGTCCAGGACCTTCTCGAAGGAGGGGTTGTCGTCGGCCAGCCGGGTCACGGCCGCGTTCGCCTTCTCCAGCCCCTTCATCACCGGGTCCGTCCAGGTCGCCGTGCCCGCCATGCGGTCGGCGAGGCCGAGGGAGAGCAGGATCTCGGTGGTGCCCTGGTTGAGGGAGACGACGCGCCGCGGGGCGGACTTCAGGGTGACCTTGTGGCCGCAGTTGTCGATCGTGCGGGGGTAGCCCGCGCCGGCGGGCTTCGCGGTGTCCGCGTCGGAGGCGCCGCCGCCGCATGCGGTGAGCAGCAGGGCGGACGCAAGGAGAAGTGCGGGGGTACGGAGCACGGGCATGCCTCGGGTGTCGGGGCTCGTACGCGGAGCCTGGCCTACGGACGTCCTCCCCGCCGGGCGGCGGTGAGGTGCCAGCAGGTCTTCGGACTCGGGTTCGTCCGGTCGGGGCCGCCTTCCCGGTCTCCCAGTGGCGTTGTGAACCTGCCGTGCCCCGCCCGTCCCCCTCACCGCTGCGCGTCAGTTCCGGATTCCCACCGGATTCCCTGGCCTCGGTTGTGGCTCGACTGGCCTGATGAGGCTACCAAGTCCGTATGGCCGCCCCACCCGCCTGTACGGGAACCCGGGGCGAGGTCCGGATCTTTGTGGCTTCTGCCAGTACGGCCCTGCGCCGAGGTGCGGGAAGACTGCCCGCCACAGGCCACGGTGTGTCCCGGGGCGCGGGGGCCGACGCCGAGGGCATCGACGATGCACACGGGAGGACGACGCGGTGAGCGTGCAGCAGTACGACGAGATCGGTGAGGCGTTCGAGGGCTTCAAGTCCCTGCCGCTGACGCGGTATGCGGAGGTGCCCGGCTTCCTGGCCATGGTCGGGGACGTGCGCGGCAAGGCGGTCCTCGACCTGGCCTCCGGCACCGGCTTCTACAGCAGGGAGTTCATGCGGCGCGGCGCCGCGGAGGTGTTCGGCGTCGACATCTCCCGGGAAATGGTGGCCGCGGCGCGCGAGTTGGAGGCGCGTGAGCCGCTCGGGGTGCGCTACGAGGTGGGGGATGTCACCGAACTGCGGCCGATGGACCGGCAGTTCGACATCGCACTGGGGGTGCAGTTGCTCAACTACGCCCAGGATGTCGCCGCCATGGAGCGGATGTGCCGCAACGTGCACCGCAGCCTGTTGCCCGGCGCCGAGTTCTTCGTGCTGGCCCAGTCCCCCGACTACCGCCCCGACCCGTCGTCGCTGGAGAAGTACGGCTTCCGCTGTGAGCCGACCGGCGAGGAAGCCGCGACCGGGCCGCGTTTCCGGGTCACGGCGCTGCTGGACCCGCCGGTCAGCATCATCAGCGCCGCCCCGCGCCGCGAGGTCTACGAAGCGTCCCTGCGGGCGGCCGGATTCAGCGAGGTGACCTGGGTCCCGCTGGAGGTGTCCGAGGCCGGCCTGCGCGAGTACGGCGCCGACTTCTGGGCGGACTTCCGCGCCAACCCGCCACTGGAGATGCTGCGCTGCCGCGCCTGACGGCCGTCCGGGCCGGCGATCAGCCGCTCCGAGTCCGTCATTTCCTCCATCTCCTCACGGTCAGCCGGCGACGGCGAGCCCCAGTTCGCGCTCGCCGAGTGACGCGAAGAAGCGCTCCACGTCGGCTTCCGTGACCTCGGGGAGGGTGGCCGGCGACCAGCGCGGGGCGCGGTCCTTGTCGATGATCTGGGCGCGGACCCCCTCCACCAGGTCGGGGCAGGCCAGCGCCGCGCAGGAGACGCGGAACTCCTGGTCCAGGACCCGCTCCAGCGCGCCGAGCCGGCGGGCGCGGCGCAGCGCGGCCAGCGTGACCTTGAGGGCGGTCGGCGACTTGGCGAGCAGGGTCTCGGCGGCCTCCTTGGCGGCCGGGTCACCGCAGGTGAACAGCCGATCGACGATGGCCTCTACGGTGTCGGCGGCGTAGCACGCGTCGATCCAGTCGCGCCACTCGGCCAGTTCGCCCGGGGGCGGGGAATGCCGCGCATGCCGGGCGAGCGCGTCCCGTACGGGCGATTCGGCGAGGTCGGCGACCAGGTCGCCGAGCGCGGCGGACGGCACGTAGTGGTCGGCGAGCCCGCACAGCATGGCGTCCCGGGCCCCGATCTGCGCCCCGGTGAGGGCGAGATGGGTGCCCAGTTCGCCCGGCGCGAGGCCGAGCAGATGGGTGCCGCCGACGTCCGGGACGAAGCCGATGCCGGTCTCGGGCATGGCGATCCGGGACCGCTCGGTGACCACGCGGAACGCGCCGTGCGCGGAGAGGCCGACGCCGCCGCCCATCACGATGCCGTCCATGAGGGCGACGTACGGCTTGGGGTAGCGGGCGATCCGGGCGTTGAGGCGGTACTCGTCGCGCCAGAACGCGGCCGCGGCGGTGCCGTCGCCGTCGCGCGCGTCGTCGTGGATGGCGCGGATGTCGCCGCCCGCACACAGGCCGCGTTCGCCCGCGCCGGTGATCACGACGGTCTCGACGGCCGGGTCGTGCTCCCAGGCGGTGAGGGCCTCGTCGATGCGGCGGACCATCGCGTGGGTGAGGGCGTTGAGGGCCCTCGGCCGGTTGAGGATGATGCGGCCCGCCCGGCCGGTGGTGTGCAGCAGGACCGGCTCTTCGGCGGCGCTCATGATCTCGTTGGCCCCTTCCAGGTCACGGACGATCTTCCCGGCACCGTTATATAGTTGGACGTCCTAGTAAATCCACCGCCGAGGGTGCCACACTACGACCCGGAGACCCAGGTCACAGTGCGGAAGAGGGAAAGGTCACAGCCGTGCCCACTGCTGCTCCTTTGACGATCTGACCTAGCATCCGAGCATGACGGTCCTGCCTGACGACGGGCTCTCGCTGGCCGCCGAGTTCCCTGACGCAACCCATGAGCAGTGGCAACACCTGGTGGCAGGTGTGCTGCGCAAGTCGGGCAAGGACGTCTCGGGTACGGCCGCCGAGGACGCCCTGTCCACTGCGTTGGAGGACGGGCTTCGCACCCGCCCCCTGTACACCGCGCGCGACACCGCGCCCGACCCCGGTCTGCCCGGGTTCGCCCCGTTCGTCCGCGGCTCTCGCGCCGAGGGCAACACGGCCGGCGGCTGGGATGTGCGCCAGCGGCACACGGCGCTCACCGACGGCGTGGTGCTCGCGGACCTGGAGAACGGCGTCACCTCGCTGTGGCTGGTCCTCGGCCAGGGCGGCATCCCGGTGCCGGACCTCCGCCGCGCCCTGGACGGCGTCTACCTCGACCTGGCCCCCGTCGTCCTCGACGCGGGCGGCGACGTGGAGCCCGCCGCGCGCGAGCTGCTGCGGCTGTACGAGGAGCGCGGCGTCGCCAAGGAGGCGGCGCGCGGCAACCTCGGCGCCGACCCGCTCGGCCTTCAGGCCCGTACCGGAGAGTCCTCGCAGTTCGCTCCTGTCGCCTCGCTGGCGCGGCTGTGTGCCGAGGAATACCCGGGGCTGCGGGCGCTGACCGTGGACGCGCTGCCGTACCACGAGGCCGGTGGCTCGGCCGCCCAGGAGCTGGGCGCCTCGCTGGCGACCGGTGTCGCCTATCTGCGCCAGCTGACCGAGGCGGGGCTGCCGGTCGAACAGGCCTGTGCGCAACTGGAGTTCCGCTACGCGGCCACCGCCGACCAGTTCCTGACCGTCGCCAAGCTGCGGGCCGCGCGCAAGCTGTGGGCGCGGGTCACCGAGGTGTGCGGGGCGCCGAGCGCCCAGGTGCAGCACGCCGTCACCTCGCCGGTGATGATGACGCGCCGGGACCCGTGGGTGAACATGCTGCGCACGACGGTCGCCACGCTGGCCGCCGGGGTCGGCGGCGCCGACTCCGTGACGGTGCTGCCCTTCGACCACGCGCTCGGCCTGCCGGACGCGTTCGCGCGGCGCATCGCCCGCAACACCTCGACGATCCTCATCGAGGAGTCGCACCTCGCCCGCGTGATCGACCCGGCGGGCGGCTCCTGGTACGTGGAGCGGCTGACGGACGAACTGGCCCACGCGGGCTGGGAGTTCTTCCAGCGGATCGAGCGGATCGGCGGTCAGGCAGCAGCATTGCGCTCCGGACGCCTCGGCCAGGACCTGGCCAACACCTGGGAGGCGCGCACCGGCAAGCTCGCCAAGCGGCGCGAACCCGTCACCGGCGTCAGCGAGTTCCCGCACCTCGCCGAGCAGCCCGTGGAGCGCGAGCCCGCGCCCGAGGCCCCGTCCGGCGGCCTGCCCCGCGTCCGCCGCGACGAGGCGTACGAGGCCCTGCGCGCCCGCTCCGACGCCCACCTGGCCGCGACCGGCTCCCGGCCCCGGATCTTCCTGGCCGCCCTCGGCCCGGCCGCCGCCCACACCGCGCGCCTCACCTTCGCCTCGAACCTCTTCCAGGCGGGCGGCATCGAGCCCGTCACCGAGGGCACCTTCGAGGAGAGCGGCGCCACCGAGGTGTGCCTGTGCTCCAGTGACGCGGTGTACGAGAAGCAGGCGGAGGCGGTGGCCGGGCAGTTGAAGGCCGCGGGCGCCTCGCATGTGTTCCTCGCCGGGCGGCCCGGGAACCACCCCGGTGTCGACGGTTACGTCTTCGCGGGCTGTGACGCCGTCGCCGTGCTGTCCGCCACCCTCGACCGCTTGGGAGTGTCCTGATGGGAATCCCCGACTTCTCCGGAATCGAACTCGGGGAGCCGAGGGCCGACGTCGACGCCGACGCGTGGCAGAAGGCCGCGGGGAGCGACGGAACCTTCTGGGAGACCCCCGAGGGCATCGCGGTCAAGCCGCTGTACACCGGCCGTGACCTGGAGGGCCTGGACTTCCTCGGCACCTACCCGGGCATGGCGCCATATCTGCGCGGACCCTACCCGACGATGTACGTCAACCAGCCCTGGACGATCCGCCAGTACGCGGGCTTCTCCACCGCCGAGGAGTCCAACGCCTTCTACCGGCGCAACCTGGCGGCCGGCCAGAAGGGCCTGTCGGTCGCCTTCGACCTGCCCACGCACCGGGGTTACGACAGCGACCACCCGCGCGTGACGGGCGACGTCGGCATGGCGGGCGTGGCGATCGACTCGATCTACGACATGCGCCAGCTCTTCGACGGCATCCCGCTGGACAAGATGACCGTGTCGATGACGATGAACGGCGCCGTGCTGCCGGTGCTGGCGCTGTACATCGTGGCGGCGGAGGAACAGGGCGTACCGCCCGAGAAGCTGGCCGGGACCATTCAGAACGACATCCTCAAGGAGTTCATGGTCCGCAACACCTACATCTATCCGCCGAAGCCGTCGATGCGGATCATCTCCGACATCTTCGCCTTCACCTCGCAGCGGATGCCGCGCTACAACTCCATCTCCATCTCCGGCTACCACATCCAGGAGGCCGGGGCCACGGCCGACCTGGAGCTGGCGTACACGCTCGCGGACGGCGTGGAGTACATCCGCGCGGGCCGTGCAGCGGGGATGGACGTGGACGCGTTCGCGCCCCGGCTGTCGTTCTTCTGGGCGATCGGCATGAACTTCTTCATGGAGATCGCCAAGCTGCGGGCGGCGCGGCTGCTGTGGGCGAAGCTGGTGCAGCAGTTCGACCCGCAGAACGCCAAGTCGCTGTCGCTGCGCACCCATTCGCAGACCTCGGGCTGGTCGCTGACCGCGCAGGACGTGTTCAACAACGTCACGCGTACGTGCATCGAGGCGATGGCGGCGACGCAGGGCCACACCCAGTCGCTGCACACCAACGCCCTCGACGAGGCGCTCGCGCTGCCCACCGACTTCTCCGCGCGCATCGCCCGCAACACCCAGCTGCTGATCCAGCAGGAGTCCGGCACCACCCGGGTCATCGACCCGTGGGGCGGCAGCGCCTACGTCGAGAAGCTGACGTACGACCTCGCCCGCCGGGCCTGGCAGCACATCCAGGAGGTCGAGCAGGCGGGCGGCATGGCGCAGGCCATCGACGCCGGCCTCCCCAAGCTGCGCGTGGAGGAGGCCGCGGCCCGCACCCAGGCCCGGATCGACTCCGGGCGCCAGCCGGTGATCGGTGTCAACAAGTACCGGGTGGACAGCGACGAGGCGATCGAGGTCCTCAAGGTCGACAACTCCGCCGTCCGCGCCCAGCAGATCGACAAGCTGCGGCGGCTGCGCGCGGAGCGGGACGAGCGGGCCTGTCAGGACGCGCTCGACGCGCTCACCCGGGCCGCCGGCGGCGAGGGCAATCTGCTGGAGCTGGCCGTGAACGCCGCCCGCGCCAAGGCCACCGTCGGCGAGATCTCCGACGCCCTGGAAAAGGTGTACGGGCGGCACGCGAGCCAGATCCGTACCATCACCGGCGTGTACCGCAACGAAGCCGGAGAGTCCCCGAACGTGGACCGCACCCGCACCCTCGTGTCCGACTTCGAGGAGGCCGAGGGGCGCCGTCCGCGCATCCTGGTCGCCAAGATGGGCCAGGACGGCCACGACCGGGGCCAGAAGGTGATCGCGACCGCGTTCGCCGACCTCGGCTTCGACGTGGACGTCGGCCCGCTGTTCCAGACCCCGGCCGAGGTGGCCCGGCAGGCCGTCGAGGCGGACGTGCACATCGTCGGGGTGTCGTCGCTGGCCGCCGGTCACCTCACCCTCGTACCGGCGCTGAAGGAACAGCTCGCCGAGGAGGGCCGCGAGGACATCATGATCGTGGTCGGCGGAGTGATCCCGCCGCAGGACGTGGCCACGCTCCTCGAGATGGGCGCGGCGGCCGTGTTCCCGCCCGGGACGGTGATCCCGGACGCCGCGTACGACCTCGTGCGGCGGCTGGGAGCCGACCTCGGGCACGAGCTGTGATCGACCTCGACGCGTATGTGAAGGGGGTCCTCGACGGGAAGCGGGCGATCGTCGCGCGCGCCATCACCCTTGTCGAGTCCACCCGTCCGCAACACCGGGTGCTGGCACAGCGGTTGCTGACCGAGCTGCTGCCGCACAGCGGGAAGGCGCGGCGGATCGGGGTCAGCGGGGTGCCGGGGGTCGGGAAGTCGACCTTCATCGACGCCTTCGGCACCATGCTCACCGCGCTGGGCCACCGGGTGGCGGTGCTGGCCGTCGATCCGTCCTCCAGCCGGACGGGCGGGTCGATCCTGGGCGACAAGACGCGGATGGAGCGCCTGGCGGTCGATCCGGCGGCCTTCATCCGTCCCTCCCCCACGGCGGGCACACTGGGCGGGGTCGCCAAGGCCACCCGGGAGTCGATCGTGGTGATGGAGGCGGCCGGCTACGACGTGATCCTGGTGGAGACGGTCGGCGTCGGACAGTCCGAGACCGCGGTCGCGAACATGGTCGACTCCTTCCTGCTGCTGACGCTGGCCCGCACGGGCGATCAGTTGCAGGGCATCAAGAAGGGCGTCCTGGAGCTGGCCGACGTGCTCGCCGTCAACAAGGCCGACGGCCCGCACGAGCGCGACGCCCGCGCCGCGGCCCGGGAACTGGCCGGTGCCCTGCGTCTGATGCACGGCAAGGACGCCGCCTGGACGCCGCCCGTGCTGCACTGCAGCGGGCGGGAGTCGATCGGCCTGGACACCGTCTGGGACCGCCTCGAACAGCACCGGACCCTGCTCGACTCCACCGGCCGGCTCGCCGCCAAGCGGCGTGAGCAGCAGGTCGACTGGACCTGGACCATGGTCCGCGAGGAGCTGCTGGGCCGGCTGCACGCCGACCCGGCCGTACGGGCCGTCGCACCGACGCTCGAACAGCAGGTCAGGGACGGCGCGTTGACGGCGACGCTGGCCGCCGAGCGGATCCTCGCGGCGTTCACGGGCTCTCAGCCGGACGCCGCCGGGTCGGCGCTCCGCGGCGCCACCAGTCCCGACTCGTAGGCGAACACGACGAGTTGGGCCCGGTCCCGCGCCCCCAGCTTGGTCATCGCCCTGCTGATGTGGGTCTTGGCCGTGAACGGGCTGATCACCATGTGCTCGGCGATCTCCTCGTTGGTCAGGCCGCGTGCCGCCAGCGCCGTCACCTCGCGTTCACGACGGGTCAGGCACTCCAGGCCCGGTGCCGTGGCCCGGTCCGGAGGGCGGGAGACGAACTCGCCGATGAGGGTGCGGGTCACCGCCGGGGACAGCAGGGCCTCGCCGCGGGCCACCACCTCGATGGCCTGGAGCAGGTCGGCCGGCTCGGTGTCCTTCAGCAGGAAGCCGCTCGCGCCGGCCCGCAGCGCCTCGAAGACGTACTCGTCGTGGCCGTAGTTGGTGAGGATCACCACGCGGACCGCCGAAAGCGCCGGGTCCGCTGCGATGTGGCGGGTCGCCTCGATGCCCGTCATCACCGGCATCTGCACGTCGATCAGCGCGATGTCGGGGACGTGGGCGCGGATCAGCTCCAGGCCCCGTTCGCCGTCGCTCGCCTCGCCGACCACCTCGATGCAGTCCTCGGCCTCCAGCAGGGCCCTGAAGCCCGCCCGCATCAGCGCCTGGTCGTCGACGAGCGCCACCCTGATCGCCCGGTCCGTCATCCCGCCTCCCCCAACGGCAGCCGGGCCCGCACCGCGAATCCGCCGTCCTCGCGCGGGGCCGCGTCCAGTGTGCCGCCGAGGGCCGCGACGCGCTCGCGCATTCCGGTCAGGCCGATGCCGGGCGTGGGCGGGCGGGCCGGGTCGGCGGTGCCGTCGTCCTCGACGCGTATCGTCAAGTCGCCCTCGCCGTAGTCGAGTCGCACGCCGACCTTCGCCGGGCCCGCGTGCCGCGCCGCGTTGGTGAGCGCCTCCTGGACGATGCGGTACATGGCCCGGTCGACCGCGGCGGCCAGTGGCCGCTCGTCGCCCGTCACCGTCAGCTCGACCGCGAGCCCGGCCGCCCGCGCCCGCTCCACGAGCAGCGCGGGTGAGCCGGTCGGCTCGTCGGTGCGCAGCACCTCCAGCGTGGCCCGCAGCTCGCGCATGGCCTCGCCGCTCGCCTCCTGGATGGCCAGCAGCGCGGGCGGCACCTCCTCGCCGCGCTTGCGGGCGAGATGGACGGCGACGCCGGCCTGGAGCTTGACGATCGAGATGCTGTGGGTGAGGGAGTCGTGCAGC
The DNA here is from genome assembly GCF_049974585.1 of Streptomyces sp. UG1. NCBI lineage: Bacteria > Bacillati > Actinomycetota > Actinomycetes > Kitasatosporales > Streptomycetaceae > Streptomyces > Streptomyces sp. UG1. The sequence continues at coordinate 48,894 of NZ_JBNGGG010000027.1, read as the reverse complement.
TCCCTGGCTATGCGCAGGCGTTCCTCGCCCGCCCGGCGCAGTGCCGCCTCCTCGCGGGTGCGTTCGGCCTCCAGCGCGCGCTGCTCGGTCTGGCGCAGATACGCCTGCCAGTTGCGGTCGGCGAGACCGGTCACGACCGCGCACAGGAACCACCCGGCGAGCAGCAGGGTCTCGCGCACCACGTCCGAGGCCGCCGAGCCCGCCGTCGCGTATCCACCGAGGAAGACGGCGGCCGCCGCCGCGGCCGTGCCCCGGTGCCCGGACCTCGAGGCCGTGTGCACGGCGCCGACGACGGGGATGGCCAGGGCGCTCGCGGGCCCGGTGTGAAAGACGTCGGCGAGCAGGCAGCCGGCGGTGACGGCGAGCACCACGCGCGGGGCGGTGCGGTGCGCGGCCAGGGCCAGCGAACCGGCGAGGATCAGCGCCCAGTCGAGGAGCCCGGCGCGGTCGTCCGCCACGGCGGCGAGCACGGTGATCGCGCCGACCACGACCGCGACGGCCAGATCGGCGAGCCGCTCGCGTGTGATTCGGTGCCCGCTCATATGCCCGCACACTAGACCGTGCCACCGACAGTGACGTCAGCCCTGTGGACGGCTCCCGCACTACTCCCGGCGTAGTAGTGCGGCTCACCGGCCCGCCCGGCCGCCGCGGACCCAACTGGCGTCGGCGGTAAGACGACTTGTCCAGCCCGGCAGCCCGTGCTGCTGCCGGGGTCCACACCCTTCCGTCACACCGAACCGTTCCTGAAGGCTGAGCAGGAGCCAAGCCCATCAGCCGCACGCCCCGAACGGTCTTGAGCGCACTGGTCCCCGGCGTACTCGACCCCGGGGCGGCGACACGCATCGCGTGCGTGGTCCGAGCCCGGGAGGCCAGTTCCCTGCGCGACCTGGCCATGTGGGTGCGGCCAGAGGCGACGGGGAGGCCCTGAACCATCACTCCGGTGAAACAGGGGCCCCGCACGCTGGCACCGCACCCGGCGTCCCAGATCGCACAGCAACGCTAACCCGAACGGCCCAGCGCACTGCAAGCCCGGAAGCCGGTCATCACACGATCGAGCTAAGCCAGCCTCATATGCACCCCTCGAGAGCAGTTGCCACCCTTCCCGCGCGAGCACGCCCCCGCCTACCTCGGCACCGCGCTCACCTTCCACTTCATCAACCGGATCGCGTCGGCCCTGCTGACCGAGAACCTGCTCCCGGCGGGCGCCCAGCGCTTCCGGGCCGTACGGAGCATCGCGGGCCGCGCGCTGTCCCGGACCGTGCGCCGCCCCGCCCGTCCCGGCCACTCCCTCGCGCTGCTCGACGCCATCGACCCCGGCGAGGCACCCGCGTGGGCGGGCGGCACGCCCGTCGGTCTCGCGTACGCGGCGCTGCTCAGGGCGGCCATGCGGGGCGGGGGCCTGCTGGACGCCGACGACCACCACTTCCTGGAGGCGGCCCTCCAGGACTGGGACGGCACCCATCCGCCGCTCACCCCGGACGGCTTCCCGGACCGCCGGGAGCGTCCCGGGGCGCGGCTGGCGCTGCTGGCCGCCCTCGCGCCGTACCGGATCACGGACGAGGACGTGGCGGCCTGGCGCCGGCCGGAGCACACCGACCACTGTCTGGTGCACCTGGTCGCGTACGGCGCCTTCCTCGCCGTGGACCGGATTGAAAGCGCTATCTCCGCCCAAATCATCCAGGAGGCCCGGTAAAGCCATGTAACTCCCCCAGGTCACCGCGCAATTGGGACCCTTGCGTAATGGCGTCGGCACGGAGCGAGTTGGCACTTCCGCCCCACAGGGAGTCGTGTGACACTGGCGTCCCGTCCGCAGTGCGGACCCCCTCCGCACCGTCCCCCACGAAAAGTGCGCCGTGCGTTCTCTTCCCTTGCCGCTCGCCCTCACCGCGCGCCTGTCGCCCGTCGTCGTGCTCGCCGCGGCGGGCTGGGCGCTGTCGTCCGGCCCCGCCGCGACGCCGGCCGCCGAGGACCGGACGGCGACGCAGAAGACCGAGGGCGACTCACCCTCGGCGCCCGCGACGGCGGCCGTGTCGAAGACGTACTCCGCCGCTCCCTCGCCCTGCGGCAGCCTCGCCGAGACGTCGATAAAGGACCTCGTGCCGGGCGCCAGGACGGCCGGCAAGGAGATCCCGTCGACGGACTCGAAGCTGCGCCGCACCTGCTCGTGGAACGCGCTCAAGGGCTACGACTACCGCTGGCTGGACGTCTCCTTCGAGATCACGGCGTCGGACGAGGCCGCGGCGGAGTCCTTCAAGGAGCGCGTCGCGGCCAAGAGCGGCGGCGGCGAGGTTCCCGGTATCGGCGACGCGGGCTACTCCGTCGTGAACCTCACCACCGAGGACAAGCAGCAGACCCGGGAGGGCGTGGTGATGGTCCGCTCCTCCAACGCGCTGGTCTCCATCACCTACAGCGGCAGCGACTTCGAGTCGAAGAAGGCGCCGGACACGGACGAGATCAACAAGGGCGCGATCAAGGCGGCCAAGGAGGCGGTGGCGTCCTTGGAGGACGGCAAGGAGTGACCGCCCTCCGAGGACTCCGAGGACTCCGAGGATGGATCGTCAGGCCTCGGCCCGCTCCTTGCGGCCGCCCATCAGCACCACGTACAGCACCAGCGACGCGCCCAGGCCCACCGCCCAGCCGTAGTCGGCGAGCGGCTTGAGGAACGGCACGAGTCCGTCCGCCGGGAAGGGGCCGGCCTTGTTGCCGTCGGCGTCGACACTGGAGTACGAGCCGCCCACCGCGAGGACGGCGCCCACGGCGAAGGCCACCAGGGCCCGCCAGTTCCAGCCGGAGCCGTACCAGTAGCGGCTGCCCTCGGTGTAGAGGCCGGGCAGGTCCAGGTGGGTGCGGCGGACCAGCCAGTAGTCGGCGATGAGGATGCCGGCCACGGTGCCGAGGAGGCCGCCGACCGTGCCCAGCCAGGTGAAGATGTAGATGTCCGGGTTCTCGATCAGCTTCCACGGGAAGATGATCACGCCGACGAAGCAGGCGATCAGCGCGCCGGTACGGAAGCTGATGAGCTTCGGGGCCAGGTTGGACAGGTCGTAGGCCGGGCTGACCAGGTTGGCGGCGATGTTCGTGGACAGCGTGGCGAGCAGCAGGATGAAGAGCGCGAAGAGCACTCCGACCGTGCTGTCCATCCGGGCCGCGAGCTGGCTCGGGTCCCAGATCGGCTCGCCGTACACGGCCTGTGCGCCCGAGGTGACCAGCACCGACAGCAGCGCGAAGGCGGCCATGGTGGTGGGCAGTCCCAGCGACTGGCCCCACACCTGGGCCTTCTGCCCGGCGCCGAAGCGGGTGAAGTCGGGGATGTTGAGGGAGAGCGTCGACCAGAAGCCGATCATGCCCATCAGCGCCGGGAAGAAGACCTTCCAGAAGTCGGCGCCCCAGCCGAGCTGCGAGGGCTGGTCGAGCAGCGGGCCGAAGCCGCCCGCCTTGTTCGCGATCCACACCAGCAGCGCCACCGCGCCCGCCAGCATCAGCGGAGCCGCCCAGTTCTCCAGCTTCCGCACCGCGTCCATGCCGCGCAGGATGATGACGATCTCCACGGCGAAGAACAGCAGGAAGCACAGCCACTGCGTCCACGGATAGCCGCCCACCTTGCCGGCGTCGCTCCACCAACTGCCCGCGCCGAACATCTTCCCGGCGAGGAAGTAGATGGACTGCCCGCCGATCCAGGTCTGGATGCCGAACCACGCACAGGCCACCAACCCTCGCAGCAGCGCGGGCAGATTGGCGCCGCGCACCCCGAAGGAGGCACGGGCCAGCACGGGGAACGGAATGCCGTACTTCGGTCCGGCGTGCCCGGTGAGCAGCATCGGCAGCAGCACGATGACGTTGCCGAGCGCGATGGTGAGCACGGACTGCTTCCAGTCCATGCCGAGCGCGACCAGACCGGCGGCGAGCGTCCACGACGGGACGTTGACCGCCATGCCGATCCACAGCGCGGCGAAGTTGTACGTCGTCCAGCGCCGCTCGGCGAGCGGCACCGGACGCAGGTCCTCGTTGGCGAAGGGGCTGTCGGCGGGGAAGGCGTCGGGGCCGAGTTCGATCCGGCCGTCGGGGGCTCTCAGGGTGCTGGGCGACCCCGTGGGGGCTATGTCGGTCATGGGCAGGCCAATCGATGAGCAGCGGGACGGGATAGGCCGTGCGGGGGCCTTGGGCCCCCTCCCGGGACGGCGGGAGGGGAGAACAAGGTGGGGGGTCGGGTGGAGCGGTGCGAGGCGATGGGGCGTACGTCAGGCGGCGTTGACCGCGGGGATGACCTTCTGGCCGTAGGCCTCGATCACGGCTTCCTGCGCGTCGTGCATGTCGTAGACGGCGAACTGGTCGACGCCCAGCTCACGCAGCGCGTTCAGCTTCTCGATGTGCCTCTCGACCGGTCCGACGATGCAGAACCGGTCGACGATCTCGTCGGGCACGAACGCGGTGTCGGGGTTGTCGGCGCGTCCGTGATGGGAGTAGTCGTACCCCTCGCGGGCCTTGATGTAGTCGGTGAGTTCGTCGGGTACGGCGGCGGAGTGCTCGCCGTACCTGGACACCAGGTCGGCCACATGGTTGCCGACCATCCCGCCGAACCAGCGGCACTGCTCGCGCGCGTGGGCGAGCGCGGCGGGCGAGTCGTCCTCGGTGACGTAGGCCGGGGCGGCGACGCAGATCTTCACCTCGGAGGGGTCGCGGCCAGCGGCGACCGCCGCGTCCTTCACGGCCTTGACCATGTACTCGGTGAGATAGAGGTCGGCGAGCTGCAGGATGAACCCGTCGGCCTCCTCGCCGGTCATCTTCAGGGCCTTCGGGCCGTACGCCGCCATCCACACGGGGAGTTGGGCGCCCTCCTTGATCCACGGGAACCTGACGACCGTACCGCCGCCGAGGTCGGCCTCCTGGCCGCTGCCGAGCGCCCGGATGACCTTCATGGCCTCGCTGATGCGGGCCAGGGTGTTGGGCTTGCGGCCGGCGACGCGCATGGCCGAGTCGCCGCGGCCGATGCCGCAGACCGTGCGGTTGCCGAACATGTCGTTGAGGGTGGCGAAGGTGGAGGCGGTGACCTCCCAGGTGCGGGTGCCGGGGTTGGTCACCATCGGGCCGACGGTCAGCATCTGGGTGTTGGCCAGGATCTGGCTGTAGATCACGAACGGCTCCTGCCACAGCACGGCGGAGTCGAAGGTCCAGCCGTAGGTGAAACCGCTGCGCTCGGCGCGTTTCATCAGGCTGACGACCCGCGAGGCGGGCGGGTCGGTCTGCAGGACGAGTCCGAAGTCCATGGGCTCCGCTCCTAGTTGAGGTACTGGCAGGTGGAGCGGGGCGTGTAGACGCCGTGCCCGGCGTGGCCGGTGTACTCCCGCTCGGTGATGACGGGTTCGCCGCGCGAGAGGACCGTCTCGACCCGGCCGGTGGTGCGCTTGCCCTCGTACGCCGAGTAGTCGACGTTCATGTGGTGGGTGCCGGCGGACATGACCTGCTCGGCGCGCGGGTCGTAGATCACGACGTCGGCGTCGGCGCCCGGTGCGATGGTGCCCTTCTTCGGGTACATGCCGAACATCCGGGCCGGGGTCGCGCAGGCGATCTCGATCCAGCGGCGGCGCGAGATGTGGCCGTCGACGACGGCCTGGTGCAGCAGGTCCATCCGGTTCTCGACGCCGGGAAGGCCGTTGGGGATCTTCGAGAAGTCGCCTCGCCCCAGCTCCTTCTGGCCCACGAAGCAGAACGGGCAGTGGTCGGTGGAGACGACCTGGAGGTCGTTCGTCCGCAGGCCCTTCCAGAGCTGGGCCTGGTGCTCGCGCGGCCGCAGCGGCGTCGAGCACACGTACTTCGCGCCCTCGAAGTCCGGCTCGGCGAGGTTGTCGGTGGACAGGAACAGATACTGCGGACAGGTCTCGCCGAAGACGTTCAGCCCCTCGTCGCGGGCCCGTGCCAGCTCGGCCACTGCCTCCATGGCCGAGACGTGCACGACGTACAGGGGCGCCCCCGCGACCTGCGCGAGCTTGATGGCGCGGTGGGTTGCCTCGGCTTCGAGGAGCGCCTTGCGGACCTCGCCGTGGTAGCGGGGATCGGTCTCGCCGCGCGCCAGCGCCTGTTCGACGAGCACGTCGATCGCGATGCCGTTCTCGGCGTGCATCATGATCAGGCCGCCGTTCTCGGCGGAGCGCTGCATGGCGCGCAGGATCTGGCCGTCGTCGGAGTAGAAGACGCCCGGGTAGGCCATGAACTGCTTGAAGCTGGTCACGCCCTCCTCGACCAGCAGGTCCATCTCCTTGAGCGTCTCCTGGTTCACATCGGAGACGATCATGTGGAAGCCGTAGTCGATCGCGCAGTTGCCCTCGGCCTTGGCGTGCCAGGCGTCGAGGCCCTCGCGCAGCGAGTGGCCCACGCTCTGCACGGCGAAGTCGACGATGGTGGTCGTACCGCCCCAGGCGGCGGCCCGGGTGCCGGTCTCGAAGGTGTCGGCGGCGAAGGTGCCGCCGAACGGCAGCTCCATGTGGGTGTGGGCGTCGACGCCGCCCGGGATGACGTACTTCCCGGCGGCGTCGATGGTCCGCTCGGCGGTGAAGGCCTCGGCGGCGGACGTTCCGGCGGCGGCGAGGGCGGTGATACGGCCGTCCTCGATCAGGACATCGGCGTGCATCTCGTCGGATGCGGTGATGACGAGGCCGCCGCGGATTACTGTTCGGCCGGTCATGTCGTGGTCGCTCCTCACAGTGTCGAAGTGGCGGTTGTGTGGGGCTGGTCGCGCAGTTCCCCGCGCCCCTGGGTTGGCGGCGCTGACGGCGTTTTTACGGGGCTGTCAGTGGTCCGTACGCCCCCGGGGCGCGGTCCCTGTAGAACTGCCAGCGGTCTCGGACCTCCCGGAGCTTCGCCAAGTCCAGGTCGCGTACGACCAGTTCGGTCTCCTTGTCGCTGGCCACCTCGCCGACGAACTGGGCCTCGGGGTCCACGAAGTAGGTGGTGCCGTAGAAGTCGTTCTCGCCGAGTTCCTCCACGCCGACGCGGTTGATCGCGCCCACGAAGTACTCGTTGGCGACGGCCGCGGCCGGCTGCTCGAGCTGCCACAGATAGCGGGAGAGCCCGCGGGAGGTGGCCGAGGGGTTGAACACGATCTCGGCGCCGCCCAGGCCCAGCGCCCGCCAGCCCTCCGGGAAGTGCCGGTCGTAGCAGATGTAGACGCCGATCTTCCCGACGGCGGTCTCGAAGACGGGCCAGCCGCTGTTCCCCGGGCGGAAGTAGAACTTCTCCCAGAATCCCTGCACTTGGGGGATGTGGGTCTTGCGGTACTTGCCGAGGTAGGAGCCGTCGGCGTCGATCACGGCTGCGGTGTTGTAGAGGACGCCCGGCTGCTCCTCCTCGTACATCGGCAGGACGAGGACGATGCCGAGTTCCTTCGCGAGCGCCTGGAAGCGCCGCACGGTCGGGCCCTCGGGGATCTGCTCGGCGTACTCGTAGAACGCCTTGTCCTGCACCTGGCAGAAGTACGGTCCGTAGAACAGCTCCTGGAAGCACAGCACTTGAGCACCTTGTGCGGCCGCGTCGCGGGCCGCCTGCTCGTGTACCTGGATCATGGATTCCTTGTCGCCGGTCCACGCGGTCTGGAAGAGGGCGGCACGAATCACTCGGCTCATCGGGACCTCCGGTCGCTCGGTGTGCGAGGAGCCTAGGAAGTCCGGTCCGTCGGTTTGAGTTGCACGGTGTCACGTCTGGGGGCGTGCGGCGTGCCACGGTGTCACCCTGTCGTGGTCCCATGTTTCACCGCCGTTTTCCCAGGTCGTGGCAGGTTTCAGCGCTGTTGCGCGTCGTGTGCGAGGAGGGCGATGTGCACGGACGCGGCCTGTTCGAAGTCGTCGAGGTCGACGCCGAGCCGCGTCTGTATCGCCTCCAGGCGGCGGTAGAGCGCGGGCCGCGAGACATGGTGGAGCTGGGCGGTGCGGGACTTGTTCCGGCCGGTCGCGAGATAGGTCCGCAGCACGGACAGCATGTCGTCGTCGGCCGCTGTGCACAGCAGCCCGTCCAGCTCCCGCTCCGCGAAGGACTGCACATACGGGTCGTCGCGCAACAGCCGGATCAGGCCGCGCAGATGGACGTCCTTCAGGCGTACGACGGCCGGCAGGTCGAGGGCGCCCGAGGAGTCGGCGACGGCGTCGGCGACGTGCTGGGCCTCGCGCAGCCCGGCGGGCACGTCGTCCCAGGCGGTACGGGCGTCCGCGGCGGCCACGACGGCCTGGGCGGCCCCCGACTCGGAGCGCACCCGGGCGGCGAAGTTCGCGACGAGCACGGCGGCGTCCTGGTCCCGGGCGAGGCTGAGCAGCACGGCGGTGGCCCCGTCGGCGAGCTCGGCCACGATCCCGGACAGCCCCAGCATCCGTAGCACACGCTCCAGTTGGGCCGCGTCACCGTCCCGCACCACGAGCGGCACGAAGGTGCGCCGGTTGACGGGCAGCCCGGCGGCACGCGCGCGTGGCAGCAACTGGCGCGCCGGTACGACCCCGCTGACGAGGTCGGTCAGCAGGCTCTGCGCGGACTGCTCCTCCCAGGTGTGCGCGGAGTTGCCGCCGAGCATGCGGTGCAGGACGAGGGCCTCGGCGGCACGGTCGGCGAGCAGGCGTCCGGTGGCGGTGTCGCCGCGGTGCCCGCACAGCACGATCTGCCCCCACCGCTCGCCGCGTCCGCCCAGTTCGGCGCGGATCCAGCCGTCGCCCTCGCTGCCGCCGGCCTGCCGGGCGATGCGCTCCCAGTCGCGCAGCACGTCGTCCACCGCGGACCGCTCCCCCGCGGTGGCGAGGACGCGGTGGGCGAGGTTGGTGACCACGACGGGGCAGGCGCTGTGCGAGGCGACCTCGTCGAGCAGGCTCTGCAGCGGGGCACCGGCGGTGATGAGCGCGGTGAGCGTGGTCCGTACGGATTCGGAGAGGCTGACGGCGGCGAACTTCCGCCGCACGAGCCGGGACTGGACCTCCTCGGTCAGTTCCGCGAAGGGGAACGGCCGGTGCAGGACGACCATGGGCAGCCCGCACCGCTCGGCGGCCCGGCGCATCACGTCCGGCGGGGCCGGGAACGCCCGCCCGAGACCGAGGACGACGGCCGCCGCCTCGGCCCGGTACAGGGAGCGGATGTACTCGGCCTGCTTGTCCTCGTCCCCGGCGAGCAGCACGCCGGTGGTGAGCACCATCTCGCCGCCGGTGAGCATCACCCCGACGTCCGGCGCCTCGGCGACATGCACCCAGCGCACCGGCCGGTCGAGCTGACCGGCGCCGGCCACCACCTCGGGCTCCCCGGCCAGCACCCGCTCCAGGGTGAGGACCTGCCGGACCGACAGGGCGGGTTCCAGGGGTTCCGGGATGGTGGTCATGGCGGGTTCCCTTACATGTGCTGCATGTGCCGCATGTGCTGCATGTGTGCTCAGGTGGGTCCTGCTAGATGCTCCGCAGTGCGTTCTCCAGGATCGCGGCGCCCTCCTCGGCCTCCGCGACGGTGAGGGACAGGGGCGGGGCGATCCGCAGGGACGTGGTGTTGTGTCCGCCGCCCTTGCCGATGAGCAGTCCGCCCTCGCGGGCCGCCTCCAGCACCGCGGACGCGGCAGCGGGGTCGGCCTCGTCCGTGCCGGGCCTGGTCAGCTCGAGGCCCAGCATCAGGCCCCGGCCGCGCACCTCCCGTACGTGCGGCACCTGCGCGGCGACGGCCCGCAGCCGTTCCAGGAGCAGTCCGCCGACCCGCCGGGCGTTGCCCTGGAGGTCGTGCTCCAGCAGGTAGGAGAGGTTGGCGAGGCCGGCCGCCATGGTGATCTGGGTGCCGCCGAAGGTCGAGATGCTGTTGGCGTCCAGGCAGTTCATGATCTCGGCGCGGGCGACGACCCCGCCGATGGACATGCCGTTGCCGATGCCCTTGGCGAAGGTCAGCATGTCCGGCGGGCCGGACTCCGCATGCGCCTGCCAGCCCCAGAAGTGGTCGCCGGTGCGGCCCCAGCCGGTCTGCACCTCGTCGGCGATCCACAGGATGCCGTGCTCGGCGAGGACGTCCCGGAAGGCGGCGTACAGCCCGTCGGGCGGCGAGGTGAAGCCGCCGACGCCCTGGATGGGCTCGGCGATCAGCGCGGCGGGCGGGCGGGTGTGGCCGAGCAGGTCCTTCAGGTCCTCGACGCAGGCGGCGATGAAGTCGTCGTCGGAGAGCTGGGCGTACGGGCCGCGGGTGCGCACCCCGCCGTGGACGTACAGCGTCTGCAGCGGGGACAGCGAGGTCGGCGACCAGCCGCGGTTGCCGGTGATGCCGACCGCGCTGAAGGAGCGGCCGTGGTAGCTGTTGCGCATCGCCAGGACCGAGTTGCTCTGCCGGTGGGCCGTCGCGAGCAGCAGGGCGGTGTCGTTGGCCTCGGTGCCGGAGGTGGTGAAGAAGACGCGGGCGTCCGGGATGCCGCTCAACTGGGCGATGCGCTCGGCGAGTTCGACCATGGGCCGGTTGAGGTACAGGGTGGAGGAGTGGATGATCCGCCCGGCCTGCTCGCTCACCGCCTTGGTGACCTCGGGCAGCGCGTGCGCGGTCATCGTGGTGAGGATGCCGCCGAAGAAGTCGAGGTAGCGGTTGCCCTCGACGTCCCAGACGTGGCGGCCCTCGCCGTGGGTGATCTCCAGCGGCTCCTCGTAGTACAGGGCGAGCCAGTCGGGCATGACGGCTCGGTGGCGTCCCAGCAGGTCCTTGGTCACGGCTGCACCAGTCCTTCGTAGGCGTCGGGGCGGCGGTCGCGGTAGAAGGCCCACTGCTGCCGCACCTCGTCGATCAGGTCGAAGTCGAGGTCGCGCACGACGAGCTCCTCGCTCTTGTCGCTGGCGATCTCCCCGACAACCTGCCCACGTGGATCGACGAAATAGCTCGTCCCGTAGAAGTCGTTGTCGCCGTACGGCTCCTGGCCCACCCGGTTGATCGCGGCGATGAAGTACTCGTTGGCGACGGCCGCCGCGGGCTGCTCGAGCTGCCAGAGGTAGGCGGACAGACCGCGCGAGGTGGCGGACGGGTTGTAGACCAACTGAGCGCCGTTGAGCCCGAGTTGCCGCCACCCTTCCGGGAAGTGGCGGTCGTAGCAGATATAGACGCCCACCTTCCCCACGGCGGTGTCGAAGACCGGCCACCCCAGATTGCCGGGCTTGAAGTAGTACTTCTCCCAGAAGCCCTTGACCTGCGGGATGTGGTGCTTGCGGTACTTGCCGAGGAAGGTGCCGTCGGAGTCGATCACGGCGGCGGTGTTGTAGTAGAAGCCGGAGCCCTCGACCTCGAAGACGGGCACGACGATCACCATGCCGGTCTCGCGCGCCAGCTCCCGCATACGGCGCACGGTGGGCCCGTCGGGGACGGGCTCGGCCCAGTCGTAGTGCTCGGGCTCCTGGACCTGGCAGAAGTAGGGAGCGTTGAAGACTTCCTGGAAGCCGATGACCTTCGCACCCTGCCGGGCCGCCTCCCGGGCATGCTCCTCGTGTTTCGCCACCATGGACTCGGTGTCGCCGGTCCAGGTGGCCTGGACCAGGGCGGCGCGTACGACGTTGGCCATGAGCTGCTCCTTCGACGGGACGTCAGAGCCTCTACGCCCGTAGAGGGGCCGTAGAGGCTCGAAAGTAAGCCCCCGGGAGAGCCTTGCCAAGACCGTCGCCGTTAACCCGCCGAGTCGATCAGGTTTCACCCTCCTGTGGGTGATGGATGGGGCCGGTGGGAGGGGTGGGACGGCATGGCGCGCCGGAAGGATCAGGCCGTGACGCCGGCGACCCGGAGGGCGTGGACGAGATCCCACTGGCGCTCCTCGGAGACGCCCTTGGCGGCCTCCAGCAGGAGCGGCACAAGCGTCTTCGGATCGGGTGCGACGCTGCGCGCCGCCTCCTCCGGGGTGCGCATGCGGACGTACGCGTCGAGCAGCGCGCGGACCTCCCGGCGGCGCCCCTCGCCGACCAGCCCCAGTACGGCCTGCCCGATCTCCGGCGCGGGCCGCAGCACGCCCTGGCGCAGGATCTGCTCCCCGTCCTCGGCCCGCCCCGCCGCGGTCAGCGCGTCGGCGGCGGCGACCAGCCGCTCGGCGGGCAGCGAGGCGGCCTCCCACAGCAGGGTCGCCCAGTCCGCCCCGAGCCCGGCGCGCCGCATCTCCGCGGCCAGCAGCGGCAGGCGTTCGGCGGGCCAGTGCGCGGCCTCGACGAGCAGCACATGCGCCTCACCGCTGCGCCCCTCGCCCCGCAGCCGCACCAGCGCCTCCACGACCCCGGCGACCTCCTGCCGATCCCCCGTGCCCAGCGCCCGGTCCTGCGACTCCACGGGCGGCACGGCAGCCTCCTGGGCGGCGACCCCGGCGAACCGGGCTCCACGCGGGGTGCGGCGGCTGGTGACGGCGGCCTGAGCGGGGAGCACGGGCTGCTCGGTCGGCGGTACGACGACGGGGGCGGCCTCCTCCTCGACGATCCCGGCGAAGCGCGCGCTGCCCCGGCGGCGTTTGCGCTGCTTGGGGGTGGGTTCGGGGGTGCTCGACGGGGCCGGGTCGGGATTGCCGGACGCGGCGGGAGCGGGGGCCCGCTGCGTCTCCGACCGGTCGGGTGCCGTGGGACCGGGGTGACTCATCGGATCAGCGGCGAAGCGGCGGCCGTCGGTGCCGGTGCCGGGCGCATGCGGCCGATCGGATGCCGCGGTGGCCTCCCCGGGACCGGCGTGGCCCATCGAACCCGCTGCGGATCCGCGACCGTCGACACCAGAGCCATGCACCTGCGGCCAGTCGCGGGCCCCAGTGGCTTCCACGGGACCGGCGTGGCCCATCGAACCCGCTGCGGATCGGCGACCGTCGGCAGCAGGGCCGTGCGCTTGCGGCCGGTCGGACGCCCCCGCGAGGTCTCCCGCGCTGTAGAGGCCCGCGGGTCGCCCCCGATCGGAGCCAGGGCGCTCCGTCGCCCCCGCACGGGAGTGCCACTCGCCCTCGCCGGCGAGCGAGCCGCCGCCACCATGCCGTTCGCTGCCCGTCCGACCGCCCCGGAACCGGTCCTCGCCGAACCCGCCGTCGTCGCCGGACCGGTCACCAGCGGACCCGTGCCCCTCGCCCCCCTCATCGACGCGGAAAACGGCCCCCTCCCCCACCCGCTCCCGCCGTATCTCCTGCCCGCGCGCACCCGCCGCCTGCCACTCCAAGTCGGCCATCCGGCCCCGGAGTTCGGCGCATCGTGCGGTCGCGCGTTCGTGGTCGTCGCGGGCCCAGGCCAGGTCGAGGCGGATGGTGTCGGCCTCCTCCCGGGTGGTGGCGGAGGCGAGCAACCGGCCCAGTTCCGCCTGCCGTTCGGCGGCGTAACGCTGTTCTCGGAGCATCACGTCGAGGCGGTCCCCGAGGGCGTCGCGCCCGCCGGGACGGGCGTCGTACGCGGCGAGGGCGGCGGTGTGCAGAGCGCGGGCGCGTTCGGTCTCGGGGCCGGCGCCGCCGGTGCCGTACTGGGCGGCGAGGTCGTGCAGCAGGGACGCCACCACGTCCCAGGGCGGTACTTCCCGCCCGTCGAGACAGGCCCGCATGCCCTCGGGATCGCGCTGCCAGAACACCCCACACCAACCGCCGCCCTGATCCAGGCGCGCCATGAGGCCGTCCAGGTAGTCCACGAACTCCCGCATCCGAGCCGGGAGTTGATCCACTGACATCTCAACTCCCGCCAGACCGGAACACTCCGGTCCGTTAGGCAACACCAGCCGTGTTACGGGCGCGCTACGGGAAGTTTTCGAATTGAACGCAGAGTACGCCCCAACTGCCGGAACGTGACGTGCGCACCCGTCAGGCGGCGGCCTCGACCACCGACGCGCAGCGCCCGACCAGCTCGTCCATCGACAGCCCGAGTACGTCCGCCAGCGCGGCCACCGTGAAGAACGCCGGGGTCGGCGCCCGGCCGGTCTCGATCTTGCGCAGCGTCTCGGCGGAGATGCCGGCGCTCGCCGCGACCTCCGCCATGCTGCGACCGCCACGGGCCTCGCGCAGCAGCAGGCCCAGCCGCTCGCCGCGTTCGCGCTCTTCGGGGGTGAGAGGGGTGCGCACCATGACACCCATTCTAATACCGCCTCCGTCCGCCCGCCCCACTCACCACCCCACTCACCCCCCATTCAAATACCGGTATAGTAATTGGCATGGTGGAGCTGAAGACGAACAAGTCGATCGATGCGATGTACGAGGCCGGGCAGGTCGTCGGGCAGGCCCTGACGGCCGTGCACAAGGCCGCCGACGTGGGGGTTTCCCTGCTGGAGCTGGACGAGGTGGCGCGCGAGGTGCTGCGCGGGGCGGGGGCGTCGTCGCCCTTCCTCGGCTATCGCCCCGCCTTCGCGCCCGTCCCCTTCCCCGCCGTCATCTGCGCCTCGGTGAACGACGCGATCGTGCACGGCATCCCGACCGGCTACCGGCTGCGCGACGGCGACCTGGTCTCCATCGACTGCGGCGCCGAACTGGGCGGCTGGGCGGGCGACTCGGCGATCAGCTTCACCGTCGGCAGGGCGCGTCCGGCCGACGTACGGCTGATCGAGACGGCGGAGCGGGCGCTGACGGCGGCCATCGACGCGGCCGTGGTCGGCAACCGCATCGGCGACATCGCCTACGCGATCGGCACGGTGTGCCGCTCAGCCGGGTACGGCATCCCGGACGGCTTCGGCGGGCACGGCATCGGCCGCAAGATGCACGAGGATCCGGGGGTGCCGAACGAGGGCCGCCCCGGGCGAGGCCTGCCGCTGCGGCACGGCATGGTCCTCGCCATCGAGCCGATGCTCATCGCGAGCGGCAAGGACGGCTACCACGCGGCCCCGGACGGCTGGACCCTACGCACGAACGACGGCTCCCGCGCGGCCCACATGGAGCACACGGTGGCGATCACGGAGACGGGACCGCGAATCCTGACGGCACGCTGAGCGGGCCCCGAGGGGCGCGGGGAACTGCGCGACCAGCCCCCACACAGCCTCAGACAAAACACGACCCATCGCGGCACTTCCAGCGGAGCGCTCACACAGATTCCCGCCGTCCCTGAAGGTGCCCCCCGCCCCCGTTCGTGCGAAGGTGTTCTACGAACGCGCGGCCAGGTGTAACCGGCTTTCGCCCGGGTTACCCGATTCCGGCACGTCGATCAGCGAGGGCGACCCTGCCCGCGCAGGGACGCCGGATGGGAACGCCATGACCAGCGGCTTCAGTGGTCCCGAGGACTACGACCCCTTCGGAGAATTCCTCGCCCGCTTCTTCGGCGGACCGCGCCCCGGGCCCCGGCAGATCGATATCGGCCGGCTGCTCAGTCAGCCGGCCCGGGAGCTGGTGCGGGGCGCCGCCCAGTACGCCGCCGAGCACGGCAGCCGGGACCTGGACACCCAGCATCTGCTGCGCGCCGCGCTGTCCGCCGAGCCGACGCGGACTCTGCTGACGCGGGCCGGCGCGGACCCCGACTCGCTCGCGACGGAGATCGACGAGCGGTCGGGCCCGGTGCAGCACCCGCCGGGCGAGGCCCCGCCGCCGACGTCGCTCTCGCTCACCCCGGCCGCCAAGCGCGCCCTGCTGGACGCGCACGACCTGGCCCGGGCGCGCGGCGCTGGCTACATCGGCCCGGAGCATGTGCTCAGCGCCCTGGCCGCGAACCCCGACTCGGCCGCCGGGCACATCCTGAACGCGGCCCACTTCGCCCCGTCCGGCAGGCCGCCCGAGGTCCCGGAGGCCGCCCAGCCCCGGGCTCCCCGCGTCGACCAGCGGCCCCGCGTCGACACCGGTACGCCCACCCTCGACAAGTACGGCCGCGATCTCACCGACCTCGCCCGCCAGGGCCGTATCGACCCGGTGATCGGCCGGGACGAGGAGATCGAGCAGACCGTCGAGGTGCTCTCCCGGCGCGGCAAGAACAACCCGGTGCTCATCGGTGACGCGGGCGTCGGCAAGACCGCGATCGTGGAGGGCCTGGCGCAGCGGATCGCCGACGGCGACGTGCCGGACGTGCTCAGTGGGCGCCGGGTGGTCGCGCTGGACCTGACCGCCGTGGTGGCCGGCACCCGTTACCGGGGTGACTTCGAGGAGCGGCTCACCAACATCGTCGACGAGATCCGCTCGCACTCCGACCGGCTGATCGTGTTCATCGACGAGCTGCACACCGTCGTGGGCGCCGGAGGCGGCGGCGAGGGCGGGTCCATGGACGCCGGGAACATCCTCAAGCCGGCCCTCGCCCGCGGCGAGCTGCACGTCGTGGGCGCGACGACGCTGGAGGAGTACCGCAGGATCGAGAAGGACGCGGCGCTCTCCCGCCGCTTCCAGCCGATCATGGTTCCCGAGCCGACGACGGCGGACGCCATCGAGATCCTGCGCGGGCTGCGCGACCGCTACGAGGCCCACCACCAGGTCCGCTACACGGACGAGGCGCTCGTCGCCGCCGTCGAGTTGTCCGACCGGTACCTCACCGACCGCCGGCTGCCCGACAAGGCCATCGACCTGATCGACCAGGCGGGCGCCCGGGTGCGGCTGCGCGCGCGGACCAAGGGCACGGACGTACGGGCCATGGAGCGCGAGGTCGAGCAGCTCACCCGGGACAAGGACCAGGCCGTCGCCGACGAGAGCTATGAGCAGGCCACGCAACTGCGCGACCGCATCGTCGAGTTGAAGAAGCGCATCGTGGACGCCTCCGGCGACGAGGAGGTCGACGAGGGCATGCACCTGGAGGTCACCGCCGAGGCGATCGCCGAGGTCGTGTCCCGGCAGACCGGCATCCCGGTGAGCAGCCTCACCGAGGAGGAGAAGGACCGGCTGCTCGGCCTTCAGGAGCATCTGCACGAGCGGGTCGTCGGGCAGGACGAGGCGGTGCGCGTGGTCTCCGACGCGGTGCTGCGCTCGCGGGCCGGACTGGCCAGCCCCGACCGGCCGATCGGCAGCTTCCTCTTCCTCGGCCCGACCGGCGTCGGCAAGACCGAGCTGGCCCGGGCGCTGGCCGAGGCGCTGTTCGGCAGCGAGGAGCGCATGGTCCGCCTCGACATGAGCGAGTACCAGGAACGGCACACCGTCAGCCGCCTGATCGGCGCCCCGCCCGGCTACGTCGGCCACGAGGAGGCCGGACAGCTCACCGAGGTGGTGCGTCGGCACCCGTACTCGCTGCTGCTGCTCGACGAGGTCGAGAAGGCCCACCCGGACGTCTTCAACATCCTGCTGCAGGTGCTCGACGACGGCCGGCTGACCGACTCGCAGGGCCGGACCGTCGACTTCACCAACGCGGTCGTCGTGATGACCAGCAACCTCGGCTCGGAGGCGATCAGCCGGGGCGGCGCCGGGATCGGGTTCGGCGCGGGCGACCGGGAGGCCGACGAGGAGGCCCGGCAGGAGCGCATCCTGCGGCCGCTGCGCCAGCACTTCCGGCCCGAATTCCTCAACCGCATCGACGAGATCGTCGTCTTCCGCCAGCTCACCCCCGAGCAGTTGGAGCGGATCACCAGCCTGCTGCTGGACAAAACGCGCCGGCTGCTGCACGCCCAGGGCGTGGCGGTCGACTTCACCGGCGCGGCCGTCGACTGGCTCTCCGAGCGCGGCTACCAGCCCGAGTACGGCGCCCGCCCGCTGCGCCGCACCATCCAGCGGGAGGTCGACAACCAGCTCTCCCGGCTGCTCCTGGACGGCCGGATCGGCGAGGGCGGCCGGGTGACGGTGGACGTGGAGAACGGGCGGCTCGCCTTCCGCACGGAGGACCTGCCGCCCGCCCCTGAACTCTGAGGCCTGCGCCGGACTCCGAGGCCCTAGGACGCCGGCCACACCACCATCGCCGAGCCCCCGCCCCGCCGTACCTTCTCGGCGGCGGCGAGCCACTTGCCGCCCGGCAGCCGCTGTACGGCCGTGGCGGCACCGATCTCGGGGTTGCGCCGGAAGCCGTGTCCGATGGCCTCCAGCCGGGCCCTGAGCGGGCTGTCGTACAGGCCCGGTTCGAGTTCGGTGGTGGTCTGGTTGCGCTGGCTGGCGCGCGGCGCGGCGATCGCGTCGACCAGCGGCAGGCCCCGGTCGAGGAATCCGGTCAGGGTCTGGAGCACGGTGGTGATGATGGTCGCGCCACCGGGCGAACCGAGCGCGACGACCGGCTTGGCGTGCCGGTCCAGCACGATGGTCGGCGACATGGACGAGCGCGGCCGCTTGCCGGGTCCGGGCAGGTTCGGGTCGTGGACGGCCGGGTTGGCCGGGGTGAAGGAGAAGTCGGTCAGCTCGTTGTTGAGGATGAAGCCGCGGCCGGGGACGGTGATGCCGCTGCCGCCGGTCTGCTCGATGGTCAGCGTGTAGGAGACGACGTTGCCCCACTTGTCGGCCACCGTGAGGTGGGTGGTGCTGTCGCCCTCGTACGTGGTCGGCGCCGCCGTGCCACTGGCGTCGCAGGCCGCCGGGTTGCGCGGGTCGCCCGGCGCGACCGGGCTCGTCAGCACCGCGTCGTCCTTGATCAGGCACGCGCGCGAGTCGGCGTACCGCTGCGACAGCAGTTCCTTCGTGGGTACGTCCTCGAAGGCGGGGTCGCCGACCCAGCGCCCGCGATCGGCGAACGCGATGCGGCCGGCCTCGATATAGCGGTGCAGGTACTGGACCTCGCTCGCCTTCGACAGGTCCGTGTTCTCCAGGATGTTGAGGGCCTCGCCGACCGTCGTGCCGCCGGAGGAAGAGGGCGCCATGGAGTAGACGCCGAGACCGCGGTACGACGTCTTGGTGGGCGCCTGGAACTTGGCGCGGTAGGCGGCCAGGTCCTTGGCGGACAGGTCACCGGGGCGGGCGTTCCAGCCGGAGGCGGGGTCCACGGGCGGCTTGTTGACCGTGTCGACGATGTCCTCGGCGATGCCGCCCCGGTAGAGCGCGCCGACGCCCTTGCGCGCCAGCTCGGCGTAGGTGCGGGCGAGGTCGGGGTTCTTGAAGGTGGAGCCGACCACCGGCAGCGCCCCGTTCGGCAGGAACAGCTTCGCGGTGTCCGGGAAGTAGCGGAACCGGGTCTCGTTGGCGGCGGTCTGCGCGCGGAAGGTGTCGTCGACGGTGAAGCCGTCGCGGGCCAGGCGCTCGGCGGGCCCGAGCACCGATCGCAGGCTCTTGCTCCCCCACTTGTCCAGCGCCTGCTGCCAGGTGGCGGGCGTGCCGGGGGTGCCGACGCTCAGGCCGCTGCTGACGGCCTGGGCGAAGGGGATCGCGGTGCCGTTCTCGACGAACAGCTCGGAGTCGGCGCTCAGCGGCGCGGTCTCCCGGCCGTCGATGGTGCGCACCGTGCGGGACTTGGCGTCGTAGTAGACGAAGTAGCCGCCTCCGCCGATGCCGGCCGAGTAGGGCTCGGTCACGCCGAGCGCGGCGGCCGTGGCGACGGCGGCGTCGACGGCGTTGCCGCCCCTGCGCAGGACCTCGATGCCGGCCGCGGAGGCGTCCGCGTCGACGCTGGCGACCGCGCCGCCGTGGCCGACGGCGACCGGGACCTTCTGGACGGGGCTGTGCTGGGCGGCGGGGGGCGCCGCCGCGCCCACCGACACCACGGCGGCCGAGACCGCCAGGACCGACAGTTTCCGCACGACAGGGCGACGCATCCGCACCTCCAGTCAGGGACCGTTCGCGCAGCCTATTCGATCGGCATGCCCTCGTCAGGAGCGCACGGGCACCTGTCTCGAACAACGGTTTGCGTTCGCCCGCTACCATGCGCGCCCATGAATGACGACGTGCGCAACATCGTCCTGGGCGTGGTCGCGGCCGGCATCAGTGCCGCGCTCGGCTGGCTGGCCCGCACCTACCTGTGGAAGCGCAGGCTCCGCCGAAAGCAGCGGTTCTTCGGGCTGCCGGACAACTCCGAGTGCCTGCTGGTGGTCAACCGGTCGGCGGGCGGCGGCGACTGGACCGTGGCACGGCGCGATGTGTTCGCACTGCTGGAGCTGTCCGCGATCATCAAGGACTGCGGGGCACACGCGCAGATCGTGGCCCATGACGCGATGCAGCAGGGCTTCGGCGAGCGCACGGAGTTCTGTGTCGGCGGGCCGGTGTCCAACCAGCGGATGGCGGCGCACCTGCGGTCACTGCTGCCTGGCGTCGAGGTCAACACGGACAGCGAGCCGGGGCCGGACCGGGGCGCCATCCGGGTGGGCAGCGAACGCTACCGATGGGAAAGAGGGACAGTCGAGCACGTACTGCTGGCCCGTTTGACGGCAGGCCGGACGAGCTCGGACGCCCGCCCCGTCTTCCTCGCCTGCGGCCAGCACTCCAACACCAACCACGCCGCCGTGCGCTACCTCGCCCGGAACCACGGGAAGCTGCTGCGCAAGCACGGCAACTCCTCCTTCGTCCTGCTGCTGAAGGTCGTCAACTCGCAGGCGTACGGCCCGGACGTCGTCGAACTGGTCGCGGATGTGACGCGGGCCGCGCAGGCTCCCCTGCCGTCCACGGAGGCCGCCCCCGCACGAAACTCACACCGCGCCTCCTGAGGTCCATCACATTCCGGCAATCGTTACCCCCACGTAACTTACCGGCGGGTTACTTGCGGTAAGAGGCCCCGGTTACCGTTCGGTCACTTTGCATTGACACGAGTGAGGAGTGACCTGTGGGAACCCAACGCAAGGCCCTGCGTACGACCGCCGTGGGCGCCGTCTCCGCGACCCTGGTCGCCGGTAGCGCCCTCGGGCTCGCCCCCGCCGCCCAGGCGGCCCCCGCCAGCGTCCGCTTCGTCGACATCACCGGCGACGGCGGCACCACCCTCAAGGCGAACGTCGTCACTCCGGCCGGCGCCGACGGCAGCCGCCGCTACCCGCTGCTCGTACTGCCCACGAGCTGGGGCCTGCCCCAGGTGGAGTATTTCGCGCAGGCGCAGAGGCTCGCGAACTCGGGCTACATCGTGGTCAGTTACAACGTGCGCGGGTTCTGGCAGTCGGGCGGCGAGATAGAAGTGGCGGGCCCGCCCGACATAGCCGACGCGTCCAGGGTGATCGACTGGGCGCTCGCCAACACCCCGGCCGACACTCGGCGCGTCGGCATGGCGGGCGTCTCGTACGGCGCCGGCATCAGCCTGCTGGCCGCCGCGCACGACAAGCGGGTCCGGGCGGTCGCCGCCCTCAGCGGCTGGGCCGACCTCATCGGCTCGATCTACTCGGGCCGCACCCAGAGCGTCCAGGCCGCGGCCCTGCTCGACGGCGCGAGCCTGGTCACCGGCCGCCAGAGCGCCGAACTGCGGCAGATCTTCAACGACTTCTACGCCTCCAACCTGTCCAGGGAACAGGACATCATCAACTGGGGGAAGAAACGTTCGGTCGCCACATATGTGGACCAACTCAACGACAGCGGCGCGGCGGTCATGATGGCCAACGCCTGGGGTGACACGATCTTCCCGCCCAACCAGTACGCGGGCTTCTACGAGAAGCTGACCGGCCCCAAGCGGCTGGAGTTCCGTCCCGGCGACCACGCCACCGCCGAGCTGACCGGGCTGTTCGGCCTGCCCAACGACGTGTGGAAGGACACCGAGCGCTGGTTCGACCACTACCTCAAGGGCGCGGACAACGGCATCAACCGCGAGCTGCCGGTCCGGCTCAAGTCCCGCTCCGGCGACGGCTACGAGGGCTACCCGGACTGGAAGTCGGTGGCCGCGACCGACAGGAAGATCGCCCTCGGCGGCACGAAGACGATCCACACCAACATCGACTCGGGGGCGAACGGCGGCGTCGTCTTCCTCTCCAGCATCCTCGACCAGGTGGCCAAGCTGCCCCCGATGGCCTCGATCCCGCTGCTGCCCCGCCGCTGGGCGGCCGTATGGCAGTCCGAGAAGTACCCCACGGCGCAACGCGTGCGCGGCACCACGAAGTTGCACACCACCGTCACCCCGACCAAGGAGAGCGGCACCCTCGTCGCCTACCTCTACGACATGGGCCCGCTCGGCCTCGGCAAGCTGGTCAGCAACGCGCCGTACACCTTCCACGGACGAACGCCCGGACAGCCGTTCGGCGTCGACCTGGAGCTGTACTCCACGGCCTACGACGTCCCGGCCGGGCATCATCTCGCCCTGGTCGTCGACACGGTCGACCCGCTCTACATCGAGCACAACCCGTCCGGCGCGCGGCTGACCTTCTCCTCGCCGGCGAACGACCCGTCGTACGTGTCGATCCCACTGCGCGAGCAGTGATCTCCGGCCGGCGCCGGACGGGTATGGCTCTGTGACTGCTGCGGCAGCAGCGTCCCCGGTCGTGGCTGGTGCCACCGCCACGGCCTTGGGGACGGACGGAACATCGTAGTCGAGGTCGGACACGGCGAGATGGGGGCCCTGTTCAGCGGTCTGGCGATGATCGCAAACTATCCGGACAAAACTGAACATAGCGCACGACACGCACTTTTCGGGCATAAGCCGTATTTACGTCGCGCTTATGTCGGGCCGGGATCAGGGCCTCACGTTTCCGCGACCTCCGCGTACACCTGCGACAGCTCGGGCACCCCGCTCGCGGCCCACTCCCGGCCCGAGGACACGACGTCGAACTCACGGCCGGAGGCGAGCCGGACGACCGGCTGACCGTCCGGCCAGATCTCCCAGACGGCCCCGGGCACGGTGCGCACGATGACGGTGCCGAGATACAGCCCGGCGTCGTTGCCCAGCCAGGGCAGCACCTCCTCGTCGTCCCGCCAGCGCGGGAGCAACTGATCCAGGGCCTCCAACGATGCTGCGGTGTCATCGAGTTGGATCCCGGCTCTGGACGCGTGGGAGCGCAGGAGTTCGCACTCGGAGAGGAGTTCGGCGATGCCCTCGGGGTCGGGGGCCCCGCGTTTCTCGGGCCGGTGGCCCAGAAAAGGGATCTTCATACGCACAGCGTGTCATTCGCACTGCCGAACGCACCACAGGCGCGCGGACCCCCGATTCCGGTCGAGTTCACGTCGACTTCTGGCATGGCTCGTTGACGGGTCACGGGCGCCTCTCTAACTTCTCCGTGCGTCTTGCGTCTCGTCGGAACGTCTCGTCGAACGTCTCACTGAACGTCTCGCCCGAGTGTGTCGCCTGAAGTCATGCGCAGTCATACGCAGTCCTGAGCGGTCGTGAAACGGGAGGAGTCGGCAGTGCGCCGATGTGTGTGGATCTCCGCGGTCGTCCTCGCCCTCTTCGCGGCCCTGGTGCCGAGCGTCTCCGCACAGGCGGCGGGCCGGCGCGCAGCCGCGCCGCTCCCGCTGGAACAGCTCTTCGACAACAGGGCCGTCAGCGACGACGCCCGGCCCGCCGCGGCGAACTTCGACGGGTCGGGCGCCTCCCTGTCGGCGCGGGACCTCGCGGCCGCCGGCTGGACGCCCGGCCGCGCGCTGACCGTGCAGGGCGCCGCACTGACCTGGCCGAACCGGCGGCCGGGCGAGCCGGACAACGTCCTCGCCGCCGGTCAGGACGTGCGCATGCACGGCCACGGCGACGCGCTCGCCTTCCTGGTGGCGGGCACGGCCGGCACCGACACCGGCGGCGCGGGGACGGTGCTCTACGCCGACGGCGCCCGGTCCGCCTACCACCTGACCGCCCCCGACTGGCGCACCGGCCCGCTCGCCACGAAGGCGGTCGCCCTCCCGCACATCAACACCCCCGGCGGCCAACTCGCCGAACGGGCGCGGCTGTACGTCGTCACCGTCCCGATCCTGCGGGGCCGCGAGGTCGCCGCCGTACGGCTGCCGCAGGCGAGTGGGCTGCATGTGTTCGCGGTGGCGGTACGTGCCCCGACCCCGGGCTGGACGGGGAGTTGGGCGACGGCGACGGGCGGCTACCCGGCCGTGGGGCCGTGGACCGACCGGACGCTGCGCCTGGTGGTGCACACCTCGGTGGGCGGGCCGCGGGTGCGGCTGCGGTTCGACAACACCTTCGCGGCGGGGCCGGTACGGATCGGCAGCGCCACGGTGGCGGTGCAGCGGGCGGGCGCGGCGGCGAAGGCGACGCCGGTGCGGGTGGCGTTCCGGGGCGCGGCGGGCGTCGAGATCCCGGCGGGGGCGCAGGCGTACAGCGATCCGCTGGGCTTCGCCGTGCCGGCGGACGCCAATCTGCTGGTGAGCTTCCATCTGCCGGGGACCGTGCCGGCCGCGCCCGTGCACCGGCTCGCGCAGCAGCGGTCATATGTGAGCGCGCCGGGCGACCACACGGCGGACACGTCCGCGGCGGCGTACGGCACCGTCCTGACCAGTTGGCCGCTGCTGACCGGCGTCGACGTGGGCGGCGGTCCGGGGTCCGTGGTGCTGCTGGGGGACTCGATCACCGACGGCGACAAGTCGACGCCGGACGCGAACCGGCGGTGGCCCGATGTGCTGGCCACACGGCTGCTGAACCAGAGTGTGGTCCCGCGCTATGGGGTGCTCAACCAGGGGATCTCGGGCAACCGTGTGGTCTCCGACCGCTATCCCGGGGACGGGGTCTCCACGGACACGGCCGGGGTGAGTGCGCTGTACCGGTTCGACCGGGATGTCGTGGCCCAGACGTCAGTACGTACGGCGGTGGTGTTCGAGGGCATCAACGATGTGCGGTGGGGCACGACCTCGCAGCAGGTGATCGCCGGTCTGCGCGCGATCGCGGACCGGGGGCATGCGCGGGGGCTGCGGATGCTGGCGGCGACGATTCTGCCGTGCGAGGGGGAGGCTCGGTGCACGGCCGCCGTCGATGCCGAGCGCTCCGCGGTGAACGCGTGGATCCGCGGTGCCGGGGTGTTCGACGGCGTCCTCGACTTCGACGCCGTGGTTCGGGACCCGGCGCGGCCCTCCCGGATGCTGCCCGCGTACGACAGTGGGGATCATCTGCATCCGGGAGACGCGGGGCTCGCTGCGCTGGCCGAGTCGGTGGATCTGCGGGCGTTGGTGCCGTGACCGTCCGGGGGCTCTGCCCCCGGACCCCCGTATCGGCCTGAACGGCCTCGTCCTCAAACGCCGGACGGACTGGAGGGCGTGCCCTACACGTCGAGATCCACCACCACCGGCGCATGGTCCGACGCGCCCTTGCCCTTGCGCTCCTCGCGGTCGACGTAGGAGTCGGTGACCGCCTTGGCGAACGGCTCGTTGCCGTACACCAGGTCGATGCGCATGCCGCGGTTCTTGGGGAAGCAGAGCTGGCGGTAGTCCCAGTAGGTGTACGGGTGGTCGTACTTCAGGGGGCGCGGGACCACGTCGGACAGGCCGGACTCGCGCAGGGAGGCGAGGGCGGCGCGCTCGGCCGGGGTGACGTGGGTGGAGCCCTCGAAGACGGAGCGGTCGTAGACGTCGTCGTCCGTCGGCGCCACGTTGTAATCGCCCAGCACCGCGAACGGGCGGCTGCCGCCCGCGTCGCCGGCGACGGCGGCCTTGAGGGCCTCGAACCACTGGAGCTTGTAGGCGTAGTGGGGGTGGTCCACCTCACGGCCGTTCGGCACATACACCGACCAGACGCGGATCGGGCCGCAGGTCGCGGAGATGGCGCGGGGCTCCTCGGCGCCGTCGTAGCCCGGGTCGCCCGGCAGGCCCTTGACGACCTCCTTGAGGCCTACGCGGGAGAGCACCGCCACGCCGTTCCACCGGCCGGTGGCGTTGACCGCCGCCTCGTAGCCGAGGTCGCGCAGCGGGTCGAACGGGAACTGCTCCTCGGCGACCTTGGCTTCCTGGAGGCAGAGCACGTCCGTGTCGCTGCTCTCCAGCCAGGCCAGGAGCCTCGGCAGGCGGGCGGTGATCGAGTTCACGTTCCAGGTCGCGATGCGCATGTCTCACAACCTACCGGGCGGGACTGACAACCCGGCCCCGCCCGGGGTGGCACCGGTCACAGCTCCGCCGAGTCCCCCGGCGTGAGCCGCAGATGCGTCGAGCCGCCCAGGCCGCCGATCTGGCGGTCGTAGATCGGGCGGGCCAGGTCGGTGAGCAGGGCGTCGTGGATGTCGTAGGCGCGCTGCGGCTTGACCTCGCGGACGTAGTCGATGACCTCGGCGATCTTGTTCCAGGGCGCCATGACCGGGAGCATCAGCGTCTCGACGGGGTGGTCGGGCACGGTGAGGGCGTCTCCGGGGTGGAAGACGCGGCCGCCGTCGATGAGGTAGCCGACGTTGGTGATGCGCGGGATGTCCGGGTGGATGACGGCGTGCAGCTCGCCGTGGACCTGGATGTCGAAGCCGGCGGTGGTGAAGGTGTCGCCGTGGCCGACGGTGTGCACACGGCCCGGGAACGCCGCCGAGATCTGCTCCGCGACGGACTTCAGCGTCCAGATCCCGGCGGCGGGGTTGGCCTCCATGGCCGCCCGCAGCCGGCCCTCGTCGAAGTGGTCGGGGTGTTCGTGCGTGACGAGGATCGCATCGGCGCCGACCGCGGCGTCCTCCTCGCTGAACCCGCCGGGATCGACGACGAGCGTCTGTCCGTCCTTCTCGAGGCGCACACAGGCGTGCGACTTCTTCGTGAGCTTCATGGGTCCATCCTGGCGCGCACCCGTTCGGGATGCTCACACCATGCTCACTCCTGCGGGGCTCACTCGTGCGGGGCTCACTCCTGCGGGGTGGTCTCCTCCCTTATGACCTGCTGGGCGACCTTGAACGCGCTGTTGGCCGCCGGCACGCCGCAGTACACCGCCGCCTGCAGCAGCACTTCCTTGATCTCGACCGGGGTCAGGCCGTTGCGCAGGGCGGCGCGGGTGTGGAAGGCGAGTTCGTCCAGATGGCCGCCCGCGACCAGGGCGGTGAGGGTGACACAGCTTCGGGAACGCCGGTCGAGACCGGGTCTGTCCCAGATCTCACCCCACGCGTACCGGGTGATGAACTCCTGGAAGTCCCCCGAGAACTCGTCCGCCTGCGCCAGCGCCCGGTCGACGTGCGCGTCGCCGAGCACCTCGCGACGGACCTTGATCCCGGCGTCGTAGGGATCCGGCCGGCCCGTCGTCTGCGGCGGTACGAGGGCCGGGGCGATCTCGGCGACGGGGGCGGGCTGCGGCTGTACGGGGGCCAGCACCGGCTTGGCGGGGGCGGCGACGATGGCCATCTGGCCGGTGTTGGTGTCGTAGGCGGGCTGCCAGGCGGTGGAGAAGTGCCGGACCAGCAGGTCGGTGACGGCGGCGGGCTGCTCGACCGGGACGAGGTGGGAGGCGCCGGGCACCACGGCGAGCCGGGCGTCCGGTATCCCGGCGACCAGGGTGCGGGCCTCGGCCGGGCCGGTGACCTGGTCGTCCGAGCCGACGAGGACGAGCGTGGGCACGGTGACGCCGCCGAGTCGGTCCCGTACGTCGAAGGAGGCCAGCGCCTCACAGGCGGAGATGTAGCAGCCCGGGTCGGTGGTGCGCACCATCTGCACCGCCCACTCGGTGATCGCGGGCTGGGCGGCGGCGAAACCGGAGGTGAACCAACGGTCCGGCGAGGTACGGGCGATGGGGTCGAGGCCGTTCGTGCGCACGATCACGCCCCGCTGCCGGAACTCGTCGGCCGTGCCGAAGCGCGGCGAGGCGGCGATCAGCGCGAGCGAGGCGATGCGCTCGGGGTGGCGCAGGGCGAGTTCGATGCCCAGGGCACCGCCGAACGCACAGCCCGCGTAGCCGAAGCGCTGCACGCCGAGGCCGTCGAGGGTGGCGAGCAGCCGCTCGGCGAGGTCGGTGACGGAACCCGCCGGGTACGCGGGCGCGCCGCCGTGTCCGGGCAGGTCGAACCGGAAGACGCGCCAATGCTGGGTCAGCTCGGGGACCTGGCGGTCCCACATGTGCCAAGTGGTACCAAGGGACGGCGCCAAGATCAGTACGGGTGCCTCTTCCGGCCCGTCAAAGCGGTATTGCAGGGTGCTGGACGTACTCTCGCTCACCCGACTCACGCTCCCACATCTCACAACCGCCCTATGACGGGGGTTGTGAGGAAACGGGCCGGATCAGGTGAAAGACCTCTCGGGCGACGTAGCGTTTGAGACACCGGACGTTTTCGCGCCGGGTCTTGCCCTCCTTGATAGGAACGCTCGACAGGACTGACCCCGCACAGCGCAGCGAAGGACGCCTCAGTGACGGCCGTGTCCGGTCCGATCCCCACCACGTCGAGCAGCTGCGGGGCATGACATTCCACGACTCAGCGTGATCCGAGTGGCCTGCAGCACAGACTCCTCGCCGGCCTCCTCGCGACTGCCCACGTCGGTGAACCGCGCACAGGTACGGAAGAGTTCGGCATTGCCCACTCCGGCAAGCCTTCCCGCAAGCTGGTTGCTCGCCTGGGTACGCGCTTTGATCGCCGACACCTTCGTAAGCTTGTACATTCTCGCGTTCTGAGCATCGAGCGGATCAGACTTGCCGCGCCGACGACGATCTGCCCGGTCCATCCAATTCACATCGAACACGTCTATGCCCTGGGCCAGCAGATAGCGCGACAGGGACGCGCCGAAGGAGCCGGTCCCCTCCACCCCGGCCCGCCTCACGGCTCCCAACTTCCTGGCCCACTTCAGCAGATCGCGGTATCCAGCCGCGGTGGCCGGAAATTCGTCGGTGGCAAGCACAATCCTCATCACGGAGAGCACCGCAGCCACATGGGTATCCCGGTGCGTATCCACTCCCAGAACCACCTCCCCCACAGGGCGACGACGGGTCCGTGAAGCAGGCGACGTACTCGACATGACCGAACTGGACATGGCAAGCACCCACCCATCCTCCCGCCGCCATCTCATCCCCGCTCAAGGGCCGCAGAACATGCTCAATCCCCCTCACGCCACACCCAGAACTTGATCCCAGCCGACCACAACAGCGCACGAAGTCAAGCAACGCGTTCAGGGGGCGGCGGTCGCTCGTCGGCAGAGGCACCGCCACCGACCAGGCCCGCTGTGGCAACGAACTCCGTTGTCAGTGGCTTGAGTACTGCCTCGGGGCCCACGATTACGGGACCGTCTGCCCCGGGTTCATGACCATCGTCGAGAAGAACGGCCGCCAGGGCTTCCGCGTCTCCGTCGAAGACCGAGCCGTACATGGTCGCCGTCGTACTGATGTAACGGTCGCCGGGGCCCAGCGGTAAGAAGATCGGCTACGAGATCCAGATCTCGCCGATCGCGAGTGGCTCTGTGAACAACACGACGCGCACCGCGGTGAACGACGGCCTGACACCGCTGTGGCTCGTGACGGTGGTCTCGCAGACCGTGCTGCTGGTGGAGTCGGTCCGCAAGACGGGACTGGATACTGGGATCTCTGCGGCTCTGGCATCCTGGCGCAAGCTGCGGGCGTGCACGATCCGGGCAAGATCCTGCTGGGTGTGGCGCTCGCGGTCGCCTAGGTGGCGACTGCCTGGCCGACATCGGGCCGGGGAGACGGCACCGGATGCGGCCGGCTCTGTGACCGTGGACCTGGATGGCGTCCTGGTGATCGCGCGCTCCGACAAGGGGGACACGGCTGCGGCCTGGAAGAAGACTTTCGGCCAGCACCGGCTGATGGGCTTCGTCGACCACGGGACGGGCGGGTCCCGTCGAGCCGGTGCCTGCTCTGCTCAGGCCCGGAAACGCCGGCAGCAACACCGCCGCCGATCACATCACGATCGGCGCTGTCTGGGTCACCTACAACGACAAGGCTGCCGACGCGGACTTCAAGGCGTCGCCGCCAAGGTCGCCAAGACCCCGTACACGCCGATGAGCCCGTATTCAGGCCAGTCCTCGCCACAACGCTACGCACACCCGCAGTGCCCATATGCCCCCATCGAGCCCGTCACGTCGGCCGGCAGCCCTCGGGGAAGGGAGATCCGCTGCGCCACACCCTCCGTCAGATG
Source organism: Streptomyces sp. UG1 (assembly GCF_049974585.1). NCBI lineage: Bacteria > Bacillati > Actinomycetota > Actinomycetes > Kitasatosporales > Streptomycetaceae > Streptomyces > Streptomyces sp. UG1. Next base: position 19,272 of record NZ_JBNGGG010000027.1, on the reverse strand, counting down.
CCCGTCCTCGCCGGCCACCCAGTCGTGGCCGCGGGGTAGTTGCTCGACGCGCCGACCGATCTACGCCGCCGGTTGACCGTTAGCCGGTCCATACGGAATGCTAGATGAAAATGATTTCCATATCTATTAAGGCCATCGGTCGGAGGAGTACCGTGCACCACCCCCAGCGCCTCACCGCCGCAGCCGCCCTCGCGGCGGTCGCCGCCACCTCGCTCACGGCCTGCGGCACCACCGCCGATGCCGACAGCGGCGACGCCCAGGCCGACGGCACGGTCAAGGTCGTGGCCACCACCACCCAGGTCGCCGACTTCGTCCGCAACATCGGCGGAGACCGGGTGACGGTCACCCAGCTGGTCAAGCCCAATGCCTCGCCCCACGAGTACGAGCCGACCCCGGCCGCGCTCCAGGCGATCGGCGAGGCCACACTGCTGGTGAAGAACGGCGTGGGCCTGGAAGACGAGTGGCTGCCCAAGACCGTTGATGCGTCCGGCTTCGACGGCGAAACCGTCGACACCAGCACGGGCATCACCCTGCGCCAGGGCGAGGACCACGAAACCGGCGAGACCGCCGACGACCCGCACATCTGGCACAACCCGCTCAACGCCAGGATCATGAGCGAGACCATCGAGAAAGCCCTGATCAAGGCCGACCCAGCGCACAAGGCGGACTACCAGGACAACTTCACGGAGTACGCGGCCAAGCTCGACGCCCTCGACAGGGACATCGCGCGCCAGATCAACTCCCTGCCCGCCGACGACCGCAAGCTCGTCACCAACCACGACGCCTTCGGCTACTACATCGACCGCTACCAGCTGACCTATGTCGGTTCGGTCATCCCCGACTTCAGCGACCAGGCCGAGCTGTCCGGCAGCCAGCTGGACGGCCTGGTGGAGAAGATCAAGAAGCAGAAGGTGAAGGCCGTCTTCGGCGAGACCTCGCTGCCTCCCAAGACCGCCCAGGCCATTGCCCGCCAGTCCGGGGTGAAGGTGGTCGCGGGCGACGGCTCGTTGTACGGCGATTCGCTCGGCCCGAAGGGTTCGGCCGGCGACACCTACCTCAAGAGCATGGAGTTCAACACCAAGACGGTCGTGGACGCCCTGAAGTGACCGCCACCGCCGTCGTACCCCAGCCGCGCACGGAGGACGGTCCGCCGCCGGCGATCGTCTTCGACCACGCCACCCTGGCCTACGGCTCCGCGACCGTGCTGCGCGATGTGCACGGCACAGTGCCCGTCGGCGAGGCAACCGCCCTCGTGGGGCCCAACGGCGCGGGCAAGTCCACCCTCATCAAGGCCGCGCTCGGCCTGGTCACGGTGGCCTCCGGCTCCGTCACCGTGCGCGGGCAGCGCCCGGCCGCCGCCCGATCCCGTACCGCCTATGTCCCCCAGGCAGACACCCTCGACCCCGAATTCCCCGTCACCGTCGGCCAGGTGGTGCTCATGGGCCGCTACCGGGCGGCGGGCTGGCTGCACCGCCCCGGCAAACGCGACCGGGCCATCGCCGCCGACGCCCTGGACCTGGTGGGGCTCGCCGACCGGGCCCGGGACCGCTTCGGCACCCTCTCCGGCGGCCAGCGCCAGCGCGTCCTGCTGGCCCGCGCCATCGCCCAGCAGGCCGATGTGCTCCTCCTCGACGAGCCGTTCAACGGCGTGGACGCCGTCAGCCGCGACGCGCTGCTCGGCGCGCTGCGCGAACTGCTGGCAGGCGGCGCCGCGGTCCTCGTCTCCACGCATGACCTGTCGGTCGCGCACGCCCTGTGCCGGCAGGTCTGTCTGCTCAACGGGCGGCAGTACGGCTTCGGCCCGCCGGAGCAGACGCTGACCTCCGACAATCTCCGCTGCTGCTACGGCGCACACGTGCTCGAAGTCGACGGCAGCACGATCGTGGCGGGGATGTGATGGGCTCACCGCTCTACGACCCCTTCCAGGTGCCGTACATGGCCCGCGCCCTTGTGGAGTTGCTGATCCTAGGGGTACTGGGCGGCGCCGTCGGCGTCTTCGTCCTCGTACGCCGTCTCGCGTACGTCGCCGACGCGCTCACACACACCGTGTTCCCCGGTGTTGTGGTGGGGTTCGCCGCCGGGGCGGCGGACGGGGTCTTCTGGGGTGCGCTGGTCGCCGGGCTGCTCACCGCCGTCCTGCTGATGCTGCTCACCCGCGCGCCGCGCATCAGCGAGGATTCGGCGCTGACCGTCATCCTCACCGCGTGCTTCGGGCTCGGCGTCGTCCTGGTCTCCCGGCAGCACGACTACCGGCACGACCTGAACGCCTTTCTCTTCGGACAGGTGCTCACCGTCACCCGCGCCGAGATCGTGCAGAGCGCGGTGCTCGCCGCGGGCTGCCTGGTCGCACTGGCGCTGCTCGGGCGGTACTTCACGCTGCGGGCCTTCGACCCGGAAGGCGCCCGCGCCATGGGCTACCGCACCTGGCTGCTCGACCTTGCGCTGAACGTCCTGATCGCCTTGGTCGTGGTGGCGGCGGTCCGCGCGGTGGGCACAGTCCTGGTGATCGCGCTGATGATCGTGCCCGCCGCCTTCGGCCGGCTGCTCTCGCACCGCATCCCGGTCATCGCCGCCATCGGCGCGGCCTTCGGCGCGCTGTGCGGCTGGCTCGGACTGGCAGCCAGCTACCAGGCATCGGTCCGCCACGGCATACAACTGGCCGCCGGACCAGCGGTCGTCCTGCTGATGACGGCCGCGTACGCCCTGCTGCTCGCCGCACGGAAGGCGGTACGGGCATGAGCTGGCTCGACTCCTACACCCACCGCGCGCTGCTGGAGGCCGCGCTGGTCGGCGCCGTGTGCGGCGCGATCGGCGTGCACGTCGTCCTGCGCCGCATGGGTTTCTTCACGATGGCCATGACTCACGCCACCTTCCCCGGCGTCGTCCTCGCCGCCGTGGCCGGCATCGACATCTACCTCGGCGGCGCCGCCATGGGCGTGCTGGTCTGCCTGTGCGTCCTTGCCGTCTCCCGCCGCCGCGACCAGGGCGCCACCACCGCGACCGGCATCGTGTTGGCCGCCGGCTTCGCCCTCGGCGTCGCCCTGCTGTCGGCCTCCGACGGTTTCAGCCGCGACCTCGAAGCCTTCATGACCGGCTCCATCGTCACCGTCACCGGGCACGACCTCGCCGTGACGGCCGGGGTAGGCGCGCTGGTCCTGCTGCTCCTGGCCGCCCTCCACAAAGAGCTTGTGTACGGGGCCTTCGATCCCGACGGCCAGCGCGCCGCCGGATACCCCGCGGCCGCCCTCGACCTCCTCCTGCTGGTCCTCATCGAGGCCGTCATCGTCGTCACCGCTCCTGCCATCGGCGTCATGCTCGCCATGGCCCTCATCGTCGGCCCCGCCGCCACCGCCCGCCTGTGGACCGACCGCATCGGCCTGACAATGCTGCTGTCCGTCGCCCTCGGCACCGGCTCCTGCGCCCTCGGACTCGCCCTGTCCGCCCACTGGAACCTCGCCGCCGGCGGCACCATCACCCTCGTCATCGCCGCCGTCTTCCTGATCTCCCTGGTCCTCTCCCCCCACAGCGGCCTGTTCGGGCTGCCTCTGCGGCGCCGCGCCGTGCCGACTGGCTGAGATCAGGGCGGCAGCTGGGCGGCGAGGTTGGCGGCCAGGGGGATGCGTTCGGCGAGGGTCTCCAAGGCCGCGCGGTGGCTGTGGCCACGCTGAGCATCGCAGCTGGCCGAGGTCTACCAGGTGCTTCAGAGGACCGGACGAGTCTTGGGGTGAGGGATCGGTGCCATTCCCTGAAGGTGGGGCCATGCCGTAGCGGGCAGGACCCGCGGCCAGGGAAGATGCCCGCCATGACCACCGACCAGGAGCTCGCCCTGCTTCGTTCGACGCACTCGGCTCCCGCGGTGTTCGGCGCGGGAGCGGCCATCGGTGTTCTGGGCGGGATGATCGGGTTGGGCGGCGCGGAGTTCCGCCTGCCGCTGCTGATCAGCCTGTTCGGGTTCGCCGCACTCTCCGCGGTCATCCTGAACAAGGCGATGAGCCTGGTGGTGGTCGTGATCGCACTTCCCGCCCGCCTGGCAGCGGTGTCGGCCTCCGAAGTGGCCGCGCACTGGCCTGTCGCGGTCAACCTGCTGGCCGGGAGCCTGGCGGGTGCCTGGGCCGGAGCATCCTGGGCGGTGCGGATGCGCAGCTCCACTCTCTACAAGGTGCTGGCAGGGTTGATGGTGTTCATGGCCGCGGCCCTGCTGGTCACGCACACCACTGCCCTGGGAACGCTCGCGCTGCCGCTGTGGGCGGAGGTGCCCGGCGGCGTCGTGGCCGGGTTCGGCATCGGGGTGGTCGCCGCGATCATGGGCGTGGCCGGGGGCGAGCTGTTGATCCCGACGGTCGTGCTGCTGTTCGGTGTGGACATCAAGACGGCCGGAAGCCTGTCCCTGCTGGTGTCCCTGCCGACCATGCTCGTTGCCTTCGCCCGCTACAGTCGTGACGGCAGCTTCGCGGTGCTGCGCGCCAACCGCCGCTTCACCCTGGTGATGGTCTTCGGCTCGATCGTCGGCGCCATGCTGGGCGGGCTGCTCCTCGGTGTGTTCTCGGATCTGGTACTCATCCCCGTCCTGGCCGTGATCCTGCTCGTCTCCGCGGTGAAGCTCGCGCGTCACGACTGAGTCCGCGGAGCCGACTCGGCCCTGTGGCCAACTGCGACGCTCAAAGTGGCCAACTGGAGCACCCGACCGCACCGAGGCGGGTACGGGCCCAGACCTGACCGGTGTGTGATGACGGGTTCCTTCCGCTACTGACGCCGACCTTCCGCTCACGTCCTGGGTCGCGGACGGCCGCGCGGCGGCACTGGAAGTGAACGAAGCCAGTAAGTGGCGTTCTGCGCCGAGCCCGAGCAATGTTATCCACAGAAGCGCCAAGCCCTCTGCGGACAACGGATACGGCGGGCGAAGGGTGTCACCGCGCAAGACCGTACTGTCACCAACGTGCCGGGCCGACACACCTGGCCGCCGGCTGCGGCCTGCGGCGGCTTGTGGCAGTGCCGTCGGCGCCGGGGCCGTCTTCAGAAGCGCGGCCATATCGCCAAACGCGACCCGGACGCCCGCCGCCGAGGCTGAGAGGACGCGCATCTACGAAGGCTGCCCGCGCGGCCGGCCGTCAGGGGATCGCGACCGGCACGGGCTCTTCCTCGGGCTCGTCGGTGATCCCCAGGTGCAGGTGCTCGATGTGATACAGGGCCTGGTCGAGGAGTCCGGCGACGTGGTTGTCGTGCAGGGCGTAGACGACGGAGCGGCCCCGGCGGGTGCCGGTGACCAGGCCGAGGTTGCGCAGCACGCGCAGTTGATGGGAGCAGGCGGACTGTTCCATGCCGACGGCGTCGGCGAGTTCGGTGGCCGCGCAGGGGCCTTCGCGCAGCCGGGCCAGGATCAGTAGCCGGGAGGGGGTGGCGAGGGCCTGGAGGGTCTCGGCGACCTTCGGCGCGTTCTCCGGCGTCAGCCGGGTGCGCGGGGCGGCGTAGTCGCGCGCGGGGGGTTTCTGTCCGTGGCCCATGGGCCCATCGTACGGGAATGAATCCATGAATAGCTGTTCAGATATTCCTGTACGGTGGAGGAGTCGGAAACCCGTCCCCATCGAAGGCACCCGTCTTATGACTTCCACGCTGACCGCCCCCGCGCCACCGGGGCACCGCACCGCCGGTGCGCCACCGCGTCGGCGCACCCGGATCCTGGCGCTGCCCGAGGCCCGCTGGGCGCTCGCGGCCCTGGTCCTGTTCCTGCTAGCCCTCCCGCTGCATCTGCTCGGCGCCCCGGTGTGGCTGTGGGGGCCGCTGTATACGGCCGTCTACATAACCGGCGGCTGGGAGCCGGGCTGGGAGGGCCTGAAGGCTCTGAAGGACAAGACCCTGGACGTGGATCTGCTGATGGTGGTCGCCGCGCTCGGCGCCGCCGCCATCGGCCAGGTCCTGGACGGCGCGCTGCTGATCGTCATCTTCGCCACCTCCGGCGCCCTGGAGGCGGTGGCGACCGCCCGGACCGCGGACTCGGTGCGCGGCCTGCTCGACCTCGCGCCCTCCACCGCGACCCGGCTGCTGCCCGACGGCGGCGAGGAGAGCGTGCCGGCCGAACAGCTGGCGGTCGGGGACGTGATCCTGGTGAGGCCCGGTGAGCGGGTCGGCGCGGACGGCCGGGTCGTAGCCGGCGCGAGCGAGGTGGACCAGGCCACCATCACCGGCGAGCCGCTGCCCGTGACGAAGGAGGCGGGCGACGAGGTGTTCGCCGGCACGGTCAACGGCACCGGCGCCCTGCGGGTGCGGGTGGAGCGGGATCCGTCGGACTCGGTGATCGCCCGGATCGTGAAGATGGTCGAGGAAGCCTCCGAGACCAAGGCGCCGACCCAGCTGTTCATCGAGAAGATCGAGCAGCGCTACTCGGTCGGGATGGTCGCCGCCACGCTGGCGGTCTTCGCCGTCCCGCTGCTCTTCGGCGACGAGTTGCAGTCGGCGCTGCTGCGCGCGATGACCTTCATGATCGTGGCGTCGCCGTGCGCGGTGGTGCTGTCCACGATGCCGCCGCTGCTGTCGGCCATCGCCAACGCCGGCCGCCACGGCGTGCTCGCCAAGTCCGCCGTCGCCATGGAACGCCTCGGCCAGATCGACACCGTCGCCCTGGACAAGACCGGCACCCTCACCGAAGGCACCCCGCGTGTCACCGACATCCGCCCGCTGACCGGCAGCGACCTGAGCGAAGATGAGCTGCTGGCCCTGGCCGCGGCAGCCGAACACCCCAGCGAGCACCCGCTGGCCCGCGCCGTCGTCGACGCCGCCCGCGAACGCCGGTTGACCCTCGCGGACGCGGACGGCTTCGCCTCCGTGCCCGGCCAGGGCGTCACGGCCACCGTCGAGGGCCGCACCGTCCAGGTCGGCTCCCCGGACCGGCTCCTGCCCGCCGACGCGGGCCGGGTCCACGCGGTCGTCCAGGGGCTGGAGGACTCCGGGCGCACCACGGTGGTGGTCCTGGTCGACGGGGAACCGGCCGGGGTGCTGGGCCTTTCCGACCGGCTGCGGCCTGACGCCGCCGCGACCGTCGCCGCGCTCACCGCCCTGACCGGCCGCGCCCCGACCCTGCTGACCGGCGACAACGAACGCGCCGCGCAGCATCTGGCCGCCGAGGTCGGCATCACCGAAGTCCGCGCCGGGCTGCTGCCCGAGGACAAGGTCGCCGCCGTCCGCACCTGGGAGCAGGAAGGCCGGAAGGTTCTGGTCGTCGGCGACGGCGTGAACGACGCACCGGCCCTGGCCGCCGCGCACACCGGCATCGCCATGGGCAAGGCCGGCTCCGACCTCGCTCTGGAGACCGCCGACGCCGTCGTGGTGCGCGACGAACTCGCCACCATTCCCACCGTCGTACGGCTGTCCCGCACCGCCCGCCGCCTGGTGATCCAGAACCTCGTCATCGCCGGGGCGTTCATCGCCGTACTGGTCGCCTGGGACCTGATCGGTACGCTGCCGCTGCCGCTCGGCGTCGCCGGACACGAGGGCTCCACCGTCATCGTCGGCCTCAACGGCCTGCGTCTGCTGCGCGAGGCCGCCTGGACCAGCCCCGGGAAGGACACCGCGTGAGCAAGCGCTCCCGCCGTACCGCTGCTGCCGCCCCCGCCGACAGGGCGAGGGCGGCGCGGTGCACGGTCACCGTGTGCCGGGGGTGCTGCTGCGGCACGCCGAAGATCCCCGGCTTCGACCACGCGGCTCAGCTGCGCGGCCTGCGCCAGGCACTCGACGGCACCGCGACCGTCCGCGTCACCGACTGCCTGGACGCCTGCGAGCACGCCAACGTCGTCGTCGTGCAGCCCTCACCCGCCGGCCGCGCGGCCGGCGGCCGCCCCGAGTGGCTCGGCCTGGTCAACGACACCGACGCCACCGCCGACATCACCGCCTGGATCGAGCAGGGCGGGCCCGGGCTCGCCGACCCGCCCGGCATCCTCGACCTGTACGGCTTCACTCCCTCCCGCCGCGTGCGGGGGCAGGTGGAGGGCTGACGCACGAGACGCCGGGGAAGAGGCTCACAGGGCCTGCGGACGCCGCCATGCCTGGATACCCTCGGGCGCGGCCGGGTGTCGTTCGAGCCCCACCGCCGACAACTCAGCGGCCAGCGTCTCGTCGGAGATGACATGGCAGTCGAACCCTGCGGTCTCTTCCCGGATCAGTTCGTCGCCGCGCCAGGTCCGGTAGGTCATCACCCAGCGGATCAGGTCCTCATCCACGACGTCTGCCCGCGCGAGGGTGTCGTAGCGGTACCGTCCCAGCGTGCCGCCAGGGATCACCGAGGGCGGGATGGCGGTCGCCGTCTGAGGGTGCTGCGACTCCATGATCAGCGCTCCGCCCGGGCGGAGCGCACCGGCCCACGTGCGCCAGAGCCGAGCCCGCTGCTCCGGCGAGAAGTGCATGATCATGTTGAACATCACCACGGCGTCCAGCGGTGTGTCCACCTCGGCTGTCAGCGCGTCCTCGGGCAGCACGGTCACTGCGTCCGCGGCTGCCGGTATGCGGGACAGGCGCGTCACCAGGGCGGCGCGCATGATGCGCGTCGGCTCGATCGCGAAGATCTCGCCGTCCGTCCCGAGCAGCTCCAGCAGGGTCTCGGTGAACACCCCTGTGCCGGGGCCGATCTCGGCCACCGCGCGGGATCCGGACACCAGCCGCCGCAGGGCGTCCGTGAGCGAGACCCGTACCGGCTCGGGGAAGATCACGTCGTAGTAGGGGCCGTTGACGGCATAACCGAGCCCTTGCTCGGCGCGGTCGGCCTCACTCGCGGCGGTCTTGGTCATCTGTGCAGTGGCCTTTCTCGGTGATGAGCAGGTACCTCTCCAAACCGATCGCCCAGGCATCGGTGCGCGGTCGCGCGAGCACACCGGCGCTTTCCGGAGTCGGAGCGCGCAACGGAGTCGGCGGAACGGGAGCTCGACGCCGCCCTGCCGTGTCTTCCGCCCGAACCACAACACCCTCGCATGCCATCGGGGCAGGGTGCCCGGGGCTGCTCGTTGGGCGTTCACGGTCCGGCGGACAAGACAGCGGCGGGGTCCGGTCGCCGGACGAGCTTCGCAAGGAGCCCGTGGCGGGGTGCCAGGCACCAGGTGACGGCAAACAGGGCCGTGAGGACCACGACCACGGAGCCGCCCGCGGCCAGGTCGTACGTGTAGGAGACGTACAGACCCGCGACGCTGCCGGCGCAGCCGATGAGCGAGGCCAGGAGGGCCATCGCCCACAGCCGTTCGGTGAGCATGCGGGCGGTGGCTGCGGGGGTGATGAGCAGGGCGAGGACCAGGATGTTCCCGACTGCCTCCAGGGACATCACGATCGTCGTGGTGACGACGACGTAGAGCCCCAAGTCGAGGCGGAAGACGGGCAGGCCCGCAGCACGTGCCGTTTCGCGGTCGAGGCTGACGGCGACCAGTTCCTTGCCGATCGCCAGCACGGCGAGGACGAGTACGGCGCCGATGGCGGCCACCGTCCACACATCCGTCGCACTCACCGCGAGTACCTGGCCGAACAGGAAGGAGGACAGGTCTGTTGTCCAGCTGTCCCTCGTGGAGACCAGGACGATGCCCAGGCCGAAGGCGAAGGCGAAGAAGACGCCGATGACGGTGTCCTCCTTCAGCCGCCGGTTCTGGGAGACGAAGGCGATGAGCACGGCCGTGGTGATGCCGGCCGCGGCGCCGCCGAGAAGGAGGTTGCCCTCGAAGGCGTAGGCGAGGGCGACGCCGGGGAAGGCGGAGTGGGCGACCGCGTCGCCGATGAACGCCATGCCGCGCAGCACGACGTACACGCCGACCACGCCGCACACCACACCGATGATCGCCGCCACGGCGAAGGCCCGCTGCATGAAAGGCAGTTGCCAGGGATCAGCGAAGAAAGCGATCAGGTCACTCATGACGCGGTCACCGTTCCGATCGCGCGGTCGAGGCCGAAGGCACGCAGCATCTGGTCGGGGTCGGCGAGGAGTTCGGGGCCGCCCTCGGCGACGACCGTGCGGTTGATCAGTGCCACCCGGTGGCAGGTGCGGGCGGCGGCCGCCAGGTCGTGGGTGGTCATCAGCAGCGCCCTGCCTTCCCCGGCCAGCCGGCCGAACAGCTCGTTCAACAACTCCTGCGTGGGTACGTCGACTCCGGTGAACGGCTCGTCCAGGAGCAGGACGCGCGGGCCGGCGGCCAGGGCGCGGGCCACCAGGACCCGCTGTCGCTGACCGCCGGACAGTTCCCCGATCGGGCGCCGACGCAGGTCGGCGAGCCCGGTCAGCTCCAGCGCCTCCTCCACCGCCTCCCGGTCCGCCGCGCCCGGCCGGCGCAGCCAGCCCATCTGCCGGGTACGGCCGCTCAGGATCGCGCCCGCGATGTCGATGGGGAAGTCCCAGGCGAACTCATGCCGTTGGGGCACGTAGCCGATGCTCCGCCCGACCCGTCGGCCGGTGCGGCCCTCGACGGCCGCCTCGCCTGCGGCCAGCGGAACGAGCCCGAGCACGGCGCGCAGGAGCGTCGTCTTCCCGGCGCCGTTCGGGCCGATGAGGCCGACCAACTCACCTGCGTCGACGGTCAGGTCAGCCTTTTCCAGGGCGGTCCGTCCGCCGAGGACGACGGTCGCGCCCGTGACCCGCAGCAGCGGATCGGATCTGTCAGCCATGTGCGGTCCTCCTGCGCCGGGCGGCCAGGAAGGACACGGCGCCCACGGCGGTGAGCGCGGCGGCGGCCGAGCCCAGGAGTACGGCCTGACCGGCGCCGGTGGAGGCCATCGAGCCGTCGGTGTCGTCCGTCGAAGAGCCGCCCGTGGAGCCGGAGTCGGAGGCGGAGCCTGCCGCGTTCGAGGAAGAGGAACCGGACGTCCCTGACGACCCGGCGGTCCCGGACGTTCCCTTGCCCGAGCCGTCGCCCGGCGTCACCGTGCCGGGGTCGGTGTCGCCGACCACGAACGTCACCGTCTCGGTGTCGGAGACCTGCGCGCCGTTCGCCAGCGTGCCGCTCATCTTGAAGGTGAGCCGGTACGTCCCTTCCTTGGTGAACGCCCATCCGCCGTGCGCGTGCGTGTTGGCGGGCACGTCGAAGGAGTCCGGCACCCCGTCCTTGCTGTTGAACAGCACGTTCGCGCCCGACATCGCGTCGTAGGTGTAGAGCGCGTAGGTACCCGGACCGTCGACCTTGGTGAGGGAGAACTCCACGCCTCCCTTGGTCTTTCCCGCCTCGATGTTGTCCGTGGACCAGCCGGGCCACAGCAGCCCGTCCTGCTGCACCTGGTCGAGCAGCCACACCGGGTCGCCGCCCTTGCCGAGGAACGCGAACTCCTCGCCCGCCGGGAGGGTGTTCTTGGCCGCGGGCTTGACGTGCAGGACGACGGAGGAGGGCTCGCGCCAGGTGGTCTTCCCCGAGACCGTGCCGTCCTTGATGTGGATCTGCAGCTTGTTGTCGACGACGCGGGCGGCGAAGTCGACGTGGCCCTCGTCGAGAACCTTCTTGCCGGACACGACGTCGGTGGATGCCGTGGTGGCGGCCAGGGCGGTGCGCCGCTCGGTCTCGGATGCCTCCGCCACGGCCTTTCCGGCCGTCGGCAGCGTCTGCGCCTCCTCCGAGGCTTCCTCGGTGGGGGTCTCCTCGGCGACCGGCTCCTCGGCGACCGAGTCCTGCCCGTCCGGTGTGTCCCCTATTACCACCGTGTACACGGTCCCGACGGACAGGTCCCGCCCGTCCGCGGCCGTGGCCTCGGCGGTGAAGATGACCCGGTACGTGCCGTCCTCGCTGAACTCCCAGCGGGTGGCACCCTCGTGGCCCACCGGCAGCTTCTGCGCGTCGGGCAGGTCGTCCGCGCTGTCGAACAGCAGCGCGTCCTCGGCGCCGTCGCCCGCGTCCTGGTCCTCGTCCTCAGCCTCGGTCTCGGTCTCGGTCTCGTTCGAGTACACCTTCAGGTCACCGGGACCGTCGAGCCCGGTCAGGGACCATCGCACGGTGTCTCCGGTCACGGCGCCCTCGGGTACGCCGGTGGTGTCCCACCCGGGTGCCGAGGCGTCTGGCACGTCCGCGCTGCCGACCTTGATCACATGGGCGCCGTCGGCCGGATCCAGGGTCAGCGCCCCGTCCGCGTAAGCGATCCGGCCGAGTCCGGACCCCGCCGCACGCGCCGTACCATCGTCCGCGACGGCGACCCCGCCCCCTGCCAAAGTGGCGGCGAGCACCACCGCCACGGCGATCCGTTGAACTCTGCGCATGCCCCTCATCAGGCGTCCCTCCCCAGGCACTTGGCGAGCTCGGTCGCGTTGTGCCGCATCATCGATACGTAGTCGTGGACCTTGTCGTCGAACGAGTCGCCGTAGATCGTGCAGATGCCGACCCCCTCGTCCTCGGCGACCCGGCGCAGCACGTCGGCGCGCGCCGCGAGGTTCGGCTCCAGGAACACCGACGGGACCTTCTTCTCCCGGATGGTGTCGCCGAGTTGCTCGACCTCGGCCGCGCTGGGCTCCTGGTTGGGCACGGGCACGACGAAGCCCGCGACCTCCATGCCGTACGCCTTGGCGAGGTAGCCGAAGGCGTCGTGTGTGGTGATCAGCTTGCGGTTGTGCTCGGGCACTGCGGCGAGCTTCTTGGCGACCTCCTCGTCGAGGGCGCCGAGCGTCTTCAGATAAGCGGCGGCGTTTTTCTCGTAGACGGCCTTTCCGTCCGGGTCGGCCTTGATCAGCTCGGCCTCGATCCGCCGGACGTACGCCGCCGCGTTGGCGACGTCCGCCCAGGCATGCGGGTCCATGTCGCCGTGCACATGCTTGCCGATGACGGCCTGCGGCAGCACATACAGGTCGTCGCCCGCCGTGCCGAGGAAGGCGTACGGCTTCTCCTTCGGCACGGTCTCCTTGGCCCGGTCGGGCACGTTGAGCACTACGTCGTCGGCGGCGAGCCGCGCCGGTTCGCCACTGGCCTCCTCGTCGGCGCGGACGTACACCTTGCCGGTCTCGGCGTTCAGCGCCACGTCGGCGTGCCCGCCGTCGAGCACTCTGGCCCCCTCGGGCGCCTCGGCGTCGTCGCCGACGGTGAAGGTGAAGGTGCCGCTGCCGATCTCCTCGGTCTTGCCGTCGAGGGTCTCGGTCTGCCCCTGGACGGTCAGCCGGTAGGTTCCGGGCTTGCTGAAGGCCCAGTTGACGTGGGTGTGCGCCTCGGGTGGCAGGGTGAAGGAATCGGCGTCGTCGAGGCCGTCGGCGGAGTCGATGTACACCTTCGGCTTGCCGAGCGTGTCGGTGAGATATACGCGCAGCTCGCCGGGGCCCTCCAGCTTCGTCGCGGTGGTACGGATTTGGGAGCCGTCTCCGGCGACCTTGCCCTCGACGGCCCAGCCGAGCCACAGCACATCGAGCCCGAGGTCCTCCTCCAGCTTGATCACCGTGCCGCCGTACTGCTCCAGCTTCTCGGCGATCTCGATCTTCGGTGCCGACTTACGGGCATTGCTGTGGACCATCTTCATGATCCCGGGCTCTTCGAGCAGCAGGCCGTTGCTGAACACGACGTCGGCCTTGGCGACCTTGGCCGCGTCGCCGGGGCTGGGCTCGTAGGAGTGCGGGTCGCCGTGGTGCGGCACGATCGAGGTGACGTCGACGCGGTCGCCGCCGACCTGCTCGACGAGGTCGGCGATGATCCCAGTGGTCGACGACACCGTCAACTCGGCGTTGGATGCTCCGGTTTGAAGCCCGCTGCACCCGGAGAGCAGGGCGGCGCTCGCCGCGATCAGCGCGACGGTGGTGGTGCGTCTGGGGTGGCCCCGCATGGGGCTCCTCCTTCTCTCGAACACGACAATGCCGCGTACGACGGACCGGGTGGCTGCCATGCGCCGGTCCGTCGTACGCGGAGCTTTCACTGAGCGGTACGGCGACGTCGTACGAAGAACACCGCACCGCCACCGACCAGCACAGCGGCCACGGCGATGCCTGCGATCGCGCCGACCTGCGCACCCGTGGAGGCGAGCCCGCCGGTCGTCGAGGTGCCGCCGCTGCCGCCCGTCGACGAACTTCCGCCGGTACCGGACGAGCCGGAACCCGGGTCCGTCGCCGGGGCCGAGGCGCTCGGCGAGCCGGAGGCGGACGCCGACGGGGTCGTGGTCGGCGTCGCGGAGGCCGATTCCGAGGGGGTGGCCGTAGGCGTCGCCGTCGGCTCGTCCCCCTCACCCGGCGTCACGGTCGACGGATCCGTATCGTCCCCGACCACCCAGGCGATGGTCTCCGTGTCGCTGACCTTCGTGCCGTCGGCGAGAGTCGCGCTGACCGTGAAGGTAGTGCGGTACACACCTTCGGCGCCGAACACCCAGTCGAAGTGGCTGTGCGTGCCCGCACCGAGGGTATGGGCGTCGGGCAGACCGTCACCGCTGTTGAGCGAGACGACCGGGACGCCCATCGCGCCGTTGTGGAACATCGCGATGTTTCCGGGGCCCTGTACGGAGTCCAGCCGGAAGGAGACGCGGCCGTCGAGGTCGGCCTTGGCGTACTCCGTGGTGTTCCAGCCCGGCCACACGATGCCGGCGTTCTGCTGCAGCGGCAGCCACCACACCGCGTCGCCCGGCGTGCCGAGGAACTCGTACCCCTCCGGGATCTTCCGCTTGGCGGCGGGCCGTACATGCATGACGACCTCGCCCGGCTCGTACCACTTGTGGTTGAGCTCGGTGCCCTCCTTGATCTGGAACTCCAGGTTGCCGTCTGCCGGACGGGCCGCCAGGTCGACGTGGCCCTCGGCGATGACGTGCGCCGCCGGGGCGGTGGGCGACGGGCTCGCGGTCGCCGAGCCGGTCGGCGACTCCGTCGGGGAAGCCGTCGGAGTGGAGCCGTCACCGGGCAGGACGTCGGCCGGGTCGACGTCGTCGCCCACCACCACGGCCAGTGTCTCTGTGTCCGAGGTGCCACCGCTCGTCACGGTGAAGGTGAGCCGGTAGACGCCCTCCGTGGTGAACTGCCAGATGGGCAGCAGCCGTTCCTCCTCGCGCGGCAGCGTGAACGTGCGCTGGACAGAGGCGACACTGCCGAGATAGGCGGTCGCCGGAGCATTCGCGTTGTCCATCTCACGGGTGTACAGGGCCAGACCGAAGTCCCCGGGGCCTTCGTACCCGGACAGAGAGATCTCTGTGTCTCCCCCCGCCGCGGAGCCGTTCCAGCCCGGCTCGGGGGCGAAGATGTTCTCCGCCTCCCAGCCGTTGAGCTGCCAGGAGTCCATGTTCGTCGTGCCGAGCGCCGTGGCCACCGGGTCCGCGGTGTACTGCAGGGAGGACGCCGGAGCGTGCAGCACGACCTGGGACGGCTCACGCACGACCGCCGTGTCGCCGCTGCGGTCGTCGATCTGCAACTCCAGCTTTCCGTCGGCCAGTCGGGGCGTGAAGTCGAGCTCGCCCTCGTCCAGGACGACGGCACCGCCGGCGGCGCGGGCGTTCCCGCTGCCGCCGGCGACCAGCCCTGCCGCGCCTGCGAGCACCGCGGTCGCCGCGATGAGCGCCGCGCTTGTGAGGGCGCGTCTGTCGCGCGTCAGGGCCCGGATCATGAGGTGACGTTGAAGGTGAAGGTCTCGGTGGCGGACTCCGTCACGCCGCCGACCGTGCCCTGGACGCGGAACGTGAGCTGGTAGGTGCCGGCCTCCTCGAAGGCCCAGTTGGCGTGGTTGTGGGTGCCGACAGCGAAGGTCCTGGACTTGAAGCTGGTGGTGGCGGTGTTGCTGTCGAACCAGCGGGCGCAGCTGCCCGCGTAGATGCTGAAGTCCTCGGTGGCGGCACCGTTGCGAGTGGCGCTGACCAGGGTGTACGTGACGTTGTTGTTGGCGAAGACCCCGGTGGTGAGGTGCTCGGTGGAGATGCCGGGGAACAGCACCCCGGCGGCGTCGGCCTCGATCTCGGTGTCCGGCAGCAGCCAGACCTGGCTGCCGGAGCCGAGGAAGCCGCAGCCAGGGTTGGCCACCTTCGCGGCCGCCGGCACCGAGAAGGTCACATCGACCGGGTCGTACTCGGTGTTCGTCTCCTCGTCGTGGACGTGCAGGTGCAGGTCGGCGCCGTCCCACTCGGCGTCGAGGACGTCGACGTGTCCGCTGCTCAGGGTGGTGGCGGCGAAGGCGGAGGTGTTGAGACCGGCCGTGGCGAGCGCGGCGGCGGCGATGCCGGCGACGGTCAGCAGGCGTCTGCGGGTGCGCAAGAGAAACCCCCCATGGGTCATGTTCATGCCCCCTCGGGCACAACAAGAGACGATAATCGTTTTCATAAACGGTTGGCAATGAGATTGCGGTGATGTCCGGAGGCGTGAACGGCGAGCGTGGCGAGGGGAGTTGAGGGCGAACCCCCGACCGGATGCGGGACCGAGGGAGCACCTGCGCCGGACATCGTGTGCACCGGCGGCACCGGCGGGGGCGTCACCGCCTACAGCGCGGGCCGCCGTGCGCGATCACCGACAACTTCGCTGTTGACGCGGGAGATCAGGCGCCAGGAGGGCAGGCGCAGGTGTAGGTCAGCCGGGCTCGGGAACGGTTCGTCCGGTTCCCCACTGCCGGGTCCGGTAGGTGCCTGCCAGCCGGCAGACGATGTAGATCGTGAAAGAAATGACCGGCCACTTGCGCAGCGCCGCGGCCAATGCGTCCTGCACCGCGTCCTCGGCGGCGTCGATGTCGCCGAGGACGCGGATCAGCGTGGCCAGGACCCGGCCGGACTCCTCGCGGAAGATCCGCCCGACGTCCGCCCGGTCGACGACCGGCAAGGTCAGGCCCCGAGCCCGGGGTCGGGCTCGTCCGCGAACGCCGCGAACGGGCGGACCTCGATCGGCGTGTGGATGGCGGCGGTGACCTTCGCCGCCCAGGAAAGCGCGGCGTCGAGGTCGTCGGCCTCGATGATGTAGAAGCCGCCCAGGTGCTCCTTCGACTCCACGAAGGGGCCGTCGGTGGTCAGGACCTCTCCGCCGGAGACCCGCACCACGGTGGCGGTATCGGCATCGTGCAGGCGACCGGAGAACACCCAGGCGCCGGACGCGGCCATCTCGCTCTCGATCGCCCTGAGCTGCCGGTGGGACTCCTGCATCTCCTCCTGGGTCATCGGCGCACGCCCCTCACCGGCACCGCTGTGGACGGACAACAGGTAACGCGTCATGGTGGCACTCCTGGTCATCGTCGGCACTTCCCGCCTCTCACCCTTGCTACGAACGGCGTTCCCGCAAATCGACACGCTGCCCCAAACCCTGCACCGGATCACGCCCTCCCAAGTTCGGGGACCGCCCCTCAGGGCGTAGGGGGCGCTTGAGTGGGCTTGCTGACGCTCCGTCGCCCCTCCGCCGGTCTGGCTACGCACCCTCGGTGAGCTTGCGGACGGTGACAGGTTCGTCCTCTGCCCGAGCGTCGGCTCGCTGACGAGTGCGGGTGAGCCGGTAGCCGGCCGTGGTTCGTTCGGTGGCGGGCAGCAATCCGCTGGCTTCGCACACCGCACCGCCTTGCGTGTGACCCCGGCGGCTCGGGCGGCCTGCCGATCGTCAGTCCCGAGAGCGCCATGGCCGCAACCTCGAGTGAGGTGATCGCCAGCTGACCGTGACCAAGGGCGCCCCGCCGACCTGCACGGGACAACACAGCCCGACGTGCTGCTGCGGTAAGACCATGGTCAAGACGACCGAGTAGGTGTCCAGCGGGGCGGCGCGCCCGAACGATGCCGGGTAGCCCGCCCCGGTGGTTTCCCCCGTGCCACCGGGGCGCGGCTGTGTCCGGCACCGGTGGCACGCCGTGGTCAGGAGGCTTTACTCCGCGCCATGGGGCTGTCCGGCCGCGTCGACCAGGCGGGCCGGTCCATGATCGCGATGCGGCCGCGAGGCAGGCACGGCACCGGGCGCTGGAGCGCAAGCCCCCGCGCGCTGCCGCCCGACCGAGCAGTCCGGGCAGCAGCCCGTCGCCTCCGTAGCCCACGCTCGCGGGATGACACACCCTGGCTGACCGCGGTTGAGTGGTGCCAACCGCGCAAGGCGATCAGCGCGGCGTGACGGGAGGAGACCATGTCCGACGACGGCGCCCAGGATCTGCGGGTTCTGGTCTTCGACGTAAATGAGACGCTCAGCGATCTCACCCCTCTGCGGGTCCGCTTCGAGGATGTCGGAGCGCCGGCGGATCTGATGCCCCTCTGGTTCGCCGGGGTGCTGCGGGACGGGTTCGCGCTGACGGCCGCCGGGGCGTACGCGGACTTCGCGTCCGTCGCCCTGGACGGGCTGCGGTCCCTGCTGCCCGGTGTCAAGGAGTGGGCCGGGGACGTCGAGGCTGCGGCCCGGCATGTCCTGGACGGCTTCGCCGAGTTGGAGGTGCACCCCGATGTGCCGGACGGCGTACGGAAGTTGAGCGATGCCGGGTTCCGGCTGGTGACCATGACCAATGGCAGTAACACGCTGACCGAGCGGCTGCTCACCAAGGCGGGGCTGGTGGACTTGTTCGAGGAGCTGTTGGACGTGCGCGGGCCACGGTGCTGGAAACCCGCGAAGGCCGCGTACAGGTATGCCGTTGATCAAGTAGAGGTGCGGCCGGAGCAGGCCCTGCTGGTCGCGGTGCACCCCTGGGACGTCGACGGCGCGGTGCGGGCGGGGCTGGACGGCGCGTGGCTGCGGCGTGGCGCGACCGCCTATCCGCAGTCGATGTCCCGGCCGACGTACAGCGCGCGGGACCTACGCGAACTCGCCGACGCCCTGATCGCCGACAGGACGTGAACCCCTTTATCCGGGGATGCGAGGGCAGCAGTCCAGGGCGGCGGCGTTGTAGCGCAGCTTTCTGCCGTCCCGGCGTGCGGTGACGTAGCCGCAGTCGACGAGACAGGACAGGTGCACGGAGACCCGCGGCTGGGAGCTGCCGGCGTGCTCCACAGAACTCCGCAGCAGTTGTGCGGGGTCCGACAGGGCGCGGAAGAACCGGGCCACGGTGTCGGTGTCCGAACACTCGGCCCGCGCGGCATCTGCTCCTGCCGTGGGGTGGAGGTCGGTTTCATGGGCGGCGCCCTCTTCCGCATGCATCCACGCGTACCAGCTGTGAAGTGGCGTCGGGCAGGCCGTACTGGCGATGACGGATCGGCCGGCTTCAGAAAGCTGTGGTTTCGCATGCGGACTGGCACGACACCTGATCGACCCCACGGTGCCACCGCCTACTCCCGCATCACCGCGAACCGCTGTGCCAGAAGACCAACGCACTCAAAGCCATCACTGGCAGGTCACCATTAGCCACACCCTGTCCTCCCGGACCACCAGCATCTTAGACGTCATCTCATTTGGTGAGTCGGCGGTAGCAGATGAGGGTGCAGGCGATGCTGGTGAAGGCCAGGAAGTGCTCG